>JBGFRR010000038.1:0-8108 GCA_041695045.1 Bacteroidota bacterium
GGGAACACTGAAGCATGTGGGTCTCTTTCAGTGAACAGTCTTAACTTATGGAAATACATTCCGAAGTGCAATCGGAGAATCACTTTTGCGCGCCTCATTGTGCAAGCGCATAGTGCTCTCCCTTTGCTCGCTGAAACGCAGCGTAGCGGCGGCTTTCGAACACAAGCTCATAGTCGGGTGGAGCGATTGCAAGCGGGTCGATGGTCTCGTAGCGGATGAATTTGTCTTTCTCCAACACCAGAAGGGTGCTGTTTGGTTCGTGTGTCGTTTCAGCAAGCAACCAGGATCGGAAACGTTGCCGGTCACGCGGAGGAATAATCCGGCGGAAGTGCACGTCCTCACGCCATCCTAAGTCCACCCCCTCGAAGTAGTACGAAATCTGGGGATTCCGCTCGTACCCCGCAACGAGGAGTTGATCGATTCCATGCTGCTGCACAAATGTTGCCAAGGCCTTGCCGCCATCACGGTGTTGGAATGAATCAAGATAAAGAACGTGGGTGAGTGTCCATGTGAGCGAAGCAATGACAAGCCCGACAGGCAGTGCCTTGAGTATGCTGTTGGGTCGCTCGGCATGGAAGAAGGCGAGCGTTACGAATACACACGCCGTAACGAGAAGGATGAGAGGCAGTACTTCAGCGACTTGAGATGGCGGCGGAAGATGAAACTGAAATAAATCTCGCAGCAGTGCCTTGACACCATTTCTCCACTCCTGACTCGACGCCCAGAGGGTAGCGAGCAATGTTCCTCCCATAAGGAAGGCAGTCGATGTGCGAGAGATGCCACCTTCAACGGCGTGCCATATCGTACGTGCTGCGAGCAATGAGAAAGCAGGCAACACGGGGAATACATACACCGCGAGCTTTGACCTGACAATCGAGAAGACGACAAAGTAGACAAGAAACCAGAGGGCAACGAGCTTCCATCCTGCATGGTTCTCACGGATTGCCCTCCAGAGGCCGAACCATCCCCACACGACAATGAGCGGAATCAAGACGATAAGTTGATTGAAATAGTACAACACTCCCAGAGGTTTGATATTTTCTTCAAACCCGATTACCGCGCGTTCATACAGGTCTGCCGCCTGAAGCACAAACAGGGGATTTCCGCCACCGTGTTTCACAATCATCATGGCATACCAGGGGAGAGGAAGAAGACCTGCCAGCAACATGACGATCAAGAGTCGCTTGAGTGATATCGGTGAACGCCCGCGGCTCAGCAAGATGAATGCCGCAAGCGCAATCAGCACCCCGCCGCCGACAAATGATCGCGTCATCAGAGCGGCACCTACTGCAAGTGCGGCAAAGGTGTACTGACGAACACCACCGCCGTCAATTCCACGTATGAGAAAAAGAAATGCCAGCGAAATGAAGAATGTCATTGATGTATCAAACTGTCCCTGCCGCGCGTAGAATGAAACGAACGGCGTAAGGCCATAGAGCAGTGCCGCAAGCAATCCGACCTCGCGATTCATCAGTCGCTTGCCGATTGCGTAAAGGACAAACAACGTTGCGCCGCCGAGACAAGCCGACACGAAGCGAGTAGAAAACTCGCTCACACCGAGCAGAGAATAAGCGACTGTCGTGAGCCACACATGCAGCGGAGGGTGGAAGGACGAATAGAGTCCATCAACAGAGAATGCTGTTTGGTCAAGCCATCCGCCGAAGCGCAGAATGCCCATCGACCGTACGGCATACACGGCCTCATCCCACGCTTGCATATCGAGAAAGCCGAGATTGATGAACCGCAGTCCTGCCGCCACAGCAAGCAGGGCAAGGAAGAGACGTTCTTGTAACAAATCCTTGTCAGGAGAAGTAGACGACATAGAATTCAACAACCCACGTTGCGATGCAAAAGAGACTTACGGCTGAGAAGATCAGAAAAGAAAGCTTTGACATGCGGGAGAACAATGCTTTTGGTTCTGCTATTGCGTGAGCTGCGTAGAGAGCAAAGAACGGCATCAGAGGAAACAGGAACCTGCTTCCTCCGAAAAACGTCGCGTGAAGAATGATCCAACATCCGATGAGGGTTGCAACGAACCACCAGAGTCTATCGCGATCGGAAGCAAGAAATCCCGCAAGGCCAGCGAACAGAAGGGTAGCATAAAGTATATTGACCACAAGGGTCAGTACGAGTGGAAGAGAAGCGTATTTTGCGGCATAGCGAACCGACGTGTCTTCGGGGTTGGGATGAAAACTCCACACCAATATTCCTCCTTGACTTGAAACGAGATGAGCAAGTTTCTTGAAGCCGTTCATGATAAATCGGTCTGGTTCGGACGCAATGTACTGCAGCGCGGCGCGGTAAGCAAGCTCGTCGGCTTCAACTTCGCTACTTGCTGATTGGAGAATATCCGGTGAGTAGGTAATTGCGTAACCGCCTGTTGCGTTCGGATTATTGCCGATGAGGAGATTGATCCCGCCGTTTGTTCCCAACGTTGGTTTGCCAAGCTCGGCGGCGTTTCGAAAGACCCAGGGGAGGACAACGAGAAGGACACCGAGAGCGAGGAATGAATACCGCACAAGCGGCATCTGCGCAAAGGCGATTGTGGCCGCAAACATGAACACGAACAACACCATCCCGGGCTTGATGAGGACGAGCACCCCAACAAGGGCGCCGAGGAGAAGGAAGTGGTGCGGTTGAGTGGGAGAGACTCGACGAAACGCGAACGCGGTTGCAACCAGAAGAGTGGTAAAGATCGTTTCGCTGAGAAGAAAGTTTGAAAACAGGACTGCGGGGATGTAGAACGACCAGAGGGCCGCTCCGATGACCTTGACACGGTTGGAAGCATTCCGCAGCAGTAAAACAAGAAGCAGCGCCGTGATGGAATCGAGGATGGCCTGCAACACTTTGACGATGGTGGGGGAACTGCTCAACAGTGCATAGCAAACCGCAACGATACCCGGATACCCAATGGGGCGGTATGCCGTTGGTGTATCGCCAACACCGTAGACGCCCTGCTCGATGAGGTTCAGCGCTAAGCGATGATAGTCTCGCTCATCGGAAATAAGTGGGCGTTGATGAACCCCGACGAAGACAACTCGGATCACCAGTCCAAGGAAAATCGCTATGAGCGCTGCTTTGGGTACGGAAGTCATCTTATATGATCCCGTGCTGGCGGTACAGCTCCATTAAACGATTATGGACGGCTTCGTAGGAATGATACTTCTCAACCCAGGCGCGGCCGGCTTCTGCTTTTTGCTGGCGAAGCTGCTTGTTGTCAATGACTTCGAGCAGGCGGTCATACAACGTCTCGGGCGTGGCAAGGAGAAACGGATTCTCCGGAAGCCACTCCACATAGTCAGGAGTCATGTCGGTAATGGTCGGGATACCCATGGCGAGTGTTTCAAGCGAATTGCGGCCGTAGCCTGTCCCTCCGAAATTGCCGACTTGCTCGATGGCGATATCGCACGTCTCCTTCATCCGGATGACATCGTCATGAGGTGTATGCTCGACGAGCACAAATTCGACATTGCGAGCGGCGCACACCTTTTCCATAATGGGAACGATCAGCTCCGTTCCCTTCATGAAACGGTTGGAGGGAGAGTGAACGATTCTGAGCTTTTCATTCTCCCGTGATCGGACACGATACCTGCTCGCATCGAATGGCATGAACATGTAGTGGATGTTGGGATGAAGCAGGAGATGGTCGCTCTCATTCGTCAGGTTCAAGTCGCTGAGCCGATCCATCCGCTCGTTTACCCCCCGCACACGGAGATCGCTTCCCATATAGTGGCACACGATCTTCTTTCCTTGTTCCTTCCAGGCTGATGCAATCCGCGCATCGCGGAAGAAGTCCATCCCTCCATCATAATGGATCACCTCGTACTCGTCCAGTCGAAACTCGTCAATCGCCTTCATCACTGCATCCGCTCTTCTCCAATCGCTGTATGCAAAATACAGCGCTTCCAAGAAGTTCGCGGGTCTTGCAACAGGCGGCTGGCGTTTTGTGTTTGGCCGGATGAGCGCGGCCGTCGTGGCGCGTTTCCGTTTGACGTCGCGCCAGAGGTGGGCGAGCGGATTTCGTGGGAGCGGGAGGTTGAGGCAGATGTCTTCGGGAAAGGTGAGGGAGTTCTTGTGGAAGGTGACTAACCGAGCTGTGTGGCCGAAGCGCCGATGCATGAGCACCATGTCGTACGGCACGCCGGCAACGTTGATGGGAGCGACGTGAAGAATCTTCATCGTCACACGAAGCGCTTATAGAATGTGCTGCGAAGGATGCCGCGGGCGTTAAACTTTTCTTTGAAGCGAATCAAGTTCATCGCGGGCGTCATCTGGTTCTCCGCGTGCGTATCCTGCGACACGCCGATGTCCACCCACGAGAAGCCGCGTTCCGTGGCCCATTTGACGACTTCATACATCGCCGCGTGGTTCGGATTGTATTGCTCATACTCATACATCAGCATGTTGTAGAAGCAGAGCGCAACCTGTTGATTGCAGACGAAGACCAGCGAGCCTGCAATCGGCTTTGAACCTTTTTTGACCAAAAAGAGGATGAGATTCTCAGGCAGCAGCGTACGCAAGCGATGCAGCTCTTCGAGCGTGTGCGTTGGCTTGACCCCATGCCGTTGCTTGTTCTTCACAAGGATGGGGTAGAACGCATCGTAGTCGTCGCTTTGCTCGATGGTGAGCGTTCGCTCGCGGAGATACTTGTGAATATAGCGGCGTGCCGTGGCTTGAAAGCCCTTCACAAAATCACTGTTGTCGAGACGAATGGCGTGCGAAATGTAATGCTTGTCGTACGTGAACCCATGGTACGCAAGCGCGTAATCGATATTCTGCGACACGACGCGCTGATAGATGAACGGCGCCGGTGTGAGGAGTGTGCGCTCGAAACCGGTCTGGCGGCAATAATCGGCAAACGCATCGACAAGCTCAAGCGCTGTTGCAAAGGGAATATCGCCGGTAACGAACGACCCGTAGGAGGCGCCGATGGGGGATTCTAACGTTGTGCCCATGCGACTTGCCGGAAGAACGGCGACCAATGTATCGTTCCCGTCAAGAAATAGAAGATGATGCCACGCAAATCGACCGTCCGGGTGATAGCTCAAGAAACGCTGAAGGTGAAACATCGTCCCGTTGTTGGATGAGAGCACAAAGTCATCCCAACGTTCGCGCCACTCCTTCGTATACGGTACGACGTGAAGAGCCATGTCGGTTAGAGGTTGAATCGAATGGTGATGAGATGAGCGTCCCCCAAGCCGAGCGAGAACGGGACGTATGCATAATCCAGCCGGAGGACATCATACAAGAAGCCGACGCCTCCCGAGACGCCTCGTGTTTCGTATCCCGTTTGATACCCGAGGGCAAGGGAGACGGATTGGTCGTACATGATCTCCGCTCCGAAATGAATCCGGCTTTCAACGCTTTCGATTTCATTCGAAACCTGGGAGGAAACGAGAATGCTGAAGGGACCGGACCGAGTGCGGTATGCCGCTCCGAATCGCGTCTGCGTCGGCAAGTCGCTTCGCTCGTTTTTCAATTGAGACATTGAGCCGAAATGCGTCAGCGAGATGGCAGCCGTGAGTCCATCAAGTGGGGCGAGGTACACTAATCCGGCATCGAACGCTACACCCGTCGTCTCGTTGATGTAATATTTTTCATAGAGAACCTTGGCGCCAAACCCAAGCGCAATGTTCGTTCCCATCAGCGTGCCGAACGACGCATGCGCCGACGTTGCGCGAGCAGTGAATGTCGAAACCGCTGGACCGGGTTTGTCCCGGACTTCAATATCGTCGATCGCAGTGCTGGAGACGGCAATCGAAAACGTGCCAAACGGGTACGGAATGCTTCCTGTAAAGTGGTTGAACTGTACTTGTTGGATCCATTCTGCATGGGTCAACTGCAATTCCGTGTTGGTCTTGAGAGCAAGGAGAGCGGGGTTGAACATTGAAGCCGAAAGGTTCCCGGCCTCTGCAACGAGCGACTCGCCGAGTGCCGCGCTGCGGGCGCTCGTGGGAAGCTTTAAGTACGAGGAACCGGCCGTATTCCCTTGTGCGAAGAGCAGTGCCGGAACGACCCAGAGAAGGAAGATGAACGTATGCCTGCGCATTAGAAACGGACGATGATGGAGATGATATGAATGCCCGATGCAGCGTACGGTTCGACGACGAAGGCATAGTGCAGCTCCGGCCGCAGAGTTTCGATGCCCGGTAAAAAGCCGAATCCGAATGACGGCCTTGCGAGAATATCACCCGAGAGGTCGATATGATCAACCCCGGCACGAAGAGCAAGTTCGTTGACCGGGTACGCCTCCACGCCAATGCGAGCAAGCGGCGTGGAGTCGACGTATTCGATTTCCGCTGAAATGTTCGAGTTGTAATACGAAGGCACATACGTGACGCTCAGGCGCCGTCGTAGAGGAAATTGTTCTGTTGTTGTATTCCCTCGACGTCCGAAGATCGGCGTTGTATCCCACTTGTACTTTGCGTTGATGTCCTGCAACACGAGCGCAGCGTGCAATCGGTCGGTGATGGCGAACAACACTCCCGCATCGACGCCCACCGTTGTTGAACGGACTTCCTGATACAACGAATAGTGAAGCACTTTGAGTGTAATGCCTGCGCTGAGTGTCGGGCTCATCGATGTGCCGAAGGAGAAAAGAAATGCGTTCTCGCTTGTCGAGTAGGTATCGGTTCTTGTTCCGTTCACGTCACGCCCTTCAATCTCTGAAACGCCGGCGTTCACGATGCTTACCGCTATGCCTCCCGTTGGCTTGATATCCTGACCGTAGCTAAGAAAGTTCAGTCGTCGGTCGAGTGTGAGGAAACCGAGCGCCGCTTGAAGATTCCGGTCCGTCTGGAACGGCAACAGCGCAGGGTTGTAATAGGCCGATATCTGTCCGGATGTGTTTGAGCTTAACGCGTTCCCCATGGCAATTCCGCGCGCTCCAAATCCCATCCGTAACGGCGAGCCGGCAAGGCCCCCGATAGCAGAGCTCGGTTGTGCTGACAGGAGTGAACATACAAAAAATAAGGCAAGGATGATATGAGAAAGTCGCTGCACCATCGGTCACTCGTAACTGCCAATGAACCTGTCGGTTCATTCGAAAGATAGATCAAACCAGAGGTTTGATAAAATCCTGCCAATGAACCTGTCGGTTCATTCGAAAGATAGATCAAACCAGAGGTTTGATAAAATCCTGCTCAGTGAAGGGATGAACCACACCTGCCTACCGCAGGCAGAGATTCACGGATTAACATTCCTCAAAGGACGACCCTTTTCCATGTTAACGATGATTCTCCAAAGTTCACCAGCAATCCCACCTTGCAGCCAGAGATTCTCAGATAATTGATCAGTTGAGAGTAATGTTCGTTCACCAAAGCCTTCTCTGCTTTAGCCTCCAGAATAATCAAATTGTACACCACAAAATCTGCATAGAACTTATGAGGAAGGATAATCTCTTTGTAACGAACTGCATATTCCTTCTCTCGTTCATAAGGAACACGGTTTAACTGAAACTCGTATTCAGTCGCATCTTTGTACACTATTTCCACGAGACCCTTCCCGAGAATTCTGTGTACCTCCATGCAAATGCCGATAATTGTGTGGGTTTCTTCCCTATAGGGAAATTCCTTTTTATCCAAATCTTCTCCTCTAATCTGTGAATCTGTGGTGAAACACTTAACTTGGTCTTGCGTTTACTCGCTGAGTAATTACGGTCACTCAACGACGAAGAGCTTGCCCCAGAGCGGTTCGCCCCCATCGATGTCTATGCGGTAGAAGTAGACGCCATTTGCCACGCGGCGACCGTGTTCGTCGCGGCCGTTCCAGATTTCATCATGCTCCAGAGAGCCGGAGCGCGGAGCGTTCTGAATCACTGTCTTCACAAGCTGCATCCCGAAATCGAAGATGCGGATCGTTACGTTGGACGTCGGGTTCGGTACAGAGTAATGGATGCGCACTGCCTGATCGTCGGGTGAGAACGGAGAGGGGTACGAGTATGTCTGTGCCGTCTTGCCGACCGGTTCGTACCGTCGGAGCACCCGCCAGAATGTTCCAAACGGTTGTGTCGGACGGTCGATTGTGTACGCGAGTCCATCGAGCCCGCCCACCCAAACGGTATCGCCTTTTACCGCGACAGCGTTGAGTTGTGAACTGGTGAGGCGCTG
>JBGFRR010000031.1:0-45370 GCA_041695045.1 Bacteroidota bacterium
CAGCGGGGAGGATTCTCTTTGGGTCGGATTCGGGGATGTTACCGCGAGGATACCGCTACGACATCGTGGACAACCAGCTGAAACTTGCGCAAGAGATGCGCATTCCCACCGGCGACATCAAAAAGATCTTCTACGAGAACATGGCCGTGTTGGTGGATGGCACTGGTTAGTCAAAAAGCATCCGAGAAACAAAAACCTCCGGCGACGACGCTCCATGGGGTTGTCGGCATAACGTTTCTGGTAAGAGGCGCGGTGTGCCGCGTCCTTCTCAACCCGATAGTTAGGCTTGTTGTGAATCAATGATCCGCTGGATGCTACGTTTCAGTTCTGGAAGTTTCTCGTCCACCACGTCCCACACGAGCTGATAATCCACCCCAAAGTAACTGTGGATCAGGCGGTCGCGCATCTGAGCAATCGGACGCCACTCAACCTCGGAATGCGATGCCCGGAACTCCTCGGGAAGGTTCTTCACCGCTTCGCCGATAATTTCCAAGCTGCGCACGAACGCACGCCGCAATGTCTCATCCGCTGCGAAACGCTCATAGGTCAGAGTCTGACTCTGATCGAGGAGGTACTCGACTTCCACGAGAATATGCCGCAGATAGTCACGCGGCTCGAAGGACATCCCTTGCCTCGGCCAAGATGTGCGGCCCGATAAAAGGTGAGAGTGACTCAGTGGTTACCACTTCGACCCGGTGCCCCAAAGTGTCTTCGAGCAGATCCGCCAGCGCCATGAAGCGATCGAACGTCTTCTCTGTCGGAGCGAACTCGACAAGCACATCAACATCACTGTCGGGGCGAGCCTCGTTGCGAAGCACGGATCCAAAGAGCGCCAGCCGACGAACACCGAGGCGCCGAATCTCGGACTCAACGGTTTGTAGCCGCCGGATCACCTCGTCACGGGTGAGGAAAATTTTGCTCATGTGGAGAACATACACGAAACGTCTGACTGAAGCGAGGCGGAGGCCTAACGACTGTTTATACGGTTTCCAAATAATACCGCCATCTGGTGTGATTTCCAGATAATATACATCGTTGAACTTTCTCTATCAAGTGTACTGCCAATGCGTTAGATTGTCATCATTTTATCTTGTGTCTGTATAGGCCCCAATTAATCAAGCACATTTATTGTAGTTGTCGATGAACTTGGCGATGCCGATGGCGTGCCGCAATCGGCACATCGGGACCAGGAGTGCTTCGTCCCAGACCAGGGGCTTTGGGCCAGGGCGCTGTTTTTCTCCCTTCGCTCGACTCCCCGTATACCACGCTGCCGACGAGAGTCCGGCCACCCCAGCAATAAGCCGATGGAATCGGCTCTCGCTATCGGTACGACATTGTCGACAACCAGCTCAAGCTATCGCAGGAAATGCGCATCCCAGCGGCCGATATCAAGAAAATGTTCTTTGAGAATATGGTCGCGCTGGTGGATGGCACTAGAGATCCGGCCGAAAAGTGTTACCACAAAGTCACTACGGCACAAAGTGCCACAAAATCAAATCGTTTTTCTTTGTGTCTTCGAGTCTTTGTGGTAAGAAGTTGGGTTTTCGGCCGCGTCTCTAGTTAGTCAAAAAGCATCCGAGAAACAAAAGCCTCCAGCGCGTTTGCGGCAGTTCCTCCTTGAACAACGTGTCTGTGCATTTACCGCACAAGCAGTATTTTCTGTATCACAGCTTTCCCACCGCTCTCCAACCTCACAAAATAGACGCCGCTCGGCACAGTGCTCGCATTCCACGCAACCGAATATGACCCCGACTGCTTTTCTTCATTGACGATTACGGCAACTTCCCGACCGAGGAGGTCATAGATTTTCAGCGAAACCATTCCGACTTCCGCAATCCGAAATTCAAAATTCGTAGACGGGTTAAACGGATTGGGATACGCAACAAGCGAGACCTGTCCGCCTGAGGCGGATGCTGAAGACTCCGTTGTTTGGAACACTTGCTGTTGCCTTGTGCTCGGCTGAGTTTCGCCATCAGCCACCTCCATCAACCACGCGGCTACGGCGACCATCTCTTCGTCCGGATATCGTGCTTGTAATGTCGTGAGCTGCTCACGAGCCTGACGGTATTGCTTCGAGTTGTAGTTGATGAAGAACTGATTCAACCTGCCGTGCTTCTCGTGTTCTGTCCCGGCAAAGTCGCTGATGAGCGTGTTATTGACTGCTAAGGCCTGAGCAAGGTTTCCATCTACCCGATAACAGTTGGAGAGAATTTCAAGCGCCGTAGCTCGAAATGGATTTGTTGCTTTGCTCAAGGACTCGATGTATGCCAGAACGTATTTGTCTCTGAACTCCCGATAAACATTGCCTAATTCGATGAGCGCGAACATGGCTTCATCGGAATGCGGGGCGTCTGTCAGCAGCGACCGGTAAATGGCAATCGCATCTTGATGTCGGCCGGCAAAACGGTGTTCAAGCGCCCGGATGAGGAATGAGCGGCGATCATACGTCCCCACAGTATTCGAAGCCAGAACGTTGAGCGTAGGAACCAGAACAGGTGGAGCAGGGTCGGGTGCAAGGCGAAACGCAGCCCCCGGATCGCTCGTCAGCCACGGGTCATAGTAAATCGCAGAACCAGATGCGGCCTGGATTTTCGACGCATCCGGCGGACTCTGGCCCCACCATGCATGCATCGCGTAAATGATAGAGGTCTCGTGGGCATAGGCATTGGCAGTGAAATTGCCAAAGATACGATTCTTATAGGCAACATCGGACGGGCCTGCGTAAACAGTTGAGGAACCTCTCGCTTCAAGGCCGATGGGGAAGTCTCTGAGAGTGTTTCTTCCTTCACCCGCTGGCGATGTACTCCCTAACATTGGGCTTGCAAGATCGATGCACCAGACAGCCGCAGCACCAGCAAAAGTGCTGGCTGAACCGGTGATATTGTTGAAGCGGAGCGTGGGGTTGGATTTTCTGATATCCACGCCGTGCCATTCGGTGTTGCGGATCGTGTTACTGAGAATCTGAGGCGCTCCGAGTTCTATCACGCGAATGCCTTTTGCGGTACCGGTGATATTTTCAATCGTGGTGTTTTGAATCGTGGGTGAGGCATTGTTGACCGTAATGCCGGCTTTGCTACCGTCGTTCGAGTAGACTCGTGAGATGGTGCAGCCGTTGATGTTGCCTGAGCTGCCGCTGTTGAAGAGGATGCCGCTCCAGGTACTGGAAGATGAGGTGCTAGTGAAGGTGGCGCTCGTGGCATTGAGTGTGCCGTTGATGACAAGAGAGGTGCCTGGTGCAAAACGAACTACTGTTCCGGCCTTCACAGTAAGAGTCTTGCCGCTTTGGATAGTGATGTTCTCTACAAACGTTACGACTTCTCCGCTGCCACCAATAGTACCACCGTAGTTCTCCAACGTATATTTGAGAGCTTTGTACGCGTTGATGCGGCCGTAGCCGTACAAATTGTCTCTCCCCGGATCTCCCTTATCGTCTGCACCCTGTTCAAGAGCTGTCCTCACTTGAACCGGAGTGAGATTGGGATTCAGGGAGAGCACTAACGCTGCAGTGCCTGCGACATGTGGAGTTGCCATTGAAGTGCCAGCGAGATAGCTATAGTTTTGTGTTAGGTCGGTACTATAGTAAGTTTGATAGAGAAAAGGATAATTGGGCGTCGTTGAAAAGATGTTTTGGCCCAAGTTGTTAGGACCGTTGAAACGGTATCGCGTACCATCAAAATAGCTCCCCCAGCCGCCGGGTGCAGAAACATTAATCTGGGGACCCACATTTGAATAGCTCGCGATCTGATCATTATGGTCCGTTGCCGAAACCGCTATGACACTCGAGTAAGTGCTCGAATATGCTGCAGGGTAATAAACGGGATTGCCATTCCCATTTCCTGCTCCAGCGACAAGCAGAACTCCGTACGTATTGGCATAGATTACGGCGTTCTCTTTCGTCGTTGATTGGGCGCCACCAGCGCTGTAATTTATCACTACCTTCACTCCCGGGTTGTTGCGCTGATAATCAACAGCATCTTTGACACCGTTGTAAAACGCTTCGTCTAGAATTCCACCACTGCTAGAAACTTTGATGACTCGTAGCCTACATCCCCAAGCCACTCCTGCCACTCCGGTTCCATTATTCGTTTCCGCGCTCGCGATACCAGAGACATGGGTGCCATGACCAAGATTATCTCGAAGACCGGTTCCATCGTTCGCAAGATCTGCGCCCATTATGATCTTATTCCCATCGTCGAGGTCGGGGTGGGATAGTAATCCGTCTATCATGGGAATTCCGGAATCAAGAATAGCCAAAACGACGTTAGAGTTTCCTGTTGTGATTCCCCAAGCCTCTGGCGCATCGATATCCGCGTCAAACGTTCCTGTAGGCGGTGTTTGGCTCGTATTCTTCAGTGCCCATTGATGAGGATATGTTGCAGGGTTTGTTCCCTTGAAGTAGGGGTCGTTTGGTTCCAGTGCTTGAAACCGATTAACAAAGTTTGGTTCAGCCGCTTTTATTGCCGGTATTTTTTGCAGTTGAGAAATGACAGCGAATATGTCGGAGCCCGCAGGCAACTCAACAAGCGCCCAGCCCATTTCATCAAAATCATACCGAAACTTTGCTTGATGCCGAGCAAGCAAGGAAGTCACCTCCGTGCGCGATGCACCGGATTTGAGCGTAATTGCGATTTCCCCTTCGAGATATTCGACTTGACGTCCATTCCAAACTACGGTTCTCACTTCTTTTCCACGAATTCGCTCCTGTGCGAGAAGGAACGGCGAGCAAACCGAAGTGTAAGCACAAAGAAGGAGCACAAGTATCGTTCTATAATGTTGCATGGTATTTTCTCCCTATTCTAAATTCTTCTGTTCATTTCATTGGCTTGTTTGAGAAAAGTATTCTTGCTACTTTTCTTACAGACAAAGCGCCCTGTGGGACACAGTTGTCCTTTGCAAACAAAATCCTAGGCCGGATTTTTTGCACAGACACTCCCTAAAGGGCGCTGTTTATTTGTGGGGGAGACCGATCATGAAGATCTGTTGGCCGAATCATTGCCTTAGCCTCAATCTATAAAGGCCACTTGTTGAACCGAAGTACAGCCAGCGTCCGCCTGGAGAAACCTCAAGAGCAGTGTACGCATAAACACCTGTTGGTGGGTGTGTAAAATCGATCTTTAGCCATTTTGTCCCATGCAGCCATCTTCGAAAAATCCACCCATCACTGCGATGATTCCCAAAAAGAAAAATCTCATTTCCCTCATCTGTCACAGCGAGCCGGTTGTTCCCTATCGAATCGGGTAGGCCTTGGTTAAAAAGGAACCATGTGGTTCCCTCGTTACCGCTTTTCCACACTTCACCCCATGGTCTCATTCCAGTTACCAGCATCCCACCTGGTAGCGCAAGTATGTCAGCGATTTCTTTAGAGGTTTCTCCCAAGCCTGTTATTTCCCACGTTGTCCCACCATCCGTAGTTTTATACAATCTTCCGCGCTGGGTTGTACCAGCATAGACGAAGCTCGGTTTAATGAAATCTATCGCAATGCTTGTTACACCATCAGTTAGATCGCCATAGTTTCGTGCAAGGTCTGCCCAACTCTCTCCACCGTTGGTGCTCTTATAGAGACTTCCACCAAAGAATCCCACCGTCCCAACATAGATCACATTTGATTGAGCTGGGTCTATCGCAATACTATATGCAAACGTCTCCCAATCCAATCTGATGCCCTGGCTAATATCGCGCCATGTTCTTCCTCCGTCGGCGCTTTTGAGTACACCATGCGGCAACGCATAGATCACATTCGGATTCGTTTGGTCTACAGCGAGCGCCCTGTAATTCCCTCCGACAATCAGCGTGTCCCACGTTTGACCTCCGTTTGTGGTCTTGAAGAGCTTACCGAGAACGCCATAACTAAAATCAAACGCCGTCCCAGCATAGATCACATTCGTATCTGTTGGGTGAAACGCAAGAGAGGTCACTCGCTCACCAGCCAATCCCAAAAACTCCCACTCACCGATATACTCCTCCGTCATTGGGAAGTTCAACACCGTGTCGCTCGTGATAATCACATTCTCTTTTTTCATCGGCTTGATCATCGGCTTCGTGCTGTCGGTGTTTTCAATGTACACTATATAGCTCTCCGTATGATTAAGTTTGAGAGGGCTAACTGTCTCCGATATGCGTGCATGCGTGGAAGGCGATAGCAAGGAAAGAACTCCGCCGTTACTGAGGTACAACATTTTCCTCACGTGGATACCCTGAACTCCTTGCAATTGATAAAAATAGACGCCGTATGCCACTTTCCTCCCCGCCTCATCCGTGCCGTCCCACTGCAATTGGTATGTTCCCCGCGGGAGCTGTTGTTGAGTGAAGGTTTTTACTCTTCTGCCAAGGATATCGTAGATAGCAATCGTAACAGGCGTTTCCGTAGGCAGCGTGTACCGGATTGTTGTTTGTTCTGAAAATGGATTCGGATAATTCTGATGGAGTTCGAACGTGGGGATTTCACCTTTTGTGGTCTCAATCTTTGTGAGAGTAACAATGAACTCCCCTAGGGAGTCTGTGACGGCAGAGAACCGCTTCATGCTATCGGTGGCACTCTCGAAACGAATAAGGGTACCATAGACGGGTGCTCCGTTCATCGTAATCACTCTGCCGGTAATCCGAGAACCACTGTATAGCGAACTACAAAGAATTACCAGTAAAGCCGAGCAGACAACAACCCTTGCACGGTAACAGTAACCCCTGCTTCTATGGACTACCTCCATACCGTTGACATAGCACGCCTTTATCATCACCCATGTCTCTTTCACCTAATTGGAACTAATCATTGCGATGAGCTTCCAAGAATATAACAAAAAACAGCGAGTGTCAAGAGGATCGACAAGGTTAAATCACTTTTTGTGATCCCGAACATCTGTGTCGTAGTGCGGGGTTGGCTGAGATTTCGTTGGGAAAATTCTTGTCGGCAACGCTGCTCGACGTCGGCATCAAAGCATATCTCTATGCAGTCGCGATTGCCAACAGCGTTGGCGCGTCAAGCATCACCGAAGCGCTCAACTGTCAAACGGTCGCGACGCTCATCGTGTTAGCCACTCTCGTCTCTCATATACGATGTCTTCAATGCCTCCATCGAGCGTGACAACCACTTCTTTCTTCTTCACCTCCTCCATCGTCTTGCCTGCACTCTCTCCCAGCTCAACGCCAACAACACGATGCTTACCCCGCTCCAACGTCTTGCCTTCCAACAAAATCCCCATCGTTGTCTCCAACACCATCTCCGATTCACGCGAACTCAGCTCAAACCCATTCTTCAGCTCCCATAGCAACAACCCATCCGCATGTTTCTCCTTTAACCGCGCTAACCGCTGCTGCTGTGCTTCACTCATCATTTGTCTTCCTCCTTGTGGTGTGATGATCTCCTGTCAAGCGAACTGCAACTCTACCTAAATTACTCACTGCACGTTCACTCAGCAAGAGTTTTCTTCCACCAAGGGGGTGACAAATGGCACTATCGAACAAGAATCATCTTCTTGGCGTCATAGAAACTCCCAGCAACTATCCGAAGAAAGTATACACCACTCGGTTGATTGGCCGCATCCCATTGTCTTGTGTGTAACCCTCCTGATAAGCTTTCACTCAGAATTGAGGCGACTTCTTGACCGAGCGAGTTATAAATTGTTAACGTCGTGAGAAGACCTTCGGGCAGTGTAAACTCAATTGTCGTGGTAGCATTAAACGGATTCGGGTAAATGCCCTTGAGAGAGAAACTCCACTGACCACCGTCGTTTTTGTCATTCATACCTGTTACAGATCGAACACTTCGAAATATTCCACCATATGTTCCCACATACAGAAACCCTGAAGAATCCACCGCAATACAAAGGACGCTGGTGTCAGCGAGACCAGCATGTTGCCGAAGCCATTGGTTTCCACCATCTGTCGAATAAAAAACTCCACCAAGCGTTGTCGCCCAAATTTGACTGTTCGAAAGAGCCAACATCGACCTGACATTTCTCTGATATTCGTTTGTCAAACCGGTGTTGCTTTCTGTCCAGCTCATCCCGCTGTCGACTGAACGGTGGACGCCTCTGTTATGCGAACCAGCAAGAATACTCCCATCAGAAGCAACGATTATTGACGAAACAGAAGTGCCGTTCAGTCCACTGCGTGCCCATTGCTGACCATCATCAACTGATTTGTACATTCCTCCGCTAAAATCCCATTGGTTGGGGGAAGGTTTATCGATATACATCTTGAGAACGAGGCTGCCAGCAAATAATTTGCCTCCGGGCGACAATGCTAGACCTCGAATCAAAGCACTGTCTATTCCCATACTTGATCGATTCCAACTATTGCCATGATCGCTGGACTTATAGATCGCGCCACCAAGAGAGTCATAAGGATCAAAAACCCCGGCAAAAACGTCTCCTGCCTCTCTCACTAAAATCGAATAGACCCAAAGCGTCGTTATGCTGGTGGGGGACCAAGTCGTTCCACCGTCAGTAGAACGTACCATTCTTCCAAGAGACGAGCCAACAACGATCGAGCTGTCACGGCAAACAGCAATAACATCTGCCCTGCTTGCTGGACCGCCAAGCTTTGTCCAGGTTTCCCCCCCATCTGAAGAGCGATACACACCGTCGCTTCCCGTCCCGGCAAGAATACCGCCCCGCGGGTCAACGGCAAGCGAGAGAATCGTCCTATTGGACAAACCCGCATGGCGCCAGAAATCTACTTGTGCAAACAGTACTCCCGAGAGTAAACACATTATGACACTAACAATAGGAAGCATATGCAGTATTTTTCTTTTCATTTCAGACCAACAAGCCTTCTTGGAACAAGAAAAACAAAAATTCCCAACCTCAGGCTTCTCAAAAAACCTGAAGTCGGGAATCGTTTAGCAACACAAAACAGGCTATCTTGATCCAACTGAACATCTACCCTGCTCCTCATAATTGCCTTCTATACCATTGTAGAAAAACGTAGAGGTTTAGTCAAGTCAAATTTAACGGTACGGTGTGGAAAAAGGTTAACTCGCTCCCATGCTCCGCGTGGGAGCGACTCTGCCTCACGCCTGCCTGACCTGCCTGCGCAGGCAGGCGGCAGTCAGGCTCTGCGTGAAAGGAGGAAATTATCAAGACCCCCTCCTTCAAGACGCAGAGCGTCCTAACGGGCGCTCCGACGGAGACCATCGGAGCGAGAAAAAAAAGCCGACTTCCATCGGCTTGTTTACTAACTCGATTGAACTGCAGCTCACGCCGCTACCGGTACGACATTGTCAACAACCAGCTCAAGCTCGCCCAGGAGATGCGCATTCCCACCGGCGACATCAAGAAAATTTTCTTTGAGAATATGGCGGGGCTGGTGGACAGCGCAGTGAGTTAAGGATCGATTCTCCCCCACGCTTTAGAACCTGGGAGATAATTCCTAAGGACGTTATACTTTTACCGCTTGATAAATCAACGGTCTATAGCGTGGCTTGGGAATTGGCTTTTTATTCTTTCGTGCTGCGGCAAGCCAAGCTTTTTTCGCTTTCAGGACTTCCGCCAGAGCTTCGTCAGGAGTCGTGCCAAAAGCTGAACAGAACTTAAGATCGGGAATATCTGCTATATAACCGCCATCTTCCTGACTAAAGAAGATATTGATGTGATAATCTTTCATGGTTAATCCCCAAGAGTGAGATTGTATTTTTCAATGAGGGCCAAGAATTGCCGTACCTGATAAGGTTTCGCTTGTCCCTTCACGTTTTGTAAGTTGAGCAATTCGGGAATTCCCGTATGTATATAAATATGGTGACCACCACTGATTCTGTCAAATCGGAATCCAAAGGCTTCAACCAAAGTACATAATTGTGAAAAGCGAACATTCGTTTGACTACGAAGAATTCTCTTTAAGAATCTTCGCTTATTCACGCTGCCTCTTTTTTCCTGTAGACCTTCAAAATCTCGTACAACGTCGTCCGTTGTGCTGCATCAAAACCCGATTCGTGGATGAGCTGAATGCACTCCTCAGTGTTCGTCGTGTTGACGAAGTTTGCCGCGGCGTGGACATTCTCTTCCAGGAGGGTTCCACCGAAATCATCTGCTCCAAAATGCAACGCAATCTGTCCGGTTTTTTTCCCTTCGGAGAACCACGACGCCTGAATGTGCTGGAAGTTATCCAGATAGATGCGTGAGAAAGCTATGATTTGCAGATAACGGGTCGAGGTTGCGTAATGGGGTATAATTTTCTCCAACGGCGTATTGCCCGGCTTGAACGACCAGGGTACAAACGCCGTGAATCCTCCCGTCTCGTCTTGCAGCTGTCGAATGCTCTCAAGGTGCATCACAATATCCTCGTCCGTCTCGATATGCCCGTACATCATCGTCGCAGTCGACCGATAGCCAATCCGATGAGCTTCGCGCATCACATTCAGCCAATCCGCCGATGTCCCCTTCTTGCTGCTGATCTTCCGCTTTACTCTGTCCGAAAGTATCTCCGCTCCACCACCCGGAATCGACCGAAGTCCGGCATCCCACAATCGCTGCAACACCTCCGGCACGGTTAATCCTGACACCTGTACCATGCCGATGATCTCGGAGGTTGAGAAGAAGTGGGGATAAATTTCCGGCACCTCTTTACGCGTTCTTCGGACAAGCTCGATGTAGTAATCGAACGGCAGCGCAGGATTCACACCTCCCTGAAGAAGAACCGTCGTCGCCCCCTTGGCTGCAGACTCCTTGAACTTCTGAATCATGTGATCGACGGTGAAGGTGTACTCCCCCTCCTCGCCCGGATGCCGGTAAAACGCGCAGAAGATGCAATCGATGTTGCAGATGTTCGTGTAGTTGGGATTGGTATCGATAACGAATGTAACGCTGGGGTCGGGGTGCATCCGGAACCGAATTTCGCTCGCCGCGTCTCCCAGATCAAGTAACTCAGCATTCCGCAGCAGAAACAAGCCCTCATCCGGCGAGATGCGCTCTCCATTTCGAACTTTTGACAAGATTGTTTCGACGGTCATGCTTCCCTCATTGCTTAACATGGTCCTGCCGGCCGGCAGGCCACAACCAAAAAAGATTGGTCCACGAATTCACACGCCTGCCTGCGGTAGGCAGGAATTGGCACGAATGATTTGTGTCCATTCGTGTAGATTCGTGGATACAAATCTTTGCCCAGAAAAGCATAGATTTCACCGCTTAGACACTAAATACTGACCTTAATTCCCGCCGCTTTCAACTCCTTGATAATCCCCAACGTGGTCTCTTCAAGCTTGACGACAATCGGTTTCACGCTTACGCCGGGAATGTTCTTCGGAAAGGAGACATCGGACATCATGAGCACACAGACGCGGCCTTTGCCCAACTTGCCGACGAAGTGCCCAATTTCGAACATCGCGTAGGAAAGGTCGCCTGAGTTAAAGACGAAAAACGCGAACCCGATATCCTGCCGATCCTCAAGCTGATCTAACGACAACATTTGACCATGCTGGCGGTTGATCGGAACCTCTTCTAAGCCGAGCTCACTCAACAGCATCGACAGCTGCTGGCGCAAACCGTCTGTCTCTTCGCCGATGACATAGACTTTCGCCGGTCCGGGAGCCGCCTGTTGAACCGGTGGCGGTGCGGGAACCGCTGATGCCGCAGGTTTGGGCGGCGGCTTGATCACCCGGCCGGTTGAGGTTGATGCGGAAGTCGGTGCTGCTGCCGCTGCCGGTTGTGCTGCTGCCTGTGTCGCGAGGTCGGGCGAACTCTTCAGTTTCTCGTAAAGCTCTTTCATACAGTTGAGAATCAAAAGCGCCGATGGCTGGAAAAAATAGCCCCCGTTCGCATCACCCAGGATTTTACTCTTGTACGGAAACCCAATCGGGCCGACCTGCTCGAGCACTTCAAGGCATGCTTTGCGCCATTCGAGATACTTGTTTTGGAGGCGCGCGTTGTAGCCGGAGAACTCAAACCCCCCCAACGGGGCAAGCTGAGTTCCCTGATTGACAAGCAGCTCGAGTTTTGCGATGAGGTCTTCGGCCATTGAGCTGATTGGTCTTGTTACGGTTTTTCGACAGCTGGGACGGATGCGAGCAAAGTCTCGAACTCCGCTATCGCCTGGCGCTCTCGCTCGCCGATCCGGTAGTTGAAGCCGCGGAGATAGTCAACGGCGACTTCGCGAGACAGGCCAAGCCGCAGCGCAGGAAGCCGCGCGATGCTCGCGAAGTCGGTTTCACCCTTCTGAAGGGAAATCTCAATTAACGACTTCAATTCAGCGCGCTGCTCCTCCGGCAACGACTTCCGGATTGCCCACACAGCAAACACAAACGGAAGTTTCTTCCACTCATACCATTCGCTGGCAAGGTCATAGACAAGTTCAAAACCGTGTGAAGCCGTCACGTTCATCCTGAAGGCCTCATCGCCGATGAGCAGCACTGCATCGAATTCTCGGAGGTCGTTGATGCCCGAGTGCATCCGACGAAACGTGGCTGCGATGCCATACTTCTTCTCTAACAGCACGCGCAGCAGCTTCACGGATGCCGACGTCTCATCGGTGATACCGATGGTTTTTCCCTCTACGTCGCGCCAGCCGTAGTTCGAGAAGAGCATGACGCTCTTCACTTGGTCGCGCGTGGCGATACCGTAATTCAGCATCTCAAGCTGGTCTCGTTGACGGAGATAATCGACCAGCGAAAAAAGTCCGGCAGCAATTTGTCCTTCTTCTGAAAGCACCCCCATCCGGCGCGGCGTTATCGGCATGATGCGGAATCGTCGCTTCTCAAAATGCTCATAGAAGGGGACGGAGTTGAGATACGGAATCTTCCCGACCACTCCATCTGAATAAAGCCTGAGCGGGTTGTAGTAGACATCCCGCTCGACCGGTATTTTACCGGCATCTCGAATAATCTTGATGATCTGATCTTTCGCGAGCGCCATTGGACTGATGGCGCCAGCGTCGTGAGCAATTTTCTCGCCGCCTACTGTCCCGTCCATGTCGTCCGCACCAAAGTTCAGCGCCACCGATGCAACCTCCTCGGTCAGCATCACCCAGTATGCCTTGATGTGCGGGAAGTTATCTAACATGAGGCGCGAGATGGCGATCATCTTAAGGTCGTCAATGGCTGATGTAAATCTGCCGGACGGCTTAATGCCGGTATCGCCGGGCTGGAATGCAAGCGGAATAAACGTCAGGAATCCTCCTGTCTCATCCTGCGCCTCCCGCAGTTTGAGCATATGCTGCACGCGCTCCTCCACCGTCTCGATGTGGCCGTAGAGGATCGTGCTGTTCGTCGGAATGCCCAAGCGATGGGCTGTTTTGTGGACTTCAAACCACGTCTTGGCGCCAATCTTCTGATTGAAGAGGAGGCGACGCACACGCTCGGAAAACACCTCTGCGCCGCCACCCGGCATGGTACGCAGGCCGGCGGCTTTCAGTTGAATGAGAACTTCTTCAATAGGGATCTTGAACTTCTTGTGAAAGAAAACGATCTCCACTGCCGTAAACGCCTTCACGTCCGTGTTGGGAAAGTGCTTCTTGATTTGCCGCAGCATCTCAAGATAGTATTCCCACTCCCAATCCGGATGTAGGCCGCCGGTAATGTGCACTTCGTGGATGTCCGGCGTGAGCTTGTGAAGGATCTCGTGGATGGTCATCTCGTAGGCGTCGGGGCGGCCAGCTTTTGTCGCGAAGTCGCAGAACGTACACGAGAGAACACAGATGTTCGTCGGCTCGATTTTCTGGTTCAACACGAAGTACACCGCATCGCCGCTACGTGAGCGCTGGACGGCATGTGCCATCTTCCCGAGCGCAATCACGTCGAGCGTGTCGAACATCGTGACGCCGTCTCGCAGCGAGAGACGTTCTCCCTTCTGCACTTTGTCCCAGATGGGAATGAGTCGGGAATCTCGAAAATGGATATTCTCGTGCATCGATGAGTTCTCAGGTCCAGAATTGAAGTCCAACTACCGCAGATTCACAGATTATGTGCCCAAGCTGTGAGGGAGCTGCACTCCCGAACGAAATGGACATCACTTGGAACCTCGTCCCCCTTAGCAGGTTGAAGAAGAGATTCATCGTGGTGTCAGGACTCTCGTCCTGACACTTCATAGCCCGTTTTTTGAGAAATTCTGGCTCTTTGCGTCAGGAGGTAATGCCGCTTTACGGTTCCGCTTCCCAGGAATCCCGCATAAAAGCGGAATCCAAGAAGCGGGACATCCCGTACAGCGGGACTCCTGACGCCACCTCGGGAATCGGTTTTTCAACACCTGTTAGTAGCGCTGCTACTTCCAATAGCTCTCCCATTTTTCCTCTACCAATCTCACGACTTTCTGGTCCATCACAAGCGGTTTGGGATAGCCCCGCTTCCACGTTGCATCGATGCCCATGACGCCTTTGTAGATCGGCGAGATGCCGACGAGCGACTGATGCGAAAACACCACATCGCGTTCACAATCAAAACGGCAAAAGACACCCCAGATTGCTTTCTCCCGGTCGCGGATATCAACATCCTCACTCACTGCGGCGATGATTTTGAGATGTTGGAGCGCAGGCCGTTGTGCAAGTTTTTCAACTACGGAACGCCCCTCCGCGCGCACCTTCACCAACAGCAAACAATCTTGCCAAACATGTGCATCGACCACACGTCGATCTATTCGTTTTATTGTAGCGACGTCTATATGCGGTTGACGTCGTCGTGTCGGCGGGCGGTCAGCTTTTCGCGTAGCATCGATGATCATCTTACTGCCCAATTCCATCTTGTAGCTTGTGAAGTCGAGGGTATCGAGCGGGACTTTCGGCAGCAGCACAAAATCGAAATGCGGGTCGAAGTTCTCGCGGATTTCGTTCAGCACCGCGAGCCAATCCCGCACGTTCACATGCTCGGAAACAAGAACGAGAGTCTTGGTCAGCGAAAGCTGACCCATCCCCAACAAGCCGAGCGCCGCTTTCATCGCTTCCTTACGGTATCGCTCCTGTACCGAGACGATGAGAAGATTGTGAAATCCTGCCTCGTAGTACGCCCAGAGATCCCTCACCTCTTTGTGGATCAACCGTGCCAAGGGGCCAAGAATGAGCTGAGTCGCATCGCCAAGGAACTTGTCCTCCATCGGTGGAATGCCAACGACGGTTGCAGGATACACTGCATTGCGACGTCTCGTTACGGCATGCAGATGGAAAACGGGAAACGGCGCGGCCTTCGAGTAATGGCCGAGGTGATCGCCAAACGGGCCCTCCGTCCGGCGCTCCTTGGGTGGCACCACGCCTTCGAGCACGAACTCGGCATGGGCCGGCACACGAAGCGAAATCTTTTTTCCGAGTGCCATCGGAATCGGCTTACCACGCAGGAAACCTGCAAACATCACCTCGTCAATTCCTTCGGGAAGAGCCGAGATGGTCGCAAGCAACAGCGCCGGCTCTGTGCCGAGTGCGACGCCGACCTCAAGCGGGACACCGCGCTGCTCGGCATGAAAGTAGTGCACACCGCCGCCGCGCTCAATCTGAATGTGCATGCCGGTCGTCCGCCGGTCATACACGTGGAGGCGGTACATCCCGACGTTGCGTTTGCCATCCCGCGGGTCATACGTGAACACTTGTCCCATCGTAATGAACCGACCGCCATCCTCTGGCCAGCAGACCTGAATCGGAAGCTCGTCGAGGTTTGGCTCCTCGACAATCTCTTGCACGCTGCCTGAGGAGACCGACCGTGCGCGTGCAGCAAGGAATCGACGCAGCATTGCTCGTTCGTTCCACATGAACGATGCCCGTGGAGGCATTGCGCGTTCAAGGAAATCGATCAACGCCGAGCCAATCTCTTCGGGATGTCTCCCCAACGCATGCTCAATGCGCCGCTCCGACGCGTAGACATTCATCGCCACAGGAAAGCGAGAGCCGCGCACATTTTCAAAGAGCAATGCCGGGCGCTTCTCGTTCAACGCCCGCACAGCAATTTCGGTCAATTCAAGTTTGGGGTCAACCTCAACGGGGATGCGCTGTAATTCTCCAATGGATTCCAGGGAACGAAGGAATTCTCCCAGAGCATGGAATGGCATGCGTCGGTTTGCTCCGTCGGGGTTCATTCCAGTTCCTCCGCTCTCCATCCTTTCGATTGTCGCAGTCCGATTACTCCGAACAGCTTATCGACAAACGCTTGAACGTACTCGTCCACCGTCTTCGGAACAAAATACAGCGGCGGCGAGATCGGCATGATGATTGCACCGTTGCGTGAGAGCTGGGTACACTGTTCGAGGGTAATGGTTGAGAGTGGCGTCTCGCGGACGCAGAGAACGAGCTTGAACCGTTCCTTGAGCGCAACCTGCGCCGTTCTCGTGATGAGCGAATCGCCGATCCCTGAGGCAATCTTTCCCAGTGTCGATGTTGAGCATGGCACGAGCACAACGGCGTCGATTTTGTTCGACCCGGATGCGATCGGCGCTGTAAGGTCCTCGTCCGAAAATTGCTTCTTGACGTATGGCAGGAGTTCTTTATCGGAGATCGCTAATTCATCCTTCAGCAGAACCTTCCCCCACTTGCTCACGACGAGGAAGGTCTCGGCGTTGCATTGTTTCAAAAACTCTCGTGCATAAATCGCACCTGACGAGCCTGTAATGCCGACGACGATCCTCATGCGAAGTATACTCCGGCAACGACCATGCCGAACACGGCAAATCCTACAACTGCGTTGATCTGAAAGAATGCCAACTCCACATCGTCTGCTTTTCTCTGTTCGAGATAGAGCAAGTAACCCGAGATGAGGAGAAACGGCAGTGCAGCAAGTCCATGGAGATACTGCACAAACAACAGCGTAAGAAACCCGAATGCGACGAGGTGAAGCGCCGCAGAAATCTTGAGTGCCATGGTCTTCCCAAAGCGTGCGCTGAACGAGTGCAGTTGCTCCTGACGGTCGAACAGCTCATCAAGCGTCGAGTAAATAATGTCAAATCCCGCTACCCAAAAGAGCGTGAAGAGCGATAACAATGCGGCGGGTGTGATGTTCTCGAACGACTGTTGGACGGCAAACCATCCCCCTAACGGCGCCATCGCAAGTCCGAGTCCTACGCCAAAATGCGCGAGCGGAGTGAACCGCTTCATATACGGATACATCGTGAAAATGATCAAGGGGATGGGTGAAAGCTGGAGACAAAAGGGGGAGATCAGTCCGGCAGCGCCAACATAGAGCGCAAGGCCGACAACGAGAACACCGTATGCTTGCCGAACTGTGAGCTTGCCGCTGGGAAGTTCACGCGCTGCTGTTCGAGGATTACGCTTGTCGATTTCGCGGTCGATGATTCTGTTGAGAGCGAGCGCAGCGGTCCGCGCACCAGCCGCCCCCACCAGAATCAGCAAAAGCAGCGTGAATGCGGGGGGTTCTTCCGCTGCCAAAAATGCCCCACTGTAGATGAGGGGAAGTGAAAAAAGAGTGTGTTCGATTTTGACAAAGCTAAGGTAACGTGTGATGGGACTCAACAACGTGCCTTACTTGAAAGAAGAGGAATGACAGAATCGGTAGCAAGCAATATAGTGGAAAAAAGTGGCTGAAGCAAGGAACGGATATCGGCATTGCAGTATGGTCGCAAGGGTTTTGAAGAGACGCTTGAAGCTGTGCTGCTCGGGAGTTCAACTCCATCGCCGCCCCGAAGCTACCCAGAGGAGCGACTACAGCATGAGGAGACTCCCTACCGCACCACACTACCACTTTGAAGCTCATCAAGGACGGTGACGAGAGAAAGTTTTCCGTTGTTGTCGTTCGCCGCAAGAATCATCCCTTGCGATTCCTGACCCATGAGCTTCGCGGGTTTCAAGTTTGCCACGAGGACGACGGTTTTACCGATCAACTGCTCCGGCTGATAATGCTGTGCGATACCTGCGATGACTTGGCGCGTCTCTGCCCCGACCTCCACGCGCAGTTTCAGGAGTTTGTCCGATTTCGGCACCTTTTCAGCATGGATAACCCGTGCCAGTCTCAAATCAATCTTCTTGAAATCATCGATACTGATGTGAGACGATTGAACCCCGACAAGTCGGGGTGTCGAAACATCTAGCGGCGCGCCGGATTCGAGCGCATTGAGCATCTCGTCGATCTGTTTGTCTTCAATTTTCGTCACAAGAATCTCCGATTTATTGAGGCGATGCCCCTCGGTGAGAAGCTGACCGGCACACGCATCCCATCCTACGTCGTTCATGCTGCGACCAAGGTTGAAAATCGTCCACATCGTCCCAGCAATCTTCGGCACAATAGGCTCAAACAACACAGCCAACGTGTGCACGGTTTGAAGCGAAACGCTCATCGTCGTGGCGCATTGCTCGGGATGGGATTGCAGTGTCTTCCACGGTTCGCTGTCGTTAAAGTATTTGTTCGCTGTGCGGGCAAGGTTCATCGCCTCCATCACGCCATCACGGAAGCGATAGCGTTCGAAATGTTCTCCCACGGCCTTCGGAGCTGCAGCAAGCGCCGAGAGCATCTCGCGGTCGAGTTTGCCGAGTGAACCGCGCGGAGGGGCTTTCCCTCCAAAATTCTTTTCAGTAAACGCGAGCGTCCTGTTCACGAAATTGCCGAGGATATCCGCTAACTCGTTGTTCGTTCGCGCCTGGAAGTCTTTGAGATAAAAATCGCTATCGCGGGACTCCGGCAGATTAACGGCAAGGGCGTAGCGCAGCGTGTCTGCCGGAAAGAATTGCAGAAAGTCACGCAGGTCGATTCCCCACCCGCGGCTCTTGGAGAACTTCTGTCCTTCGAAATTTAAGAACTCATTCGCCGGGACATTCTCGGGCAAGATGCACTGCTCTTTGCCACCATCGTTCCACGCCATCAGCATGGCTGGAAACACAATACAGTGGAACACGACATTATCCTTACCGATAAACGCAACATACTTGGTGTGCGGGTTCTGCCAGTAATCGCGCCAGCGCTCAGGCTTCGATTGTCGTATCGCCCACTCCTTTGTCGAACTAATGTAGCCGAGTACTGCATCGAACCACACATACATCACTTTCTTTTCATAGCCGGGGATCGGCACGGGCACGCCCCAGCGAAGATCGCGCGTCACCGCGCGGTCCTGCAATCCCTCCTTGAACCAACTCTCACAGTATCGGAGCACATTCGGCTTCCAGCCATCCCGTTTCGAGCGCTGGGCAATGTATTCTTCCAAGCGCTTCTGATAGTCGCCAAGAGGAAAATACCAATGCTTTGTTGAGCGGATAACCGGGCGCGTTCCGCACAGCTTGCACTTCGGGTCGGTCAACTCCGTCTGGCTGAGCCACGAGCCGCAGTTCTCACACTGGTCGCCGCGCGCCTGCGTGTGCTGACAATGCGGACATGTTCCTTCGACGTAGCGGTCGGCAAGAAAGAGCGCATCCTTTTCGCAATACAGCTGTTCTTCTTCTTTTTCCTTCAGGATGCCACGGCGATGCAAATCGATGAAGAATTCTTGCGCTGTTGCATGATGGAGGGGCAGCGACGTGCGTGAGTAATGGTCGAAGCTCATACCGAACGCCTCGAACGCGGTCTTGTTCAGCGCATGGTAGCGGTCGACAACCGCTTGCGGCGTGGTTTGTTCTTTCTCCGCGGTGACGGTAATCGGAACGCCGTGTTCATCCGAACCGCAGAGAAAGGCCACGTCATTTTGTTTGAGGCGATGATACCGGGCGTAGATATCGGATGGAAGATAGGCGCCTGCCAAATGGCCAAGATGGATAAGGCCGTTCGCGTACGGCAACGCCGCAGTGATCAGAATACGTTGGAACATGAAGCGTTATGAGGATGCCGGTTCGAGTGTGCAGTGCTTTTTGAGGTCGACTGCAAGCGCTGTAAGCGCGAGAGGAAGGTAGATATTTTTGTCCAGAAGAGCAATGCAGGTATCAATCGATTCGAGTGCGGCAACGAGGTTTGCGTTGGGAAAGCGTCCGACGAAACGCTTGATGTCGTCTGGAACGGATTCGTCGGCTGCATGATGTGCCTGCTCGCGCACGAGCAGCGCTTCATGGAGCCACATGTGCAATACGCGCAGCCACCGCTCAACGACAACTCGATCTGTACCGGCCACAATGCATTCAATCTGGCCCATGAGGGAAACCGGTCTCGACCCCAACGCATAGCGGAGAAACTGCGCTGCAGATTCCCGTTCAGCATCAATGTCTGAAGAGAGAAGCTCGACAGCGCGACTGAAGCTTCCGTCTGCAAGCCGCGCGGCGAGGAGAGCGCGAGCCGGTTCTGCTCCCTCGCGCGACTGTAACGCTTCGGCGATCTCCGTTTCATCGAGTGCATCAAACGGTACGGTCTGGCATCGAGAAATGACGGTCGGCAGCAAGCGATCCCGCTCCGAGGTCGTGAGGATGAGCACCGTGTCGCCCGTGGGTTCTTCCAGCGTCTTCAGGAGTGAGTTGCTTGCTTCGAGATTGAGCATCTCGGCGTGTGAAATGATGAAGACGTTTCTCCCCTGTCCAAAGAGCGACATTGCCGAGCGACGCCTGATCTCACGCACGCTGTTGATCTTGATAGAGCGCGCTTTCGGTATCTCAATCTCGTGGTAAGGGTTCTCTGCTTTGAGCCTCAATTGTTCCTGGAGTGCTGACACTTGATCTTCCGAAAGCACCGCGATGGGATCGTCCCCCTTCGTTTCATTCTTCCCCACCGGCAGCGCAACGATAAGCCGAATGTCAGGATGCTGCAAGGTATTCGTTTTCTTGCAGCTCGCGCATCCATCGCACGCTTCATCTCCACCACGCTCACAGTTTAACGCTTTCGCAAATTCGATAGCCATCGCATCCTTGCCGACGCCTTTATCACCCCAGAACAGGTACGCATGCGCGACCTGCCGTGAGTGTAAGGAGCGACGAAGCAGGTCTTTCACCCGCTGTTGCCCGATAACTCGATTCCACGCCATGATGTTAGAATGTATGTCCCACGCCGAAATGGAGCACGCCGTCTGCCACCGTCTCGGGGAAGAATCGTTTCTTCGTGAACCACCTGCTGCCTTCGGGTGCCCGCGGGTCGTACACACGAAAACCAAAATCCACCCGGAGCGGCCCGGCAATGGTGTCGAAGCGCAAGCCGAGTCCCGTGGCCATTGCGAACTCGGACGCCCGGATTCTCTTGACCTCGGTCCAAACATTTCCGACATCATAGAAAAAGACCGTCGAGAGTTTCGGCAACTCGAGGATCCAGAGTTTTCCGAAATCCTTAAACAGATGCCAGCGTGTTTCAAGGTTGGCTTCGAACATTGCCGTTCCGCCTTCGAACGGTGTTGGAACGGCGCCCAGGTCGCGCGCTTTCCAGCCTCGCACGCTCCCGCTACCTCCCGCGAAGAACCGTCGGATGAGCGGCACCGGCGCCGGCGAACCGCCGTACAACTCTGCAAAGCCCGCCCGCACACGCGTCGCCCAGATGAGCCTGCGTTCACGATCGGGGTTTGAATACCACTGTCCTACAACGGAGAGTTTGATATAGCGGGAGTACGGCAGGTCGGTACCGAATAACCCCCCTGTCAGCGACGGAAGCAAGCCTGCTTCTTCGATTGTGCCCGAGTGGAAAAACCCGGCCGACGGAGAAAAGACATCGTCCCGTTTATCGCGCTGCATGGTAAACGTGAGAATGGAGTTAAATTGTGGTCGCCGGTCGAGTGTCAGACGCGCAAGAATGGCGCTATCCCGCCGGGCGTCGATGCTGGTATAGCTGATGCGTTCGAGATTCCAATCGACAAACGTTCGCGTAAACTGTGCCATTTGTGCCGCAATGCCGAGGCGGTTGCGCAGAATCGGGAGGTAATAGAATTTGTCCTTCTCTAGGATAGCCGATACCGTCCATCTCAAGCTCATTTTGTTGGTGATAAAGAAGGGCTGGATCATTTGCGTTGAAAAGTCGAGCGTAGAGATCACTGTGGTATCGCGCAGGCCGGTCCTGCCGAAGACACGCGAGAAATCCACATCCTGAATCGATTGGATATTGAGCCGTAGACGGGACGTAAAATTCCTTGCTCCGCCGAAAAAATTCCGATTGCTGTAGCCAACGCCAAACTGGAGATTAAAGGCGTTTTTTTCGTCGTTGACGCCGAGCTCGGGCGTCAACTCGTGGAACGGACGCGGCCGCACAAACACCAACATATCCACCGTTCGGGTCGTGTCGGAGGCTTCCGTCTGAATATGCTGGATGGTCACGCGGTCGAAGACGCCGAGTCTGTTGAGGTTCCTTTCGCTATCAAGCTTCTTCGCCTCGCTGTAGTAATCACCCGGTACAAAATCCAGATGACGTGTGATCACGGCTTCTTCGATTCGCTCTTTCACCGTCGTGTCTTGCTCAACGATCACATTGCCGAAGTGGAACCGCGTGCCGGGGTCGAATGCAAAGATCAGTGTGATGTTGTTCGTGGAGGTATAGCGGACGGCCGTGGGGTTGGCAACGTGGACATTCACATAGCCCTTGTTGACTAGGGCAGTAAAGATGCGACGAACTTCGGCGTTTACTGTCTGCAAAACAAATGGATTGCCCAGTTTGACAAGGGTGTTTGTTCGAACGGCTTCCACAACATCATCCGGCAGCATCGCGAGCCCTCGGTACTGAATCGTATCGACCATCGAGCGAGGGCCTTCCTCAATGAGGAACGTTGCCCTCATTCGTTTTCGTTCGTCATCGAACGAGAGCGATGTGTCGATGCTCGCGTGGAAGAACCCCTGGTCGGCGTAATAATTGGTGAGCAGCAGATAATCCGTCTCGAAGACGAGGGGGTCGAAGTATTCCGCCTTTTCACCGATCTTGGCGCTGATGCTGTACAGGGTTTTCCAAAACCAGTTTGGTGATTCGCGGGTTTGGATAACGCTGCGGAGATGATCGTCCGGAAGCGTTGCATTACCGACAAAGGTGATGCGCTCCACCTCGTACTGTTGCGATTGCACTTGCCCGACAAGGGCAAGCGGAGCGAGGACCATCAACAGGAAGAATACGGTATATCGACCCATAGCGATCAAAAAAAATCCCGCCACGTTACAGGCGGGATCACACTGTGTTCAGGCAACAACAATCGAATGTGGAGAAGGTACTGACGTCGAATCAGTACTCTTTGTCATCCTCGTAGAAGAAGTCTTCGTCCGTCGGATAGTCCGGCCAAATTTCCTCTATGCTTTCGTACACTTCGTCAGTGTCTTCAAGCTCTTCCAGATTATGAATCACCTGCATCGGGGCACCCATCCGCACGGCATAGTCGATCAGTTCGTCCTTTGTTGCCGGCCATGGTGCGTCTTCAAGGTACGCAGCAAGTTCGAGTGTCCAAATCATAGTTTGCATTTAACCTCACACATGCTCCTAATCAATACGGTCGAAGCGACCCGCCGTTCGATTCGTTCCCGGCGCGACCGCTGACGAGACAAGTTGCTCGTTTACGTACTCATGATAATTAAAATCGTCGAAGAAATAATCAAGGGGGTTCATCTGTTTGCCGTGCAGGCGAACTTCGTAGTGCAAATGCGGGTTCGTTGCCATGCCCGTTTTCCCGCATCGCCCAATCAGATCGCCACGCTTCACCATCTGTCCTTCGCGCACTAATGTACGTTCAAGATGACCGTACACCGTGGTGTATTCGTAGCCATGGTCGATCATGACCATGATTCCATATCCGCTCAAACTCCTTCCCGCCACAACCACTCTGCCGTTCGCCGAGGCATAGACCGGCGTACCGATATCGTTCACAATATCGATCCCCTCATGATGCCTGCGCACGAGGAAAATCGGATGGAAGCGCATGCCGAACCCACTGGAGAGGAATCCCTCCATCGGCTTGATGGCAGGAAGGTGGGCGAACCGGACGGCGTTCTCTTCGTGCTGGCGTGCCACCTCATGATAGCTCGCGCGCTGCAGCTGCGCTTCACGCTCGGCACGCGCAAGCAACGAGGCGATCCGCTGCAGCTGCGCGTTGATGCTCACCGATCCTCCGAAGTCACGCAGCCCATCCGTACCGCCGATGCCTACCTTGCGTGTATCTTCATCGATCCGCGGGAGGTCTGCCAACACCCGGAGCTCATTGCCGCGCTCATGCAGTTTGGCAAGCTGCTCTTCCAGCCCTTCCAACCTCGCCATCACCGCATTGAGTTCACGCGAGAGCATTGCGTTCTCCGCCGCAAGCACCACCGCTCTCTTGACGCCTAGCCCCAACGGATCGTCCAGTGAGGTATTCAGCTCGAACACGATCACTCCCACCACCACTGCTGCACCGATTGCCCACGCGGATATTTTTGTCCGGACGCGCTTCGCTTTCGTGAAGCGCATTGTTTCAGGAGAGTAGTAGTAGAGTTGTTGTTTGCGCATGTGAGTGCTTCGACAACGGGGAGCAACGTCCAGTAAGACGAGAAAAGCTCCGGGTAGGTTCCCTCAGCACGTTCTCTCAGCACGATGATCGCCTTTCAGCCGACAAAGCAACCCGAAAATAGGAAATTATTGAAGTCCTGTCAAGACAGGGAGCGGATTCACTGCAAGTTTTTTTGCACTGATGGAGGGGGAAATCGACATACGCCGCGTTGTGCGACAACCCGCTTCTGCCATGCACCACACAATCACTCGAAATCGTGCTCGAAATAGTCGATTGCCCGCTTGCCTCTCGATTTCTCGTGTATGGCGGTGTCGAGTCGTTTGGCGAACTCGCGTGCAGCATCGTAGCCGTAATGCTTCAGGAGATAATCCAACGCGATCACCTCGGTAATCACCGTTACATTCTTGCCGGGGAAGAGCGGCAGCTTGACATGAGGTATTTCAACACCGAGGATGGCAATGCTCTCATGGTCAAGCCCGGTGCGCGTGTATTCTTGATCCCTGCTCCACTCCTCCAGCTCAACCACGATTTCGACGCGCTTCTGGAACCGAATCGCCCGAATGCCAAAGATCGCCCGCACATCGATCAACCCCAGGCCGCGGATTTCCATAAAATGTTTCACCACGTCCGTACCGGCCCCCATCAAAATTCCTTCTCCCTTGCGCGTCACCATCACCACGTCGTCTGCCACAAGTCGATGTCCACGCTCCACAAGATCCAGCGCGATCTCGCTCTTGCCGATTCCTGACCGCCCGATGAGCAACACGCCAACACCGTAGACATCGATGAACGAACCATGCACCACCGTCTGCGGGGCAAACTGGTCATCCAAGAAGTCGCTGATGAAGTAGACGAACTTTGTCGTCTCAATCGGCGTTTGAAACACGCAGACCCCGCGATCTTCCGCCATGCGCAGCAACTCGTCATCGAGCACATTATTGTTCGTGACGACGATGCAAGGAAGATCAAACTGGAGGATCTTCTCGAACGCCTTCAAGCGTTCCGCAAACGACAGATGCTGAAGGTAACGGATTTCGGTGTTGCCGAAAATCTGAACCCGGTTGTAGGTAAAAAGCTCAACGTAACCGGCAAGCGCAAGTCCCGGCCGATGGATGTTCTTGTCCGTCAGCTCTTTTTCAAGCCCCCCCTCGCCATTGAGGAGTTTGAGCTTCAGCCGCACGCGGTTCACTTCATACAGGTATCCGACCGTGATGCTGCTTTTCTGGGTTTCTTTCAGACCTTCGAGTGCCATAGGTTAGACCGCCTTCGCCCGGATTTTCCGGACCACCTTTCGATTCTTTGCCCGAAGTTTCGCTTTGTACTTTTTGAGTTGATTGCGCACCTTGTCCACGGCAAGGTCCACAGACTTCTGGAAATCCTCCGACTTTGCGATGCCTGTCAGTCGATCGTTGTAAACGGAAACGCTTACCTCCGCAATCTTGACGCTATTCTTCGGTTTCTCATAACTCAAGATAACTTCGGATTTGACAATTCCATCATAGTAACGTGAAAGTTTTTTGACTTCCTGTTGTGCGTGTTCAACAAGCGATCGGTGTGCCTTGAAGTGTCTCGAGGTTACGGTCGTCATCGTCCATTCCTTTCTTCATCCAGAGATCGATCGGGAACTTCATGCTTTGGGGTGTGCTTTCCGGTAGGCCTCCTTGAGTCGTTCTGTCGATACATGAGTATAGACTTGGGTGGTGGAGAGACTTTCATGACCGAGCAATTCCTTCAGTGCCATCAGGTCGGCGCCGCGGTCCAGCAGGTGTGTGGCAAAGGAGTGCCGGATCACATGTGGACTTTTCTTTTCGACTTCGGAGACTTGTGCAACATATTTGCGGACAACTTTTTGGACAAGCTCCGGGTAAATGCGCTTGCCCTTTTCGGTCACAAAGAGCGGCTGCGATTCACCGAACATCTTACCGCCGTTTGATGCACGAAGCGAGTTGCGGTAATCCCGGATCGCCTCGACTGCCTTCCGCCCGACGGGGATGATCCTCTCTTTGTTCCCCTTCCCCATCACTTTAACCGTTTTCCCCGCAAGGTCAATACTGCCGACATTCAATCCGACAAGCTCGGAGCGACGCATTCCTGTACTGTACAGCAGCTCGATGATGGCCGTATCACGCAAGGAATGTTTGGGTGAAGCCAGCGCTGCGTTGATCACATCGTTCATCGTGCGCTCGTCGAGGAAAACAGGGAGCTTGCGGTCCACGCGCGGCGTCAGCAAGCCGATGGTTGGGTTCGTCCGCACAATGCGGCGTTGATGGAGGAAACGAAAAAACGAACGAACGCTAGCGCAATTGCGGGCGATCGATTTCTTGCTCAGACCTTGCTCAACAAGACTGCTGAAAAACCTGCGGATCGTCGTGCGGTTAACTTCGTGGAATGCGGCAATACCTTCGCGACGCAGGAATTGCAGCAGGCGCGTCAGGTCTCCTTCATAGGCCACAACGGTATGTGAGGAGTAGCGCCGTTCGGCATCGAGGTACTCAAGAAAGGAGCGAAGATGCATGTGCATAGTAAGACTCTCACGCTGAGGGCGCGAGAAGGGACAGCTCACGCGCTGGCTGCTACGGCCTCATGGATGAACACTTCTTTACATTCCGGGCATTTGAGAAACTCCCCCTTTGCCTGGGAGAATTTTGCCACCAGATAGGACGAGCCGCAATTCGTGCAAACCTCATTGACCGGTCGATCCCACGAAGCGAAATCGCACTCCGGATACCGTGAGCAACCGTAAAACGTTCTGCCCCGCTTCTTGGTCTTGCGTTCGATCAAGTCCCCCTGTTTGCACTTCGGGCACTTGATGCCCATCGAAATCGGCTTGGTATTCGTGCACGTTGGATAGTTTGAGCAGCCGAGGAACGTTCCAAACCGCCCCGCCTTCACCACCATATCGCCTCCACACACCTCGCAAACCATGCCGGCTAAGTGCTGGTGCTTCTCCTCGTCTTCAGGAAGCGGCTTGGTGTTCTTGCATGCGGGGTAGCCGGTGCAGGCCATGAACCTGCCGTTTCTCCCCCACTTAATCACCATCGGGCGACTGCACACCTCGCATGTCTCGTCGGTCTTCTCCTGCAACGACTTTTTGATGGAGGATGTTTTTGACGAAATCTTTTCGAGTGCATGGTGGAAGGGGCCGTAGAAGTCCTGCAGCACGTCTTCGTACTTTTCCTTCCCCGACGCAATCGTGTCCAATTCCTCCTCCATCTTCGCTGTGAACTTCACGTTGAAGATTTGGGGGAAGTGCTCGACGAGAAGTTTGTTGACCTGCATGCCGAGGTCGGTGGCAAAGAGCTTGCGGTCCTTCTGCTCGACGTACTTTCGATCGATCACCGTACTCACGATGAGTGCATAGGTGCTCGGACGGCCGATTCCGAGGGATTCGAGCTCTTTCACAAGACTTGCTTCCGTGTAGCGCGCGGGGGGTTTGGTGAAGTGCTGACGCGGCAAGAGGTCCGTCAGGAGAGCCGACTGACCGGCGGTGAGATGCTCCGGTAAGCGTGATGTGGGGTCGGCATCGTCCCGCTCGCCGCCGTTCTCCTCCACCATATCGTCGTATACCTGTAGGAAGCCGCGGAATTGGGGAAGCTGGTCGGTTGCGCGGAAAAGATACTCGCCGCCTGTCAACTCGACCGTCAGCTGTTCAAACTGTGCCGGCGCCATCTGGCACGCAACGAAGCGATTCCAGATCAACTCGTAGAGCGCGAAAAGGTCTTTATCGAGATACCGTTTGACGAACTTCGGCGTGTACTTGATGGAGGTGGGGCGAATCGCTTCGTGAGCATCCTGCGATGCTTTTCCTTTTTTGAAGAGCCGCGGTTCTTTCGGGAGATACTCCTTTCCGTAGTTGTTGTAGATGTACTCGCGAGCGTGCGCAACAGCTTCTTCGCTGAGACGCGTGGAGTCGGTACGCATGTAAGTGATGAGACCCGTGCTGCCTTCTTCACCCAACTCAACGCCCTCATAAAGTTTTTGCGCGAGCATCATCGTTCGCTTCGCCGACAGACGCAACCGCCGCGCAGCTTCTTGCTGAAGCGTGCTGGTAATGAACGGCGGAGGTGGATTGCGCTTAACCGGCTTGCGGTCAACTTTGGTGATGGTAAACGATTGCTTCCGGATCTCCTCGACATATCCCCGCATCGTTGTCTCGTCGGGGATTCTCGGATCCTCTCCGGCAACCTTCATCAGTTTCGCAAGGAATGTATCGTTCCGGTCGGTTCGGAACTCGCCGGTGATGGACCAGTATTCGACGGGCACGAACGCCCGGATCGCCTCCTCGCGTTCGCAGATCAAGCGCAGCGCAACCGACTGCACACGGCCTGCCGACAAGCCGTAGTAGACCGTCTTCCACACAAACGGGCTGATCTTGTAGCCCACGATCCTATCCATCGCGCGGCGGGCTTGTTGTGACTTAACGAGGTTCCAGTTGATCTTGCGCGGGTGGGCCATCGCCTCTTGAATCCCATCGGCGGTAATCTCGTGGAACAGCACGCGCTTGATGTTCTTGTTCGCCTCCTGAATCTCATCCGCGATGTGCGCAGCGATTGCTTCTCCTTCTCGGTCCGGGTCGGTCGCGAGGTACACCGTCTTTGCCTTCTTCGCCTTTTCACGAAGCCGCTCGATCACATCTTCCTTCCCGCTGATCGTCTCGTAGGCCACTTCAAACCCGTTTTCGACATCCACCCCTAACTTGCTCTTGGGAAGGTTCTTGATATGCCCCACCGAGGCGTCGACGATAAAGTTCTTCCCCAGGTACTTATGGATGGTTTTTGCTTTGGACGGCGATTCAACTATGACAAACGACTTTTTCATGAACGCGATCAAACTTCCTGCTTAGTGAATAGTATCGTCGTTATTGAAGTGAATGGAGACTCCGCCCCCCGTTCCGGCATAGTCTGCATTAAACAGGATTCCGGCGATAAACGCCTTGATTTCGGGGATTCCGACCGTCGAGAACCCGGCGGCAAAGATGCGCTCGATTATGGTCTCGATGTCGGCGTTCTTCAGCAAACCAAGCTCACGGCATTGAATAAGGTAGCCGAAGGCTTCTTTGGAGATGACATTCTTTTCAATTTCGCTAAAGATCCGATGTGAGCCGACCTGCTCGGTTGCCGGGTCGATGAGCGGCTGACCGGAGGAGAGCCGTTCAAAAAGCCAGGAGAACGCCGTGGAGATCTCGCTCTGCGTATAGCCGCTCTTGGCCAAGAACGAGACGTCGATATCGACCAGTTGTTTGTTCGCCCGCAGTTCGCTCATCAAGAAAATGATGATTTCAACAATGCGTTCATGCATGCTCATGTCCTCTTCGATGTGAACGCCCGAAGGTATCGATCCTCCCGCCGTTGCATAGTCTGTCGTTGCTGCTCTGTTGCGTCATCATACCCGACGAGGTGCAACACTCCGTGCACGACGAGTCGCCGCACTTCATCGGTATATCGTACTCCATATTCGCGAGCCTGACGTTTCGCACGGTCGAGGTTCACGTAAATCTCGCCGTCGGGACCTCCCTCACCATCCAGTACGAAGCTGATGACATCCGTTACTGCGTCGTGTCCGAGAAACTGCTTGTTGATGTTCCTGATGAATCGACTTCCCACAAACACCACGGAGATCCGTTTTCGCGATCCCGCCTCACCCCTCAGAACAGTCCGAACGAGCCTTTCAGTTTCCCTCGTCGGAACGCGAAGCCTGCCGTGGGCATTCGTCACAGTGACGTCGCTCAATTCTGTTTCCGCTTCGTTGTCTTCAGGCGTCGCGGTGTTGCGACCTTCCTGCGCTTTCTCACCGGCGATGCTGATTTCTTTTCTGACGCCGGCGGGAGGATTGTTTCCGTGAGCGAGAGCGCAATCCCCGACAACATCACTTCAGGCCCGAGTGTTGTAAAGTCGCCCGAAAGAATGTTCCTATCAACATTGGCGTAGAGCGAGCAGCCCCCCTCCCGTTCGACAATCAACCCGGAAAGCTTGTTTCTAACCTCTCCCACAAATGTGATCTCACCCAACATTTCGCTGATGACATAACCGGTACAGAAATGCAACTGTACATGCGACGTCGGCGTGTACACGATAATGAGGTTCCCTGTTCTCTGGCCGATTTGCAGAGACGGATAAATTTCGAGAACCAATCGACGGCCCGTCTCCGGTTTGTCGATTTCCCAGCGATAGTTGTTCCCTTTGAACTTCTCCGATACACCGAGCAAGCCCGAGATCCGCTGAATGTCCGCTATAGAAAATGTGAATGACATACGGCTGTCAGCCGAATCATCAAAAAAGTCAAAACCCCGACGTGCGTGGCCAAGAAACTCTTCGACCGTGCACTCGGGGGCTGTCGTGTATAAACTGCCGCCTGAGCAGGGGAAACCACTTATCAGCCTCTGTGAAACCTCCGCTTCTGATGATTTCGGTAATCCCTTGATTTGTGGATGGCTGCGGGCAGCCTCGCCCGCTCAAAACTGCTACAATATAACCAGAGGGCTACCGATTGTCAAGCACAGACTACAATCTCCGAATTTTCAATCGCCGCTTCACACTCAAATTTGTAGCCACGACTTTTGATCTCATGCTTACACTTACGGAGGATTTCATCCACCTTGTCATCGGTATGGTTCTGGTCATGATGGAACAGATAGAGCCGTTTCACGCCTGCCTCAGCTGCCACCTGCATCGTGAAGAGGTAATGTGAATGCCCCCAGCCGACACGGTCGATGTATTCTTCAGGGGTGTATGTTGCGTCATGGATCAAGACATCGGCATCGCGGCAGAAGTCGTAGACGCGTTGATTGGGATCTTTGGTACCAGATTTCTCGAAGAGATCTTTGACGAACGGCTCGAAGTTCGTCAGCTTCGCCGCTTCGTTGCGGTCGTACGGTTCGTTGTCGCTAATGTACACCAGCGTGCGGCCTTTGTACTCAAGCCGGTAGCCGACGGTAAACCCCGGATGATAGACATACAGCGTTCGAACAACAGCATCGTTGATGTTGAGTGTACACTCATCACGGATCGGCATGAACTTGACGTTCGCCTTCAACTCGTGGAGCTGCACAGGGAAATAAATCCTATTCATCTGTTCGGCGATGATTGTATCGAGCTTCTTATCTTTGCGCTCCGTGCCGATAATCGTTAACGCGTTGCCCGAAATAAACGCCGGTTTGAAGAACGGAAATCCCTGGATGTGATCCCAGTGCGGATGCGTGATGAGGAGATGCGCTTTGACCGATTCGCCCGTGCTGATCAAATAATCCCCAAAATTCCGGATTCCCGTACCGGCATCAAAGATGATGAGCTCATTGTTGTCGAGTCGAAGCTCGAGCGACGGCGTATTCCCACCGTACCGGACGGTATGCTTGCCCGGCGTCGGAATGGATCCGCGTACCCCCCAGAATTTGAGTTTCATCGGGATGCTCTCCTCCTTACCCTGTGCGATACTGTGCAACATAGCGGATATAGTTCAATGCAGAGTGCTCAAGCATCGTTCGCTCCGACGAGGTCAAGTTACGGCGCACCCACGCCGGAACTCCTGCAACAAGCGCTCCTTCAGGAACGACAAACCCTTCCGCGACGACAGCCCCCGCCGCCACAAGCGCATACGGCCCCACAACCGCTCCGTCAAGAATGACCGCTCCCATCCCGATCAAACAGAAATCTTGTACCGTCGCTCCATGCACAACGGCGTTGTGTCCTATTGTCACCGACGAACCGATGACTAAGGGATGGCGCTCATGCGTTACATGCAAGACACAGTTATCCTGAACATTGGTTCGATTGCCGATGCGGACAAAGTTCACATCCCCTCGAACGACTGCATTAAACCACACACTGCTTTCCTCACCAATCTCCACATCCCCAATGATGCGAGCGCCCTCAGCAAGGAACACCGATTCATGAAGCTTCGGAGTAACGCCACGGAACGGAAGGACTGAGCTCATTATCGTTTTTCAAACCTCGGCGGCGACCAGCCCGGTCGGTTCCACCTCTCTAACTCAATGTAGATGCTTCCAATGAGCACTTTCATGCGAGCGACCACGGGCACGCGTGCGTTGTCGTTGCTGAACCACCCACGAAAAGCACCGGTCAATCCGAAAACACCGGTATAATCTGCGCGGCCTTCAAGTTCAATCACCTCCACCGGATAGTTGACCGCATCGATCTCGACGGAAGTACGTTTGTTCATGTAGTTGATGAAGGTGTTGACTTCCTTGCTCTCGATCACCGTTGGGATGTTCATCCCCCCCTGTGTGTGCAGGTGTTTTCGTGCAAAATAGAAGGAGGTCAACCCATCCTGCGCCTTGCCGTTGATTGCCACAGTGTCGTACCCTTCGATTACCCTCTCCGCGTTCAGCCGCTGTGTGCTCCGCTCAACGACCACACGGTTCACATCATAATCAAAGCGGTAATGGCGAAAGGACATTTCCTTGCTGGAGCTATCTTTGCTGAGCCAACTGTAGGAAAAGACCTCCTCGTCAAGCTCGCTTTCGAACACCACATGGAGATCGATAAACGGCAAGCCGGCAGCAGAATTGATGAGTGCTTGAGCTTTGTAGACCGTTCGGCCGTTGCGCTCAAAGCGGTCAATAACGCGAATCCGGATTCGACCTAACGTGAAAATCGAGTAACTGACACGATATTCCAGGTCCTCCCCCACATGGAGGAGTGGGTCTTTTGCCGGGATGAACGCAAGAGACCCGGCATGCACCACGTAGCTTTGGGTAGGTACCGATGGGCACTGTGCAGGTTGACGAATCCCCCCAATCAGTCCAGTGGAAGCAAAAACAACAAGACAACTCAGAAGGATGAACGGCCTCTGCAAAACAGCAGTCCACACAAACCCCGTTCGACCGAAGGGCGTACTAATTGAGCCTCGCAATCTTTTCGGCCTCAGGGAAGAGTGATACGGCGCGCTGGAACTGATTGTCGATGTCCAGCATGACGGTCGCAAACCCTTCTGCACTCCAGTACGCTCGAGCAAGCTGTGCCTTCAGCCATGTTTTGAGGAACCGCGCGTCCTTTTCAAATTCTTTCTCGTCGATCGTCACACCGTTCTTCACAACAAACGAGCGGAAGCTCTTCAGCATGTCGTCCGATACGGTGAACGATTTCTTGAACGACATCAAATCTTTTCCGTACTTCGCACGGAAGGCGGCGCCGCTGGCATCGAGATAGTCCTTGACGAACTGGTAGAACATATCCCTGCGGAAAATATTCTGCGAGGTGGATGTGTAACGTTCGCCTCTCACGATGTAATCCGGCGTGATGCCGCCGCCGCCGTACACCACACGGCCGGCGTTTGTCTTAAACACGGGGCGCGTGGTGTCCCTTTCACTTGAATGATCGAGGTTCTCTCCATCTTGCTCATCGCGCTCAAGCGCTTCCCGCTGGTACTCGCTCTTCTCCTTCCCTTCGTATGCACGCTGAATAAGCCGTCCACTGGGTGTATAGTACTTCGCAATCGTCAGGCGGAGGGCTGAACCGTCGTCAAGCTTCCATTGCCGCTGTACGAGGCCCTTGCCGAAGGTCGTCTCCCCGACGACCAGGCCTCGATCCCAGTCCTGAATGGCACCGGCAACGATCTCGCTGGCACTTGCCGACCCGTTGTTGACGAGCACAATGACCGGCAGCTTTTCGAATGCATCACCTGTGCGCGCGAAGTAGGCTTCCTCAAACTCCGGACGGCGCGCTTTGGTGTAAACAATCTTTTTGGGATTATCTTTCTGCCCGCCATCGAGGAACAGGTCGGCCATCTGAAATGCCTGGTCGAGATAGCCGCCAGAATTACCGCGGAGGTCAAGCATGAGTCGCTTCATCCCTTGCTGCTTGAGCTTCGTCAATGCGCGCTGCATCTCCGCGTTCGTTTGCTCACCGAACTTATTGACGCTGACATACGCCACTTCATCATTGACCATGAACGCCGCATCGACGCTCAAGAGCGAGATTTCATCGCGCGTAATCTCGTACACCATCAACTCTGCTTCGCCCGGCCGTTTGATCGTTACCTTGACCTTCGTCCCTTTTGGCCCGCGTAAACTCTGCTGGACTTTGGTCTCGTTGAACCCGATCGCTGTCGAGTCATTAATCTTCACGATGCGGTCGTTGGGAAGGACGCCCAACCGCGCCGAAGGACCGCCGCCGATGGTCTCGACAACAGTGATGGTATCATTCAGAATGCGGAAGGAAATGCCGATCCCTTCAAACTTGCCGCGGAACTCTTCGGCCACGCGCTCAAACGCTTTCGCAGGGATATACACCGAATGGGGGTCGAGCGTATTGAGCATGCCGGTAATTGCGGATTCGGTGAGCTGCTTGATGTCCGGCTCCTCAACATAGTACTTCTCCGTGAAGCTCAAGACCGCTCTCAGCTTGTTAAGCTGGTCATACAGAGAATCGCCCGAAATCGCATGGCTGATTTCCATGCCGGCGAAAACACTGACCAGCATGAGCGCGGCCACTGTCCAAATCGAGAATTGCTTTTTCATTCAACCCATCCTTCCAATCGATATGCGATATGTTACGGCCTTCTTTTCCAACGTGAAAGCCTCTGCGCGAGTTTCACTCGCCACTCTCATTCTAAGCGAAAACGCCAATGAGGGACAACATCGGACAAATTAAGGGAAATAGGCTTAAAATCAAGTTCAAAGATGCTCCCCCCATCGTCCGGTTTGAACGTGCCGGATGCTACGGTGTGCAGAATCGATTGGAAACATAGCTGCGATGATGCTGGAAGGTTGCTTTGCTCGACCGCGCGACGACAAAGCCCACAACGTCAAACACTTTGAGCTCTGCACTGATGGTGAACGTCAACGGGACGGTGATGAGTCGCTGCGAGCATGTCGGATCGCGATGATATGACATCCAATCTTCGATCCGCCGGCCGTCATCGGCAACAAAGTCCCATGATACGCCAAGCCGGATAGAATCCCCCGGCAGGATCGTCAACCTGCCTGTGGTGCGATTGTACTGAGGCGCGGAGATAACATTAGCCGGCGTGATCGAAAAGGTTTTCCGGTACTCGCTGTTACGATCCCACACGATCCGTAGCGTCCCCCGAAGGTAGGCCTGACCATCCAACGCTTCATCGAAAACGTTTGAGACTGTCAGATAGCCTTTGAGGGAATTATCCGTCGGACTGATCACATACTGACCCCACGTGATCGCTTGTAGAATTTGATCCGGGTCGTTGTGAACCGGCAACTCCTCTTTGCACGAGAGGCTGAAGAGGAGAATTGGCACAAGCCGCCAGATGATATTCCCCGTACGCATCCGTCTCAGAACCCCACCCGCATTCCGATTTTCGTCCGGCGCGGGTCGTAGTACGCACTCGGGTCGCCCAACTCGCCGCCAATCCGTCCGCTGGAATCATACCACCGCACGTTTTTCCTATTGATCACGTTCCTCATGTCAGCATAGACGGTAAGGGCATAGCGTTTTGCCGCGTCCAACTCGAAACGGCGTGAGAGCTTTATATTCAGGAACACAACGTGCCCCATCCGAGCATTGTTCGGCAGCAATTGTTTCGATGGATCGGTCGGCGTGAAGCCGTCTCGTGTGGGATAAAAGGTATAGGGACGGGGAGAATTGTAGAGCAACACAACATTGCCCTGAATGCCGTAGGGAAGCGCTGCCTCGGCGTCAACTTTGATGGTGTGGCGCTGATCCCAGCTGAGCGGAAAGGGCTTCACCGCGAGCGGGAATCCCCACTGGGCATAATTCACGCCTTGATTCACATACTCACTCAGTCCTTCCGTGAACATGAGGCTGTAGGAAAGACTCCCCGAAAGTTTCTCATCCCTTTCCCGACTCAGGATAAATTCCAAACCGGTTGCATTCGCTTCGGAGTTATTGACGTATGAGGCAAAGCCGTAATCTCCCGCCGACTTGCTGTCGAACGGAATGAGCGTTTTCGAATCAATCTGGTTCTTCGTTGCCTTCCTGAAATACGTCGCCGACACGACGACGTTGTCGCTGATGCCGTGCTTGTAACCGATCTCCCACGCGATCGTTCGCTCGGGTTCAAGGTCGGGATTGCCGGCGATGACGTTCCTCGCTCCGTGTCGAAGCTGCGCCGTGTTGATACCGGAGTACAGGTAGTCAAAGAGCGGAAACTGGAAGTAGTGCCCGAAGTTCACGAAAAAGAAACTCGAAGGACCGACGGGGCCGGCGAAGGAAATCCTCGGACTCACTTGATGCTTCACCTTTGCCCTCACCGTACCTGCAACGCGCTGCTCAAACTCTTGAGGACTGACCGGAATGAACTCCACGAGCGGCCGTTCCGCAGTCGGGTCGAGGAAATCCCACCGCAAGCCGACCGTCAGGTTCGACCCATCCTTCACGAGCTGAACCTTGTCCTGAATGTACACGCTCCCCGACCGCGGCGAGTAACGATACGAGTTGCTGTAATTCAACAACGGCGCATCGACAACGGGCTTGCCGAAATAGGTCGTTTGCGGCTCGTACTTCACAAGGTCGGAGGTAATCGCGTACTGATTGAACTCGGCTCCAATCTTGAGCAAATGCAATCTGTCGAGATGCGCGGTGAAGTCGGCCTTGAGTGTATACACCACCTGCTCGGCATCAGCCCACCAGTTCCGCTCCCCAGCGACAATGTAGCGCAGGTAGAAATCATACTCGTACGACTGCAGTGAGAGAGCATCCTTCGGCTTGTCATTGATCCGATTGCGCTGGTAGAAGCGACTGAGGCTGAGCGTATAGTATGCATTGTCGGAGAGCGTGTGCGAGAAGATCGCCGCGAGCCGGTACGCGTCGCGGTGCCGCGCGGGCAGGCCATTCAGATTGAAGCGCCAACTGAACTCATAATCCCGCCACGACCGCAGAGAATACAGCGCCTGTGTCGTCAGGCGGACGGTTGGAGAAAGAAGATACTCGACCTTCGCAAAGCCCATCACCTCTTTGCTGATGGGAGAAGAAAAGAAATGCTGGAAATCCTGCCACCACCGTGTATCGGATGCAAGGAATGTCGTTGCGGAGAAATACAAGAGGCGTTCGGGGATAACGGGCCCGCCGGCGGAGACTTCAACCTCCGTCGCTTTATCCGTTTGCTGTGCGATCGATGTCGGCAGCCATTGATCCCGCTCCGCCCGAACGCCGATCTGATGGCGAGTGCCGCCGGTCTTGGTAATCACATTGACCACACCGGATAACGCGTTGCCGTACTCCGCGTCGAAGCCGCCGGTGTGAATCGTTAATCCACTGATGGAGCTTTTCGGCAAGCTGGTGCCCAGTCCGCCGCCAAGCACGTCCTGCACGGGAAACCCATCGACAAGAAAGAAGACTTCATTCGTTTTTCCGCCGCGCACATTTCCTTCCACCGTCGTTCCGGGCTGGAGCGCTAACACCTCCTGAAATGCCGTAATCGGAAGCTTCTCAATCTTGATCTCGCCGATGCTAAACGCCGTTGCTGCAAGGTCTCTCTGAATAAGCGGACGCTGTGCTCGCACCTCCACAACATCTATCTCGATCGAAGCTTCTTCCATCTCAACATCGATTCGCGTGCGCAGGTCGGGAAGAATTGTCACGTCCCTCACCACGACTGTTGCGTACCCGACGATACTGAAGCGCACGTCGTACATGCCCGCGCGAATGTTCTTGATCTCGTAGTTTCCCTCTTCGTCCGTCGATCCCCCTTGCTGCCGACCGACAATGAGGATGTTCACGCTGAGTAACGGTGTGCGTAGTTCCTTCGCTACCACGCGGCCTTCTAGAATACCGGTGATGCCGCGCGGCGCCGCAACCGTCGACACAACAGAGGCGATAATCAGTGCAGCTACGAAAAGAAAGGGATACTGGAGCTTCACTTCTCCGGTTTCATTTGTGGGAAGAAGATAACGTCGCGTATCGATGTCTGGCCGGTAAGCAGCATCGTCAGCCGGTCGATACCGATGCCGAGCCCGGCGGTGGGGGGCATGCCGTATTCGAGCGCACGAAGAAAGTCTTCATCGACCATGTGCGCTTCTTCGTCGCCGCGTGCGCGGAGCTTCCTGTGCTCCTCGAAGCGTGCGCGCTGGTCGAGCGGATCGTTCAGCTCCGAGAACGCATTGCACACTTCCTGGCCGTTCACGAACACCTCGAAACGTTCCACCAGCCCTTCTTCGGACCGATGCCTCTTCGCAAGAGGCGATAGCTCGATCGGATAATCCGTGATGAATGTCGGCTGAATGAGATGCGGCTGCACGCGCACGCTAAAGATCTCATCGATCAATCCGCCGACGCCAATCCCCTCCTCAACGTCCACATGGAGGTCCTTCGCTACCGAGCGCACTTCGCGTTCGGATAGGCCGCGCAGGTTTCGTCCCGTGTATTCCTTTAGAGCGTCAAACATCGAAACTCGTTTCCACGGCGGTGTGACGTTGATCGCATGGCCGCCCATTGTGATTGTCGGTTTGCCGTTCACCGTGATAGCGACATCGTGAACGAGCTGCTCGGTAAGCTCCATCATCCAGATGTAGTCCTGGTAGGCGACATACAGCTCGAGCATCGTGAATTCAGGATTGTGGTTGCGGTCCATTCCCTCGTTGCGAAAATCTTTCGCAATCTCATACACGCCGTCAAAGCCGCCTACAATCAGCCGCTTGAGGTACAGCTCGTCAGCAATGCGAAGATAGAGGTCGATGTCGAGCGTGTTGTGGTGTGTCTTGAACGGCCTCGCCGTCGCACCGCCATAGACCGGCTGAAGAACGGGCGTTTCGACTTCGAGATAGCCGCGCGCATCGAGAAAGTTTCGTATCGTCCGCACAATCTTTGCCCGCTTGACGAATACCTCGCGCACCTCTGGGTTCACGATGAGGTCGACGTAGCGTTGGCGATAGCGAAGCTCTTTGTCGGAGAACGGGTCATAGACGACGTTGTTGCCGTGTTCGTCGATGCGTTCTTTCACAACGGGCAGAGGCCTGAGCGACTTGGCAAGGAGCACAAGCTCGCGTGCATGAACGGACACTTCTCCCGCCTTCGTCCGGAACACAAACCCCACCACGCCAATGATGTCGCCGATATCCATCAGCTTGAACGCGTCGTAGCTCACGCCAAGCTCGTCTTTTTTGAGGTAGATCTGGATTTTGCCCTGGGAATCCTGGATATGGCAGAACGACGCCTTTCCCATGCGGCGTATGGACATGATACGTCCGGCCACGCGCACTGTCCGTTCCGGTGCGTCGTCGCGAAACGACTCGGCGATTTCCCGGGAAAAATCCTTCCGTTCGAATGCCGGCGGGTAGGGGTTGAAGTTGAGCTTTTTCAGCTCCTCCAACTCCTCACGCCGACGGCGCATGAGGTCGTTCAGGTCTTCGAGTTCAACTACGGGCTGGGTCGGTTGATTGGTTGGTGTTGTCACGGTGCGTCTCTTACGAATGTCTCATTCCCGCAATGCGCTTCAGGTGTTCAACTTCTTTGGATGAGAGCTTCCGCCATTTCCCACGCGCTAACCCTTCGGTGGTGATGCCTGCGAAGGAAACGCGCTCCAACTTCTTCGCCTCATACCGCAAGGCTTCAAACATTCTCCGCACCTGCCGATTGCGTCCTTCGTGGATGGCAATGTGGACTTCCGTTCGCCTCGTTCCGCGAACAACCTCAACGAACTTCGCGGACGCTTTCCCATCTTCCAGCCGCACACCGGCTTTCAGTTTTTGAACGTCGTCGTCGGTGATGCCGCGGTCGAGCGTAACGTGGTAGACTTTCTCGACTTCGTGCTTCGGATGAAGCAGCGCATTCGCAAGCTCGCCGTCGTTGGTGAGAATCAACACGCCGGTGGTATTGCGGTCTAATCGACCGACGGGAAAGGCCCGTTCCTTCACGTGGACGTAATCCATCACCGTCGAGCGGCCGCGCTCGTCGCTCATCGTCGTGATGGTGTCCTTCGGCTTGTTAAGGACGAGATAGACGAGCTTCTCGGTGAGATGAACGGGATTGCCGCGAACGGTGACCCGGTCTTTGAGAGGACGAACCTTGACGCCTAATGCCTGAACCACACGCCCGTTAATCTTGACAGCGCCCGAAAGAATGAGTTCATCGTTGCTGCGGCGTGACCCGATCCCCGCCATCGCGAGAAACTTGTTTAGCCGAATACCCTCTTGATGAACCCTTGAATCTTCTCTTTCCACGTTTGCCATCGCGATGTTCTTGCCCCGCTTTTAGCGGGCTCATCCTCCGGTGCGTGTGGCTCCTCGGCCTGCAACTCAACCGAGGGCAGAATAGTTTCAGTACGTTCGATGTGTTCTTCTTCAGCTTCAGAGGTTTCTTGTGGCACCTCAACGATGGGTTGAACACGCTCAGCGCTTGATTCGCTCTCCACTATCCCTTCCTCGACCGGCAACGGCGGCTCTTCAACCTTCGGTTGCTCTTCAGCGACCGTGGGACGGATGGGGGGGAGAATAAGCGCTTCGTGCGAAGGCCCCGGTTCAACCGGCGTTTCACCATCAAGCGAACCCTCAACGCTCATTATCCCATCATGTGCCGGCAGCGTGTCGATTGGTTGTACGGCAATCTCGTCAGTCAGCGGAATGCTTGTCTGTTGCTCTTCACCAGTCTGAACAGGCTGGTTCGGAGTCGTCTCCTGATTCGTTGTCTCTCGCAACGTCAGCTGCCGCGGCCGTCGCTTGGGCACGATCTCCACGTCGCTGTCGAGTGCTGGCTTTTTCTTGGGAATATGCGGCAAACGCGATTTGAAATCCTCCTCTGCCGTCTTGGCTTTTTCCGCTTCTGCCTTCTGCTGGACTTCCATCATCCTGCGTTCAGCCTCGTAACGGCTGTCGCCGAGGAGTTCTTCGATTTCACGCGGCTTGGGCAGGTCGTTCACATCGTTCAAGCCGAAGTGTTTGAGGAAGGACTGCGTCGTACCATATAACAGCGGCCGTCCGGGCGTCGAGGCTCTGCCGACGATGGTAGCAAGGTCTTTTTCGAGCAGTGTTTTTAGTACGTAATCGCAATTGACGCCGCGAATCGATTCAATCTCAGGCTTTGAAATCGGCTGGCGGTACGCGATGATGGCGAGACACTCCAGCGCGGACTGTGAGAGCTTCCTGCGCCCTTGCTCTTTGTACAGTATGCCCAACCACCCTGCGTAGTCGGGCAGCGTGGCGAACTGATACCCACCGGCGATTTGGATGATGCGATACGGCTTGGAGGCGTTGCGGAATTCCTCATTGAGTTCCGCGATAATCTCCTGAATCACCGCCGCTTCGATGCGACGCTCCTCCCCTTCCTGAGCAGAAGCCTCATAGATCGTTTTGACCTGTTTCGCCGTCAACGGCTCTTCGGCCGCGAAGATGAGCGCTTCGACGAGCTCCTTCAGTGTTGCCGGAATCTCAAGCGTCGGCGCGGTTTGGAGAGTGGTTGTGGTCTCTTCCATAGTTCCTCAGGTGACGTTGCGCATGATGAAGACCTCACCGAACGGATCGGTCTGCCGAACAATGAGCACGCGTGAGCGAATCACTTCCAAGAGCGCGATGAACGTTACGACAATACGGATCTTCTCCGTCATGTCTTTCACCAGATCGTAGAACGTCGCTTCTGACCTGCGGGAAAAGAAATCCTGGATATACGCAAGCTGCTCGTCAATCGTGACATTCGGACGCACGATCTCATGGACGAATTTCCTCGGCATGCGCTCGATGGCATACTGGAACGACGCGATCAGATCGAAGAGCGTGACGTCTTGCAAAAGATTTGTATCCTCCTCCTCGAGCATCACGCGTTCATCCGCCTGGCGATAGCCGCGGTCGTAGATCTTGCGCTGGGCGTCTTCATGCTCGGAGAGGACGGCCGCAGTTTCTTTGAAGCGTTTGTACTCGAGCAACCGCCGTACCAAATCGGTGCGCGGGTCCGCCTCCTCTTCCTCTCCCAACTCGGGAGGGAGCAGCATCCGCACTTTGATCTGCATCAGCTCTGCCGCCATGACGAGAAACTCACCGGCGATCTCCAGGTCGAGTTCCCGCATGTAGCGGAGGTAGTCGAAGAATTCCTGCGTGATGCGCGAGATGGGGATGTTGTAGATATCGAGCTCATCCCGTTTGATGAAGAACAGGAGGAGGTCGAGCGGTCCCTCAAAGTCTTTGAGCTTTACGGTATACATCGATGCCGGCTGTTATCGATTGAGTTCCACTTATCCCATCGCCATGGCGGCGCGGACCTCAGACATTGTTTGTTGTGCAACCGAGCGTGCGCGGTGCTCGCCGTCGGCAAGAATCTCTTTGACCTCGCCGATGTATGTTTCATAGTACGCGCGTTTCTCGCGGTGCGGCGCGAGTGTCTCGATCACTCGTGCCGCGCAGCGCATCTTACAATCGACACAGCCGAGTGCGCCGCTCTCACACCCCTGGCGAATCTCCGGCTCTTCCGTCGCATTGAACTTGTTGTGGTACGCGAAGACAAGACAGATATCAGGCCGGCCCGGATCGCCTTTGCGAATCTTCTGCGGGTCTGTGACGGCCGTTCTCATCTTCTTCGTGATCTCTTCCGGAAAGTCCGAGAGGAGAATCGTGTTCCCCAGTGATTTGCTCATTCTCTTTCCGTCCAAACCGGGCAGGCGCGCAAACTTGGTTAACTTTCCTTCCGGCTCGGGGAAGACAGGCGCCTCGGGGGAGTACAGCGCGTTGAAGCGACGGGCGATCTCACGGGTAATTTCGATGTGAGGAAGCTGGTCCTCACCGACGGGCACCACCTCACCCTTGTAGAGCAGAATGTCGGCGGCCTGGAGCACCGGATAACCTAAGTGGCCGTAGGAGATGTTTTCCATTTCGAGGTCCCGCACCTGCTCCTTTAATGTGGGGTTCCGCTCAAGCCGAGCGGTGGTGACAAGCATGGAAAAGATCAGGTGAAGCTCGGTGTGTTCCTTCACCCGCGACTGACGGAACATCGGGCTGTGCTTCGCATCCAATCCCGCTGCCAGCCAGTCAATCAACATCTCAATCGAATTCTCTGCGATACCGGATGTGTCGGGGTCCGTCGTCAGCGCGTGGTAATCGGCAATAAGGTGGTAGTTCTGATACTCTTCCTGCAGCGCGACCCAGTTTTCTAGCGCTCCAACAAGATGACCGAGGTGGAGCTTGCCGGTCGGGCGCATACCGCTGAGGATGACCTTTTTCTTTTGACTCAACGAGGAAGTAAAACTCCTTTCTCGTATTCATGGAGCGAAGAAGCAACGCGCCGTCAATTCATAAAGAGATACGGCTTCCAGTGCTCATCCACATAGCCGACGAAATCGCGTAGGAACATCACATGGTTCGGTCGAATCGGTTTGCGCCGCAATACCATCTGCGCTTCATGCGGCACACGATCCCCCTTTTTGTTGTTGCACCGAATGCACGCACACACGAGGTTCTCCCACGTGTCTTCTCCACCCCGCGCTTTGGGTACGATGTGGTCGACCGTCAGAGGAACATCTCCACGCCCGCAGTACTGACAACGGTGCGAATCGCGGCGGAGGATGTTCTTGCGTGAGAGGACAATACGCTTGTAGGGGAGGCGAACGTAGACGGCAAGACGAACGACGCTCGGCAATGGCATTGACGTGGAGACGGAGCGCAACTGGAGACCATCGGAGGCGGCAATCATTTCCGCTTTCCCGAGGAAGAGAAGGATAACGGCTTTCTTGATATTACAGATGCTGAGCGGCTCGTAGTTGTGATTCAATACGAGCACCTTGCGATTCATCTTTCCGTTCGATGGGATGGAATTATACCGCGCGCTGAAGGCGAAGCACCTCCTTACCGTTGCACATAAGGCATTTGACTGAACAAACTCTTGAAAAACGACCGCTTAGAGCTTGCAAAATATAGCACAAACACGAGCGAGAGTCAAGCAGACGGACTGGCCGCTATCGGGGCCGTTTGTACCGCCTGCGAATCTCTTGTATCGAATCCCCCCCAAATTTTTCAAGGAATGCGTTTGCCAGGACCGGCGCTATGACAGACTCGCCAATCACTGCACAAGCCGGAACAGCACAGACATCCGAACGCTCATAGCGTGCTGTAACGCTCTTCCCGGTACTGAGGTCGACGGATTGAAGCGGGTGGGCAAGCGTCGAGATGGGTTTCATGGCGGCGTGCAGAATGAGCATCTCCCCATTCGTGACTCCACCCTCGAGCCCACCGGCACGATTGGCGGAGCGGCCGATTGTTCCACGCACTACTGAAAACGGATCGTGCACCTGCGAGCCGAGGCGCTGAGCGTTCGCAAATCCGTCCCCAATCTCTACTCCCTTGACGGCATGAATCGACATCAGGGCTTGAGCGAGCTGGCCATCCAACTTCCGGTCGTACTGAACATACGATCCAAGTCCAACCGGTACACCCGTTACGATGACTTCAAAGATGCCACCTACGGTGTCGCCTAACTTTTTGGCCTTGCGGATTTCGGCAATGGCTTTCTGTTCTACCGACTTGTCCAGAATTCGAACCTGGGATTTATCCGCTTCCTCGGTTACCTTGTAGGCCCCGCAGTGAGCGGTTGTATAGCGACGGATGAGGCGATCGAACTTGCTTCGATTCTTGACCGACGCCGAACCGATGGTTAACACATGACTGCCGATGAAGATACCGAACTCTTCGAGGAGTTTGCGGATGACGGTGCAACAGGCAACCCGCGCGGCTGTTTCTCGTGCGCTGGCACGCTCGATGACGTTCCGAAGGTCATCGTAACCGTATTTGACCGCGCCGACATAATCTGCGTGGCCGGGGCGTGGGATGGAGATCTTCTCAACACCTTTCCCCTTTCTCTCAACCGCCATTCGCTCGGTCCAATTTGCCCAGTCTTTGTTTCGGATCATCAGCGTTATCGGCGAGCCAATCGTAGTACCGAAGCGAACACCGGAAAGAATCTCAACCGTATCCGATTCGATCCGCATGCGCCCACCACGTCCATACCCCTGTTGCCGGCGCCAGAGCTGGTGGTTGATGTATTGGGATGATATAGGCAAACCGGCAGGAACGCCTTCGACGATGCCTGTCAGCGCCTGGCCATGCGACTCGCCAGCAGTAAGATAGCGTATCACCGATGATCTCCTTGAGAAGGAACGAGTGGAATTACGTGAAATTTCCATCGACTTTCAAACATAGAGTAGGAGGAGACTCGGCTTGAGCCTCCGTCCCCTCATCAAACCGTACGGACGTCCGCCTGAGGCGGACCGTATACGGCTTTCCTGTAAGGTTGCCCCATTGCAGGGAGCAACGAGT
>JBGFRR010000158.1:0-43223 GCA_041695045.1 Bacteroidota bacterium
AACTACGCTTCTCGAGTCCCCAACAAAGCGACACTTGAGCTTCTGAGGCAGCAACGGAAAACCAATAACAGTCGTAGAGACGTGGCTCCTCTCTCAAAAAAATCGTCCCGATGATTTTTTTGTTGTCATAACCACTTTTTCAACAGCCTGCTAGAGCCCATCTCAAATTTTGTGCATCATATCCGGTGAAGATGCTACACTGCTCACCAACGAGGATACCGATGAACTCCAACATTCTTGTAACAACAGATGCGACATTCGAGCGGGATGTGCTACTCTCTCCGCTTCCTGTACTTGTTGATTTCTGGGCGCCCTGGTGCGGTCCCTGCCGCATTGTGGGTCCGATTATCGAAGAGCTTGCCGATGAATATGCTGGAAGAGTAAACGTTGCAAAACTGAACACCGATGAGAACCAGCTAACCCCAATGAGGTATGGGATACGCGGCATTCCGACGCTCCTCATCCTTCACAAAGGCAAGGTCGTGGAGAGCATCGTCGGCGCGGCTCCGAAGAAGGTTTTACAGCAGGTCTTAGAAAAACAGCTGAAACTGCTCTCCGTCAAGTAACTGTGGAACCCATGTCTACCCAACACAACGTCATTATTCTCGGTGGAAGCTTTGCAGGACTCACCGCCGCATTCGACCTCAAAAGAAAACTCAGGAATCGCGTACATGTAACCGTTGTCTCGCGCACCGATAAGTTCTGGTTCATTCCATCGCTCATCTGGGTGCCGTTCGGGCGAAAGAAGGGAGACGAGATCTCATTTGATCTGAAGCCCGTCTTGGAACGTAAAGGCATTCGATTCCTGCACGAAGCGGCGATCAAGATTCTTCCTGAAGAACATACAGTGATCACTGAGCATCGTGAATTGCTGTACGATCACCTGATCATCGCCACCGGCCCTGCATATAATTTCAAGATCATTCCCGGACTCGGGCCGAAGGATGGGTACACGCATTCGGTTTGCAACATCAAAGAAGCGGAAGAGGCAAAGAAGGCGTGGGAGGAATTTCTGAAAGACCCCGGCGATATTGTTGTCGGTGGAACGCAGTTTGCAAGCTGCTTCGGGGCCGCGTATGAGGTCATCTTCAACATCGAACATGCATTGCGCAAGGCGAAGATTCGGAAGAAGGTCAACGTCACCTACATCACCGCAGAGCCGTTCCTCAGTCACTTCGGCATTGGCGGCATGTGGGGTGCCAAGCCGATGATCGATGTGTTCTTCAAACTGCGCGGCATCAAGTCGATCACCAATGCTGTGATACAAGAAGTGAAGCCCGGTGAGGTGGTGCTGAAAAACGGGCGCCGAGTACCGTTCAAGTATGGGATCATCATCCCGCCATTCCTTGGCGCGGACGTCGTTCGGAATTCGGACGGCATCGGCAACGAAAAGGGATTTGTGGAAGTCGATGAATACTACCGGCACAAGCGATACCCCAACATCTTTGCCGCCGGTGTTGCGGCGGTTGTGCCGACTCCCGGCCCGACCCCTGTTCCGATCGGCGTTCCGAAAACGGGATACATGTCCGAAGTGATGGCGCGGTATGCGGTGAAGAACATTATCGCCGACGTTACCGGCGGCGTGCACAAGCCAAAGCCGTTTCAGAAGATCACGCCGCTCTGCATCATGGACGCCGGCGATATGGAAGTGTTGATTGTGGGGACGAAGATGTTCCCGCCGCGCACATTCAACGCCCTCATTCCGAATCCGTTCGGCGATTGGGCAAAGCGCCTGTTCGAGCCGTTCTATCTCTGGAAGATGCGCACGGGAAGAACTTGGTTGCCGTAAGATACTTCGGAGAATAAACGATGCCCATTTTTGAATATCGTTGCCAATCATGCGGAAACGTGTACGATGTCTTTCACAAAGTTCGTGAGAGCGTGGAGGATATTGTTTGTCCATCCTGTCAATCAACGCAGTATCGCCGACTTGTCTCAGCGCCGATGGTAAAGACAGGATCGAGTAGAGGAGATTTCAATTCTTCCTGCGATACAGGAAGTTGCTGTGGCGGTTCGTGCGGAATAAACTGAAATTGCAGGAACTGAACGTGGAACAAACCGTCCGATCAACGTTACGCGATAACATCGTTCGCATGCTGAAGAGCCACGTGCTTCCCGTGTTACTGGGTGCAGCGGGTGGCTACGCGTATTATTACTTCATCGGATGTTACGGTGGAGCGTGCCCGATCACGTCCAATCCGACCGTCAGCGCTCTCTACGGCGCAGTCATTGCTTGGCTCGTAGCGCCGCGGAAAGAGAAACGTGAGACGAACCAACAGAACGAGGTGAAAGAATGAACTCTGGAACAGCTCCATCGCAGCCGAATGTTCGATACAAGACATTTCGTTATCGGACCGGCCTTCGGTGGCTCGGGAACAAATCTGGCGAGCTTTCATCAGACGGTAAACCATCGTTCCGTGTCGCCAGTCCGCCGGAATTCAAAGGCGAGGCGAACGTTTGGACGCCCGAAGATCTCTTTGTCGCAGCGGTGGATATCTGTACGATGACGACCTTTCTGGCGTTTGCCCAACGACTGCAACTGCCCATCGTATCCTACACGAGCAAGGCTGAAGGCGTCTTGGAGTTTGTCGACGGCGGCTATCGTTTCACCAACGTGGTGCTTCATCCAACGATTATCGTTGCTTCGGAAAGCGCGACGGAGCAGGTTCGGCAGACACTGCACGACGCGCACGAGAGCTGCTTGATTGCGAATTCGATTCGCGCGGAAGTCATCGTTGAACCATTCATTACCGTCAAACCCCACACGGACTGAGGCGATGATTGATGAACTGATTCCTGAAACGCCGCTCGACCAGAACCGTCAGAAGGAACTCATTGCCCAGCACTGTAGGGACGCATTGGAATGCATCCGGACTGCACCGAGCAAATCCGAGGCCCAGCGGAATGTGGATGAGTTTTGTGAGAAATTCGACAAGGAGTGCGATAGCGCAATGGTACGGAAGTTTCTGAAGCAGTACGTGAATTCTTTGCTCAATCAGCATTGGAGGGAGCGAGTATGATCCGGCGAGAGATGTCCGATGCTCTGCCCGACTCCGTCCGCTACCTGGATCGCGGCATCAAGCTGAATCGCGATCGCCTGCTTGCTCTGGTGCAAACGCATCTTGAATTGAAGGCGTGAGCGGTGCTCACGTAAAAGTAGGTTGCATAACAACGACTGTAAACAGCAGAAGCCGCCGTGATTGCACGACGGCTTCTGTTGTTCTTGAGCTATTGTGGTTCTTAGCCGGTGATAAACGGATAGTTCATGATGTCCCTATCCCTCCTCCAGGAGCTTAGGCCCTTCGCAATGATGAGGTCGTAGATCATTGCATTCGCGCCGTACAGCTGCGATTTTGCATCATAGCCCAGCACACGGAGGTAGGCGGCAACAAACGCGCTTGTATTACCCGTGTAGCACCAGATCGCAATCGTCCTGTTCGTGGGAAGAGTCCTCAGGTTCGTTGTGCTCTTCAGATCCTCACGAGCTGTGTACTGGATCGAACCCGGTATATGTCCCGGATCGAGGAAATGCGACATCGGCCACCAAGCGACGATATAGTAATTGCCGAGATTGGCAAACAGCGTCTCATGGGTAATCGACGCTACGCCAAAGCCTGCAGTGAGCAGCGCTCGTACGCGTGCTTCTAATATCTCCGGGCCAGTCGTCTTCCCCGTGGTGAGGGTGGGCAGTGCACCGGCTGGATTTTTTGGAGGCGACGGTGTCCTAACGAATGCTGCCGCTCGCGCATTACCGATGTTTTTATTCCAATAGTCCTCCGCAAACCTTGCAGCCCAAGAACTCATCCCGTATCTCAGTGAGAAGACGTTGTTATAGCCCATTAGCCGCATGAGTGATGTGGCGTATCCCGCTACTTGGTGTGAGTAGCAAACCAGCACAATGCGGTCGTACGCGGCGGTATTGATCGACCTCAGATGGTCAAGCAAGCCAGCGAGCGGCACGTTTACCGCTCCCTCAATGCGTCCTGCCGTGAAATCAGCCGGTGCACGAAAGTCGATAATGTATTGTTTCGCCGGATTCGCGAGCATCATTGTTCGAACATCCGCCGCCGATACATTGGACGGATAGGCAGGGGAATTGATGTAGTCTCCACTCTCCTCAAGATATTTGACAAGCACTTCAGCCTCATTGATAGGCTCGGGCGCAGGCTCTGTGGGGCTTTTCTTACACGCGTTCAGCCCAACAAGCAATAATCCAAACAGCAATAATATGACGAGTCGTACTGTCTTCATGAAGCTATCTCCTTTCTTTATTTTTAGAGTGAATACAGCTTGATCAAAACGATGATTTGAGGTACTAAATGATGTTACGCAAAGATCGATATCTAGCCCTTTCAGAGCAAGGCAGTCTCCTTGCATTGTATTCCGAGGGCGTTGCCCTCGGTTCTTCGATGTTTCCACTTCGTGGAAATGCGCACAATCGACCCTGAAAGGGTCGTATACGTAAGGTTGGTGGCATCGCCCCAACTGAATTCAAAGCCAATGAGACAACACCCTGAAAGGGTGAGATACCGTTTGCGTAACATCGATTACTAAATGACTCAAGTTGACCGCTTGTTTGAAGGGGTTAAAACCCCTAAATATATTGGTTGGAAATTCTATCCACGCCCTAAAGCCTGCCCGCCTCAGGGGGTTCCGAGAGGCAGGCGGGGACGTGGCTATAGCCCCGACCTTCAGGTCGGGGATTACAAAAAAACCAACAAAAAACCCAAGGGCTTCAGCCCTTTACACACTGCAGCGGTCAACTTGAGGCCTCAATGAGAATGAAAGAAATAATCGTTCATTGCACTCCCCATGACGCTGGAAGCTTCCCATCCACTACGATATTTCTGTTGGCATTAACCTCCCAATTCAGGAGGTCGCTGTTAAACAAGTAGAGTTCTCGGTTTCGATAGACCACACCTTCTTTGATGATGTGGCATGCATCGAAGCAGGCCCTCCCCGCCGCAACCTGTGTTCGTCTCGTCCATCGCTGGATGTTATGAGGCGTTGCGTAGTTGTAGGTAGGACGCACATCGAAATTTGGTAACTGGGCGACACCATAGTTTCGCCAGCTATCCGGTGCCGCCGCCGCACGACGCACAGTGGCAAACTTGTACGGCCTCGTGTCTGGGATTGGGTTGAGGGCAATCTTAAAGCCGATATACGGCGAAATCCGTACGCCAGCTCCTCCGATGTGGCAGCTTCCGCAATTGTTGTAGTTCTGCGAGTGGCACGTGTGACAGTTAAACGTATTGATATGGACGCGGTGATAGAGGTTGCTCGTTGCCACTTGCCCATGACAGGTCTCGCACTTGGGCAGCATCGGCATCTTGTATCGCTGGTCGTATATTTGACCGTCCCCGTGCATTTCTCGTCCGGAGTGGCAGTTGAAACAATGCCCATCACCGAGCTTTGTGAGATGCACATCGGGTAACGTGCCCGATGCGATACCGAAGTATGCGTGGCCGACACGACTCACGTGGCAAGTCGTGCAATGGCCCGTCACGCTCGGTGTTTTCCGGAATTCATGCCCTTTGTACAGCCCTCCGCCGCCACCGTGAGGACGGTTGACGTGGCAATCGCCGCAGCTTGCGTGGCATCGTGAACAGTTCCTCTTATAACCGTCTTTGATAGACTGAGGAAGCTGGTCAAACGAGCCAACGCCCATCCGGAGTGTTGTCATTCTTCTCATTCCCCATGCTTCCTTATGAAGACTGTTCGTAACGTTCCGGACGATTGCGGCATGGCATGGGGCACAGTTCTTCTCCGGCTGGTCAGAAGGATGTTTGGTGAAATTCCCAGAGTGGGCAAGTTTCTTATCCGCAGTGCCGTCGGCTCCACCGTGGCATGAGGTGCAAGGAATCTTGCCGTGGCTTGAGTTCTTGAACTTCTCATAGCCTTCTCCACCCATGAAGACGCGATCGTATGGCTCGATGTAAACCGCGTCGCCACAGCCAGGGGGCGGCAGGTCGGTGTCAGGTGAAAAAACTTGCTTTAAGTGCGTGTAGTTTGTATGGCACCCCTCACAGGAGGAGACCTTTGACTCGGGAGCGAGAATTTCATCGCGAAACTCAGAACATCCCCCGAGAACAAGCAACGCAAGAACAACGGCGACGAGCGAGGATGTTTTGAAAGCAGAGAGAGTTAGTTTCATTGTTGTTGTCCTCATTACATCAGTAACGTGCTACGATTCCTTCAACCATCGTTCCAATGACGAGAGCATCTTGTTGAGACCTTGAATAAGCGGCTCGTGTAACTCTTCTGGTATCCCTTCCAAAATCTCTTCATGAATCTGTACATAGCGCTCTTCAAGATCTTTCACCATAGTGGAGCCTTTTTTCGTCAGCGTGACAACGATGTTCCTTCGGTCATCGAAATCAATTGAGCGTGTGAGGAAGCCGTGTTCTTCGAGGCTTTCAAGAATACGGGAGAGCCGACTTCCGCTGAGATTGACTCGTTCAACCAGCTCTTTGACATGAAGCTTCCTGTCCATGTGAAAAACTCGGAGCGTGCGGAACTCGGGCACCGTAATGCGAAACTGTTGGGCGAGCCTCTCTTCCTTTTCCTGGCAATTTGAAAGGAGCTTGAACGTCAGCTCGGCAATTTCAGCAGCAACGTGGTTTGATTGTTTGTACATATTTTTTCCTTCCTTCATTATTGCTCAACGCAACTAATGTGCCAGGGACAAGGGTCAAAAAAAACTCAACGATTTGTCCTGCCGCTGAATCAGGACCTCTTTCTCTTCTTTTATTTCTGAGAATTCACAATGCATTCTTGTTGCACTATTGGCAAGAAGTTCGATGTGTTGCGTATTTCAACGCAGAATTTCTGAATAGAATCAGGCTCTTTTGCTTATATAAGAGAGGGAATGGAGAATGAGCATGGTGGTGGCACATAAGTTGACTTCCCAGACAGCGTCGGAAGATGTAATCCGTTTTTGTGGAACCCCCTACCACCGGGGTCACATTTCCTCCAAGGAGATTAGTCGTGTACCCTCCTTCTCGTATCTTTTTAAGTTCTTCGTGGAGGTCCCTATGAAAATGATTCTGTTTTGTTGTGTCAGCGCACTTCTTTTGATGGCCAATGACGCGATGGCTCAAAAGGTTGCCATCAAAGTTGAAGCGATGTCGATTCATCGTCTCAATACCATGGGACTTCCAAATCCCAACGATTGGGACAACGTATCAAGCGGTCTTACCAAAGTTGGAACCGGCACCATGGTCTGGTTATCGGGAGGGGATATTACCGGCGACTCGACGTACAAGGCTGGCGCGAATTATCTCTGGAGCATAACGTCACGCCCTACCGGATCCACCGCGTCGCTGGCGCACACCACGACGCAATGGACGTCCTTCCAGCCCGACAGAGAAGGGGACTACGTTATCCGGCTCACCATCGGAGCCAAGGATACAACCGTTACCATCACCTCTGCAACGTATACCGGTGTGGACTGGAAAAACATCTCCGGTGCTCCCATGAATTGTGCCTCTTGCCATCGGACCGCAGCTCCGGAACCCCTCGCCAAGTGGAGAGAATCCGCACATGCCAAAATGTTTGAGCGTGGGATGAGTGGCCGGATCGCAGCAGATTGGGGGGAGTCGTGCTTTAAGTGTCACACGACAGGCTACAACAAGAACGCGCTCGCGGTGAACAAGGGATTCGATGACGTAGCAACATCGTTGGGGTTCGTCGAGAGCCAGTGGAGGCCCTGGCGTACCGGGCTGTATGATTCCCTCCTGACCACTGACAAGAAAAATCTGAGTCTGCATGCCACAGTCGGATGTGAGAGTTGTCATGGTCCGTACAATCCCCAACACTTCGGCAAGGGCACGCAGCCGATACCCTGGGATGCGGGAACATGCGCCCAGTGCCATGACGCGCCAGGACGGTACAACACAGTGGCTCAGTGGGAGAATACAGTCCATAGCGGGAAAGTATCGAGCGTTGCCAACCGGCGTGGCTATACAGGTGCCGCCCTTATAACGTCCTTTACGCTGGACGCCTGCGTCCGTTGCCACGACGGTCAGGCATACGTCAACTTCACGGAGGGACGTTCCTTTGACCCTCGCGTTGCCTCCGGGTACAGCAGGCTTGCGCGCACGCCCATCACCTGCGTTACCTGCCACGAGCCACATAGTACCGCGTTGCGAAAGGCGCCCGCAGCATCGGATACACTCTCAACGGGCTTCCGGTTAGCAGCCGTGGATTTCGGGAAGGGAAGCACCTGTGTGGACTGCCACAAGTACCGACGTTTTGGCGACTTCGAAATTAATCGACCTATGCACCGATTCTGGGGTCCACACTATGGTGTCGTCGATGTGTTCGTGGGTCAAAGCGCAGCCGGCGTTCCCGGGTTTGTGAGCGGACACCGGCTTGTCGGCAACACCTGTGTCGGCTGCCACATGCAAGCGACGCCGGACACGAGTTCAATAGCTCGCGACAAGGTCGGCATGCACACATGGAACATTCGGTATGTTGCTCCGGACGAAAAAAAGCACGATACGGTCGAAGGGTGCAAGTCGTGTCACGGCAGCATCACAACATACGACGACATCATTTCCTCATTGGACTACGACGGCAATGGCAGAAGGGAAGCGTTCACGACGGAAGTGAAGAATCTTCTGAAGCGCCTTGGAAGAGCGCTGCCGCCGTTCGGCGTCGAAAAAGTGACGGCGGGAGACATCGACCGGACTGCCATCGCCACGAGTAGGGATTCCGTTAGGCTGAAAACCGCGTTCTGGAACTGGCTCTATGTGAAGAACGACGGCAGCTACGGGATTCACAATCCGACTCACGTCGTCAACGTCCTCCAGCAGTCGTTGAAGCTGTTAGGCTACAGCCTGACGGGCGCCGACCTTGTCGAGGAGAACGTCCCGCGAGTTTTCGAACTTGGTCAGAATTATCCGAACCCCTTCAACCCGGCCACCAGAATCATGTTTACGGTGCCGAAGCAATCCCACGTACGCCTGCAGGTCTTCGACGTCACCGGTCGAGTCGTTGCATCGCTGGTTGACGAAGTACTTCCGCCCGGTACGCATGCGGCCGAGTGGAATGCCCGTTCGCAGGACGGAAGGCTTCTGGCAAGCGGTGTGTACTTCTATACGCTGAGCGCTGAGAACTTTTTCGCCAGTCGTAAGATGCTGCTGTTGAGGTAAAAAATGTTGTTAGATCCCGTCACGACCAAAGCCGTGACGGGATGTCCCGCCGTCCAGGATTCCGCTTGTTAGCGGGATGCAGGATAGCGGAACTCATTCCGACTGCAAACTTAACTTCGCTCTGCTCGTTAAGTTTGGTCGGAATGGCAGATGCTGCTGTTGAGATAAGGACATTTGTCCTCGTCCGTTTACAGCTCTTCACAGCGTTTTGCTCAACGTGCGTGATTGATGATCGACTCTCCAAGGCCAGCTCACGGGCTGGTCTTTTCTTTCCTATTGTTCTTCTCATGAACGGGAGATGTTCGCAGAAGTAAGAATTAAAGTCCCTCTACACATCAGAACACCGTCTTTTTTCCTCATCCAGAAGCTTCTTCTGTGGTACGCGAATTGACGGCTGGATAAGAAATTCTCCGGCTGTAATCTCACCATCATTGTGAGGAGCTTCATGCCGTTGATCGACTCACAAACCGGAGCCGTTCGGAAGATTTTTTCCATTCATGAGCTCATCCAGGCCGCCAACCACATGCGCGGGCTTGACCTCGTTTGCCTCGCCGCGGCAGGATCGGGTCATGCGGGCGGAACGCTTTCCATCATGGATATCACTGCTGCGCTCTACCTCCATGTTGCGCGGCACGATCCCGCGAACCCAACGTGGGCCGGTCGCGACCGCATTGTCTGGTCGGCGGGCCACAAAGCCCCTGCCCTATACATTGGACTCGGCATGGCCGGCTTCTACGACGTCAAAGAGGTTGTCACACTCCGCAAGCTCGGCAGTCCGTTTCAAGGTCATCCGCACTGGCTCAAACTCCCCGGCGTCGAAGCGTCAACAGGATCGCTCGGACAAGGACTCAGCATCGCTGTCGGCATGGCGCTCGGCTTGCGACTCGATACGGTCGATGCGCGCGTCTATTGCATCATGGGAGATGGAGAACAACAGGAGGGACAAATCTGGGAAGCGGTGATGGAGGCAGGACACTACAAGCTCGACAACCTCATCGGCATTATCGACCGGAACAGACTTCAGATTGATGGATGGGTGAAGGATGTGATGAACGTGGAAGTGTTAGGAGAAAAGTATCGCAGCTTCGGATGGGAAACGATCGAAGTGAACGGCCACGACATGGAAGCGATCGTGAAGGCGTTCGATCAAGCGAAGGCCGTGAACGGCAAGCCCGTCGTCATTATCGCCGACACGGTGAAGGGGAAGGGAGTGGATTTCATGGAAGATGTTGCGGGGTGGCACGGGAAAGCCCCCTCGTTCGATGAGATGCGGCGTGGGCTGCGGCAACTCGGGCTTGAAGAGACACTCCCTGTTGACGAGATGCTGCATCACGCGCAAACGTATCAGAGACATGTTGAGATTGAACTCAGCCACAAAGTCCCGAACTTCGGTCGCGACTACTGGTGGAACACCGACGAACTGATGCGCGTGGAGATGCAGCCGACGCGGAAGGGTTTCGGTCAGGCACTGCAACGACACGGCGGCGACGAACGCATTGTTTGTCTCGGTCTCGACATCTCCAGCTCGATCACCATCAGCGACTTCTATGAAAAGAACCCGGAGCGTAAGAACCGCTGGATCAGTATCGGAATTGCGGAGCAGAGCGCAGTCTGTGTGGCGGCGGGATTGGCGCGAGAGGGGAAGATTCCTGTGCTCGGAACCTACGGGACGTTTGCCGCGGGTCGCTGCCTCGACCAGATTCGGACGACGGTTTGCTACGGCGAGTTGAACGTCCTCATCGCCGGTGCGCACGGCGGCGTCTCCGTCGGTCCGGACGGTGCGACGCATCAGGCTCTTGAAGATCTTTTTCAAGTTTGCGGACTTCCGAACATGCATGTCTCCGTCCCGTGCGATATCATCGAGACACGCAAGGCAACCGAGCATTTTCTCTTTGGCCTTCAAGGGCCGAAGTACATCCGGTTTGCGCGCGAGGCCACTCCGATTGTGACGACAGAGGCGACGCCGTATGTGTTCGGCAAGGCGAATATCATTCGCTTTCGTCAGGAACAGCAGCGTTTTCTCGATGCGTTCGAGACCGTCCTCGCTGCCGACTACGATGATGAGCATGAAGACCTCGCCGTCATCGCCTGCGGTCCGATGGTGCCGGAAGCCATGCGCGCAGCCTACATCCTTAAGCAGGAATTTGACCTTGAGACGCGGGTCGTGAACATGCACACGCTGAAACCGCTCGACGCTGAAGCCGTCATTCGAGCGGCGAAGTCAACCCGCCTGATTATCACGGCAGAAGAACATCAGATTGGGGGATTGGCGGACCGGGTCAGCCGAATGATCACCGAGTCGGCAGCGATGATCCAGCATCCTGTCGTCACTGGTGCCATCGGGGTAAAGGATCGCTTTGGGGAATCCGGTGCGCCGTGGGAGTTGGTCAAAGAGTTTGAAGTCAGCGCGGAGCACATTGTTCGCAAAGCATACGAGTTGCACGAGTTGAAACGGAAATCAATTTCTGCCTGATACGAACGATGTTGGGAAGCCAATGACAAAGAGGGACATGTCGCTGGGCGGAACAGCAGCGGACGCAGATTGAACAAATAACCGACCTCCTCATCAAGGTGACCCATGAACCTCGCATCGCGTGTTTTTCGATTAGGGACGGAAACGGCGTTTGATGTGCTTGCCGAGGTCAACGAGCTTCGAGCGAAGGGGCGAGACATTATCGCCCTCTCGATTGGCGAGCCAGCCTGTGCGACGGCGTCTTCCATCAAAGACGCAGCGAAGAAAGCGCTCGACGATAACCTGACGCACTACAGCCCGTCGGCCGGCATCGCGGAGTTCCGGCAGGAAATTGCGCGGTACGTATCGGCGACCCGGAATGTTCCCGTCGATCCCTCGGAAGTTGTCGTTGTGCCCGGCGGCAAACCCATCATCTTCTTCAGCATGCTCGCGTGTGTAGAAGAAGGGGACGAGGTGATCTACCCGCTTCCCGGCTATCCGATCTATGAGTCGATGATCAACTTTGTCGGTGCGAGGCCGGTACCGCTGCGCGTGCGCGAGGAGAAGAAGTTCAGCTTCGATGTACGCGACCTGCGCGAGAAAATCTCCGACCGCACCAAGATGATCATCGTCAACTCGCCGCACAATCCAACCGGCGGCATTATCCCGAAGAACGACCTGCATGAAATCGCAGAGCTGTCGCTCAAGCACGATCTCTGGGTTCTTTCGGACGAAATCTATTCGCGCATCGTCTACGAAGGCCGTGCCGAGAGCATTATCCAATTTCCCGGGATGAAGGAGCGGACGATCGTTCTCGACGGCCACTCGAAGACGTACGCGATGACGGGCTGGCGCGTTGGATACGGAGCCATGCCGAAGGAACTGGCATTCTATGTCGCTCGGCTCATGACGAACTCCAATTCCTGCACGGCGACGTTCACGCAGTATGCCGGCATGGAAGCCATGCGCGGGTCGCAAGAATCCGTGGAGGCGATGGTAGGGGAGTTCCGCGCCAATCGTGACCTCATCGTTGCCGGCCTCAATCGCATCGACGGATTTTTCTGTCATACGCCCGCCGGTGCATTCTATGCGTACCCGAACGTGACGCGTGTGTGTCGGAAGCATGGGTTCAGAGATTCGAAGCAGTTGCAGCAATTCCTTCTCCATAAAGGCGGCGTTGCTGTACTGGGGCAGCAATGCTTCGGGACGCGCTCGAAGGAGGACGACCAGGAGTACATTCGACTCTCGTATGTCTCCTCAGCACAGGATATCATGGAAGGCCTGCGGCGTATTGAAGCGGCGCTTTCGGATGATCGATTGGTGGGGGAGTTCCTAGAGGAAGTACAGATACAGGAAACACGCTGAACGAGATGAGGTGAAGCGATGAAGAACACCCTGGTATAGCGGTACTGCTGATAGGGTGCTCCGCCGCCGCGACGTGGTCGGAACGAAGCAGCAAGGTGCGCGTGCAGGTGAGAAACGACGGCGCCACGTCGGTACGGATTTACGCCATCACGGCACTCGGGTCGAAAATCTACATAACCATCAACATAACCGAAAGCCCATGACAGTCTGGCTGAAGAAATCGCTGGACAGTCTGCAGAGAACTTCTTACGTTATGGCCAACCCTCAGCACCAAGAAGAGGTCGCCCGTTGAAACGACTGTTCCCCACTTCGTTCTACAACCCTGTGACGCTTGTCGGCGCTGCCATCGCGTCCGTCAGCTTCGGACTCATCCTCTTTTTGATGGTGCTCGAGCTTCTGGACCCGAACCAGAAACCGTACATGGGTGTCATTGCCTTTGTTATCCTTCCCGGTGTTTTGCTGTTCGGCGTCGGTCTGATCATTCTCGGCATCATCCGGCAGCATCGACGCGAGCGGTTGGGTACGGCGAAAGAGCTTCATCTGCCGGTCATCGACCTCAACAAGCCGGATCATCGGACAGCGGTGGTGTACTTTTCGTTTGGCACAATCCTGCTCTTGATCTTTTCTGCGTTCGGAAGTTTCAAGGCGTATGAGTACACTGAAACCGACGCATTCTGCGGCGAAATATGCCACAAGGTGATGGAACCGGAGTACGCCGCCTATCAGCTCTCCCCCCATGCGCGTGTCGGATGCGTGGAGTGTCACATCGGTCCCGGCGCCGGGTGGTTTGTGCGCTCGAAGCTTTCCGGCGCGTATCAGGTGTATGCAACGGTCTTTGATAAGTACCCGCGTCCCATTCCCACCCCCATCGAGAATCTGCGCCCCGCTCAGGAAACATGCGAGCAGTGCCACTGGCCGCAACACTTCTTCAGCGAGAAGCAGAGGAACATTACGAACTTCATCTCCGACGAACACAACACGATGTGGAACCTCACGCTGCTGATGAAAACCGGCGGCGGCAACATCGAAACCGGTCCTACCTCCGGCATCCACTGGCACATGAACATTACGAACGAAGTCACCTACGTTGCCATCGACCGGCAGAGGATGGAGATTCCCTGGGTGCAAGTCAAGTCGAAGGACGGTATCACGCGCGTCTACCGAGACCCCGATGTGCAGCTGACGGAGGAAGAACTGGCAGCGTATCCGCGGAGAAGAATGGATTGTATCGATTGCCATAATCGGCCGACGCACATTTACCATCCGCCGATGCGTTCGGTGAACCAGGCGTTAGAGCATAACTGGATCGACCGTTCGCTGCCGTACATCAAAAGTATCGGTGTGCGATTACTGGAACAGCCGTATACAACCCGGCGAGTGGCGCTCGACAGTATCCGACTTGTGGTGGAGGAGTACTATCGTTTGAACTATCCGGCGGTGTATTCGGGGCGGAAGCGGCAGATTGAGACAGCCGTCAACGAGCTGCAGAAAATCTATCGGCGCAACTATTTCCCGGAGATGAAACATGACTGGCGGGAGTTTCCGGATCACATCGGCCACATGTTCTCGCCGGGATGCTTCCGCTGTCACAACGACCGGCATGTCAGCGACGACGGAAAAGTTCTCTCGAAAGATTGCAACGCCTGCCATACCATCATGGCCCAGGGGTATGAACGGGAGAAGCTTCGGGTTTCGTTGGCGGGGGTTGAGTACGAACATCCGATTGATATCGGCGGTGCATGGAAGACGATGAACTGCAGCGATTGCCACAGCGCGACAAAATAACGCGTGAAGATTCTTCCCAGTACCTCAAGTTGAGCGCCCGGCTTTTTTTCATGGGCTGAAGCCCGTGGTGTTTTAAGGGATTCTTCTAGTCCCGACCTGAAGGTCGGGGCAATAGCCACGTCCTTCAGGACGTGGTCGACGATTTTAATCAACAAGTACGGGGGTTTCAACCCCTTCAAACAAGCGCTCAACTTGAGCTCAACTTGAGTCAGTACAATGAACTCCGACAACGGCTATCCGACTCATTCAACCGATCAAGGCAAGCGCGACTTCCTCAAGTATGTTCTCGGTAGCAGCGCACTGGCGTGGCTTGCGGCAGTGTTCTACCCTATTCTGGCGTACATGAAACCGCCACCACTCAGCGACGTCGAGGTCAGCAGCGTGAAAGTTGGAAAGCTCGCCGAGCTTGAGGATGGAACGATCATCCGCTTCGGCATGAAGCCGGTCATCCTTGTCAAGAATCCCACCGGAGAGTTCCGCGCCTACGGGGCAACTTGCACACACCTCGACTGCACCGTTCAGCTTCGTTCCGACTTGGGCGTGATTTGGTGCGCGTGCCACAACGGGCGATTCGACCTCAACGGCCGCAACATTGCCGGCCCGCCTCCGCGACCGCTCGATGTGTACCGCGTGGTCGTGCAGGGCGACGAAGTGTTCGTTTCGAGAGCAACCGCATGAATCTCTGGCGATCGGCATTTGCCTGGCTTGACGAACGCCTTCTGCTGAAGGACGTTGTGGAATTCATGGGCAAGAAGTACGTCCCCGTGCACCGTCATTCGGTGTGGTATTACTTCGGCGGCGTTTCCCTCTTTTTGTTTATCATCCAGGTCGTTACCGGCATCCTGTTACTGCTGTATTACAAGGGGACGGAAGACCTCGCCTTCGAGAGCATTCAGTTCATCATGGCGAAGGTCGAGTTCGGCTGGCTGATTCGCTCGATTCACAGCTGGGCGGCGAACCTCTTCATCCTCGCTATCATGATCCACATGTTCAGCGTGTTCTTCGAGAGGGCATACCGCAAACCGCGAGAGCTGACATGGGTAAGCGGGATGCTGATGTTCTTTCTTGCGTTAGGATTCGGATTCAGCGGTTACTTGTTGCCGTGGAATGAGCTTGCGTTCTTTGCCACAAAAGTCGGAACCGATATTGTCAGCGCTGTGCCGATTATCGGAAAACCGATCATGATATTCCTTCGCGGCGGCGAGGACGTTACCGGTGCGACGCTCTCGCGCTTCTTCGGTTTTCACGTGGCCGTGTTCCCGGGGCTCTTCACCCTCCTTCTGGGCATCCACCTTCTGCTCGTTCAACGACAGGGAATGAGTGAGCCGTTCGGATTGAAGAAGAATCGGGGTGAGACACTGAAGACGATGCCGTTCTTTCCAAACTTCCTCTTGCGCGATCTTCTTCTCTGGCTTCTGGTGTTAAATCTGCTTGCCATCCTTGCGGTGTTCTTTCCGTGGGAGCTCGGTCAGAAAGCAGATCCGTTTGCACCAGCGCCCGAGGGGATTAAACCGGAGTGGTACTTCATGTTCATGTTTCAATTGCTCAAATACCTGCCGGCGCAGGTCGTGTTCATGGACGGGCAAGTGTTCGGCATTCTCCTTTTCTCTATCGGAGGCGTGCTCTGGCTACTCGTTCCGTTTTGGGACCGAAAAAGTTCTCGCGGAGAAGAAAACCGCGTCATGACCTACATCGGCATCGTTGTGGTGATGTTCATCGTCGTCTTCACCATCCTCGGGTGGCTCTCGTGAAAAGGTTGCTCTCCATCACGCTGCTGCTTTTCTTCTGGGCAGATGGTCTCGAAGCTCAGAAGCAACCAGACCAGTGCTTCACATGCCATGAAGCGCTCGGCGACAAGCCGTCCACACTGTATGTGAGAGACGTTCATCGTGCGAAGGGAATTTCCTGCGCAGGATGTCATGGGGGCGATCCGCTCGCGGAAGACATGGATGAAGGGATGAGTCCGCAGAAGGGGTTCATCGGTGTGCCGAAGGGAGACGCGATCAGCGCCGCGTGCGAGAAGTGTCATTCGAGTACAACGGAGATGAATCGATTCCATTCATCGCTTCCGGTCAATCAAGGGGAAATGCTTGCCGGGAGCGTGCACGGGCGATTAGCGGTCTCCGGCCAGGAACGGATGCTGCAGTGCACCACCTGCCACGACGCGCACGGCGTTGTCTCGGTCAAGAACAGAACCTCCCCCGTTCATCCGGCGAACATCGTCCGGGCGTGCGGGCGATGTCACAGCAGTGCCTCCTATATGCGGCAGTACAATCCGGCGCTACCGATTGACCAGGTAGAAAAGTATCGGACGAGCGTGCACGGCATGTTGAATGCGCGGGGCGATGTGAAGGTTGCCGAGTGTGCAAGCTGTCACGGCGGCCATGATGTGAGGCCGGCCAGCGATGTGCGGTCGAAAGTGTATCCGGTCAATCTGCCGGCGATGTGCGGACAGTGCCACAGCGATGCAGAGTATATGAAGACGTACAAGATTCCGACCGACCAACTCGAGAAGTATTCCCGCAGCGTTCACGGCATGGCGTTGCTGCAGAAACATGACCTGAATGCGCCTGCATGTAATGATTGCCACGGCAATCATGGTGCTATCCCGCCGGGTGTGGAGTCCATCTCGAAAGTATGCGGCACATGCCATGCGCTAAGCTCCGACCTGTTTTCTGCCAGCCCCCACAAGAAGGCGTTCGATCAGCGAAAGCTTCCGGAATGCGAAACGTGCCATGGTCATCATGAAATCGATGCCGCGACGGAACAACTGTTGGGCATAGCGGAAGGGAGCGTGTGTTCTCGCTGTCACTCACCGACGGAATACCCGAAGGGGTTCTTTGTTGCTCAGACCATGCGGGCGTTGGTAGACAGTCTTGAGTACGCCGAACGAGTCGCCGCGCGCTTAGTCAACGAGGCAGAACAGAAAGGAATGGAGATTAGCGAGGCCAAGTTCAAACTGCGTGATGCCCGCCAGGCCCGGTTTGAATCTCGCACAATCGTGCACGCATTCGATGAAGCGAAGTTCCGTGAAGTGGTTGAACGCGGACTTTCCGTCGCCGGCGTGGTTTCGACGCAAGCGCAGGAAGCTGTTGACGAGTACTACTTCAGACGCTGGGGCTTGGGCGTCTCAACGCTGATTATTTCTATTCTTGCGTTATCATTGTATTTGACTATCAAAAGGATCGAAAAAAGACAGGCGGGTCTAAAATCCAATCGGACAGCAGGGACATTGTGACGAGGCTGTAGGATCAGGTAAATACACCGGACGGTTCTTGATGATACGGTTCAAGCACCACAGGACTTCTTCCCGATGTCAAAAGGTATTTTTCCGGTGTTTCGCATTTCCAAGAAACGTGTGTCAAGTTACCGTATAAATTACGCTTAGGGAGGCTGTATTTGATGTTCACACGATGGCACAGGGATTGAGGTTTTTTCAACACTATTACCTTTACTGTTAAGACCCTTGAGGAGAAATCCAATGCTGAGAGCAACTATCACCGCCGTCCTGTTGAGCATCCCAATCGTCAGCATAGCTCAGCAGAAATACATTGGCGTGCGGACGTGTGCGCCGTGCCACCGCACTGAAAAGCAGGGAAGCCAGCACACGATCTGGCAGCAAAGTAAACATGCGGAGGCATACAAGACGCTGACGACGGCGAAGGCAAACGAAATTGCCAAGGCGCAAGGCCTCACCAAGCCTGCCGTCGAAAGCAAGGAATGTCTCGAGTGCCATACCCTCGGCAAGACGGTTGACGCGAAGCTGTTCGAGCGGACGTTCGACATTAAGGAAGGCGTGCAATGTGAGACGTGCCACGGCGCAGGTGGAGGATATCGGGTGATTCACGTGCGGGATAGAGCGAAAGCAATTGAAGCGGGCCTGGTAACGTGGAAGGATATGGCTGCTGTCGAGCAGTACTGCAAGAGCTGTCATAACGAAAAGAGTCCGACGTTCAAGGGATTTAAGTTTACCGAGTATTGGGATAAGATTAAGCATCCCGTGCCAACAGGGAATTGAGTAGTGCGTTGTTCGATTGTACCCTCCGGCGTGGGGTACACCATCGTGGGTATTAAACTGCAGATTGTCGAAATACCATAGCTCGGCAATACACAAGCGCAACGCAGAGGTTGTCCGCAGTACCGGTAAGAGAGTACCGAACTTCAGAAGGCAGGACAGATGAAACGCACCGGGTTTGTTTTGCTTCTCCTCTTCGCCGCGACCGCGTCGGTTGTTGGCCAGTTTTTCCAGGCGCGCGTTGTTACATCGGGTTACGCGTGGCAGCGACACGATACGGTAGGCGTAACGTCCCACCATCTGTTTGGCCACCAATTACTTCACCTGACCATTGCGCGCAACGCTCTTTCCCTCCACTCCTACATGCAGGGCTTCAATGACTTTGCAGGCCCGGTCAAAAATGACCCGCAGTTTCGTCTCTTCAACCTGTACGCAAAGGCTTCGAACATCGCAGGCATCGTGGATGTCGCCGTGGGACGACAGCTGATCTTCGCGGGTGTCGGGACCGGAACGATCGATGGAGGGCTGGTGGGTATCAAGGTTCCACAGTACGGGGTAAAGCTGAACGCGTACTACGGCTTCCTCCCCCCGCCGCGAATGAAGGCATACATCATCCACGACCGCGCAAACAATTTGATGACCGGCGCACAGCTTCTGGTGACGCCGGTGGAGTTTGCACAGCTTTCCGTCAGCTATATGCGCAAGCGGCTCCACCCGGAGTCCTACAGCGCGCTCCGTGCCGACTCGTTGTTCAACCCGTACGTCGTTGAGATTCGCCCGACGGCGACGGCCGAACAGTACATGAGCGGCGACGTCAATGTCGAACATGCGTTCGTCTCAGCGTTCGGCCGCTACGATTATGACCTCTATCTCGAACGAACATCGCGCGTACAACTCTTTAGCCGCGTTCAAGTTCTTGACGACCTCGCGCTGACCGGCGAATACCTGTGGAGAGAGCCGCGGCTGTCGTACAACTCCATCTTCTGGGTCTTCACCTACAACACGCTTCAAGAGGTTGAAGTGGGAGCGGAGTATAAGCTGGGCAATGACTGGCAGGTTTTTGGACGCTACGGCTTTGTTTCCTATGGGGATGAACAGTCGCAACGGATCACACTCGGCGGCAGCGGGCGCTACGGGTCGGCAAGCGTGAGCAGGAACGTGACGTACGACAGCGAGGTCAGCGCGGCGTCGCTCCAGGTAGGCTATCCGCTGTGGGAACGCATGGTGACGCCCACGCTTCTGCTGAGTTACGCGCAGTACAAGCTCAATGCATCGGAGAAGCTGCAGGGAGCGCTGAGCGCTGCCCTCGGCGCGGTGTACCGGCCAATCCCTACCATCTCGCTCGATACGCAGGTGCAGTGGATCCAGAACAAGCTCTACAAGAACGACGTGCGGCTGTTCTTCCGCGGCAGCTATTTCTTCAGCGAACGACTCGACATCTTCTGACTATAAACAGTACGACCGCCATCGGAACGTCGCTCATCAAACTCTACGCGCTGTTGGGGGCTGTGTTTATCCTCATCCTCGGCGCTACGCTGGTCAGCACGCCGCGCGAGGGAGACTATGATCAGGATCGATCCAAACTCATTATCTTCTCTCATGCCAAGCACGTGGGGGAATTCGGTATGGCGTGCATCGATTGCCATGATGCCGCGAAAACCAGCACGCTCGCATCCGACAACCTGTTGAGCAAGAAAACCAACTGCCAGTCGTGCCACGAGGAGCAACTCAACACCAACTGCACCTATTGTCACACCAGCGATGACCCGGCGACGTATGTGGCGTTTGCAAGCCCGAGGCGCGAACTCCGTTTCCCGCACGACGTCCATGCGACGGACGAGAACATGGCGTGCGAAACGTGCCACGCGGGGATGGATAAAGTTGATCGCGCCGGCGTGCGGAATGTCCCTTCCAAAGCAACGTGCAACACATGCCATGACGACCGGAAGCTTTCGAACGCCTGCGAGCTGTGTCACACGAACTTTGCCAGCCTCCGTCCGAAAGGACATGACCGTACCGATTTTGCGCGCGAGCATAAGTTCCTTGCCCGCGTCTCCACAGCAATGTGCGGCGCGTGCCACACGCAGGAGAGTTGTATGGATTGTCATAACGGCGTGCAACTGCAAAGGGTCAATGTGCCCGGTCGCGATCTGATGACCACGCGTTCACCCCGCTTGATCGCCATTGACCGTGGACAGGGGAGCGCGCTTGCCAAGGTGCATGACCTGAATTTCCGATTCACCCATGGGGCGTTTGCGAAGGGAAGAATTTCGGATTGTCAATCATGCCACAATCAAGCGCAGGAGCGAACGTGTGTGCAATGCCATGAAGCCGGCGGGAACATTACGCAGGTGAACTTCAAGCCCGCCACGCACCTGCAGGGGGGGTTCGCGACGCTCGGCGTGGGGAGCGGTGGCGGCGCGCACGCGCAGCTTGCCCGGCGCGATATCGAGAGCTGCGCATCATGCCACGATGTGCAAGGCGCAGACCCGACCTGCATTACCTGTCACGCCGACCCTGACGGCATTCGCGGTACGAATCCCAAAACGCATGTGCGCGGATTCCTCAGAGGGACAAACGGCCCGTGGCACAGCGACCCGGGATCGGCGTGCTTCGTCTGCCACTCCGACCCGAACGCGCGCGTCGGCGGCATGAAGGGACAAGGATTCTGCGGCTACTGCCATGCGCAATAAGTGAGCTCACGATGAAACGACTTGCTGACATCTACGCGTTAGGGTTGTTGGGAATCATTCTTACCGTAATGATCTCATCCTGCTCCGATCTCCAAGAAGAGCTTCCAGTGGCATCGAAGGGAAGAACTATTCATCCTGAGGGATGGATGACCGTGTCATCCTTAAACTTCCATGGCCAAGAGATCCGCCGGTTGGGATGGAGCATGAAAAGCTGCACGATGTGCCATGGAGGCTCATACACCGGCGGTGTTTCCAGGGTCTCCTGCATGACGTGCCATACGGCGCCTGATGGACCGGAGAACTGCGCCACGTGTCACGGCAGTCCGCAAAGTCCCGCGCCGCCGCGTGATCTGAGCAAGAACACGAGCACATCGGCGCGAGGCGTTGGTGCGCATCAGATTCACTTGATCGGAAGTATTCGGGCGGCGGCAGCGACGTGCGCAGAGTGCCACGTCGTCCCCAGCCGGCTCGACTCGCCGGGCCATGTGGATAATGCGGATTCCCGTGCTGAAGTGAAGATGAATAACTATCTCGCGAACTATGCGACGAACGTCCCCGGTCGGCCTCGCTACAATGCCAACCTTCCCACGGTCATTCCGGTGCCGGCGTATACCCCGGCAACAGGCTCATGCTCGAATACGTATTGTCACGGCGCATTCAAGAACGGGAACGTGAACAACGTCGTTGTGTGGACCAACCCCGCCACGGCCGCGTGCGGAACGTGTCATGGCGATCCGACCAGGCCAACGCTCGCGGAGCGTTCGCTGCCGAAAACATCCGCGCAGGGAGGTAATCATCCCAACATTCTGAACTGCGCCGCCTGTCATGGCGACGTCGTGAATCCAGACCTGACCTTCCGGGATCCGTCGAAGCATATCAACGGGAGACTGAATGTGTTTGGCATTGAGCAGGAGTATTAAAACCGCGTCGTAACGGGCGCTCCGACGCATCCCGCCACTTTATGGCTGGACATCCCGCTCAAAAGCAAGCGGGATTCAAGAGGCGAACACAAAACGTGGACCGTCGGAGCGAGAAATTTCCTACCTTCCACAAGGTTTTCAAATACGCCATAACAACCGACTACAGACTATCGACTTCCGACTCTCGACTCCACAGACTCTACAGACCCTATCGACTCTTTCTCCTCGATCCCACGTCTCATCCCCAACGGTGACGGCTCTGACAGTCTTGCCAGTTTCTTGCGCATGATTTCTCCGGAATGCTTCTCGACGTAATGGACAATTGTCTCAACTCGTATTTTGATGCTTCCCGCCGGCTTCGTCGCATCGAGGTCGCCGAACTTGAAGAACAACGTCCCGGAGACTTCGACGATCTTCTGCGTCGGCGTGAACGTCGGCTGGTCCATCCCGCACTCGTAACTCGACAGGCGGATCACACATGTCATCCATGGACAACGCGCAGCAAATTTTGCCCCCCAGAGAATCTCGTTGGTGTTGCTGCTGTAGGATGATGTCCATACGTCGGAAATATCGAACGGCGTTTTGATGCGACCCGACCGCAGATCTTCTTCGAAGAGCCACTGCATCAGATCGTCATCGGTCGGAAGATACTGCAACCACAGGATCGGAAATCCGTACGCCTGCAAGTCGGCTTCGATCTCATGTCCGATGCCGGTGTCCATATGGTACGGACGCGCAAGCACGAGGATGCACGGTTTCGCGTTTTGGGCGCACCAGGCGAGAAGGTCACGGCTTTGCTTCCGCGCCTTGCCGTCAAACGCGTCCAGCGCCGCAAAGCCGACGTGCACCGCGCGGCGCGTTTCCTCGAATTCCAAACCGAAAATATCCGTAAGCGCCGTGTACATTTGTTGAGGGACAATCTCCCGGTCGCCAAGACACACATACGGCGAAGCGTACGTGATGCCGTTCTCTGCAAACACATCCCGTTCTTTCAAAAAGCCCGACTTGATGTTCTCCGGCCCCGCCATCACCCGCGTGCAGGTGATCGTGTCGATGACGTGGCCGCGGAGGAATGACGGAAGCGTGTAAATCATAGGACTCAGCAGCACATTGATTTTGCGTTTCTGCCCGAAAACGAGTTCACCATAATGCCCGCTGATGCATTTGACGGGGTAGCAGCAATCGACCGTGCCGCGCCCTTTGCCGTATTCCCGGAACTGCTCCTCGGATGAGTTCGAACTGAACACGATATTCTCCGGCTTAATCCCGATCCCCGTCAAAAACCCAACCCAGAACTGGTGGGTGTTCCAGATGTTGAGCACCTTCGGGATGCCGACGCGGATCCTTGAACGATCCTTCGGTTCAGGCTTCGACCGCAACCCTGCGAAACGCCTCTTTACGTACTGTATCAGCGATGTTGGGATAGGCATTCTTGACTCGTTCCATTTCTGCTTTGACAACCTTCACTTCGTTGCTGTCTTCCACGAGTCCTTTCGGACAGGAATTATTGACGATCACCCGCTCCCATCCTTCGGGCACCGGCACTTTGCTCCACGGCCGCCCCTTGCTGTCGGGTAACTCAACGTCGATGAAACTTCGTTGGCAATTGACAGGGCACCACTTACATACGGTGTCGGGCGACGTGGTTGTCTTGTACGTCAGTTTCTCGATGATGTCGAACCCGCGGAACCGCGTCTTGCCCCCCTTCTGCCACCACTCGTGCGCCACGAGGGCTGCACCGATGGCGCCGGCCTCGCCGGAGTAGGGATGAACGACGACTTCCGCATCGGGAATTTTGGATTTGATGAAATCGACTTGAGTTTTAACGACGGCAACGTTCTTGTGCGTACCGCCTTGAAGGATGTATTTGTTCCCAACCTGGGAGAGATTGTTCAGTCCACCAGCGTATATCCAGACGTTGAGCGGAAGAATTGCGCAGAGACCGGCCAGAATCTCCTCTGCCTGCCAACCTTTGCGCTGCTGGTTGACGATGTCGCTCTGCAGGAACACACCGCAGCCCATCGAAAGTTGGGGCATGGCTGTCGCCTTGAACGTCTCGTCCGCGATCATATTGAGCGGAATGTTGAACCGCTCCGCCACCCCCTGCAGGAATGCACCGTTGCCCGACGAGCACTGGGAGTTAAGCCGAAAATCCGACACCGTGCCGTTCTTGAGGATCATGATCTTCACGTCAACCCCTCCGACGTCGCAGATGCAATCGGCGTCCGGGAAGAAGTGCAGGCCTGCTGTCGCGTGGGCGATCGTTTCCACAACCGCACAATCGGCACCGACGATGTTTTTCAACAGGTCTTTACCATAGCCTGTGATTGCCACCCCGAGGATTGCACCGCCGCCGACCGCCTGTCGAATCTGCCGGAAGAGTTCACGCGCATCTTCGATGGGATTGCCTTTGCTCAGAGCATAGCACGAATACACAATCTCCCTCTCCGGAGAAAGACACACAGCCTTTGCCGTCGTCGAACCAAAATCGCATCCCACAATCACACGAGCAAGCGTAGACGGGATTGATGGATTGCCGGGCTGATGGCTTGACGTGTCTTCCCCGTTTCCACCATGTTCCCTTGTTCCGTTTTCTTTCCGGCCCTTGTCTCCTCTCCCCGGCATTCTGTCTTCGGACTTTCCTTCGCCATTCCCACCATACCTGCCGATAAACTGCTGAAGATCTTCGGGCGTCGTCCACAACCCGTTCCTTCCCGATTTCTTCTTCTCTTCATACTGTCCTTCTTCAAACCACCATTTCAATTTCTTCATCCCCTGGTACACGCCGACCGACGCTGTCTCCCGCATCCCGATTTCAATGCAGCCAAGCGCGGCGTAGTAGAGCGCGTCATCCGGGACGACAATTTGCGACTCGGGTTCGTTGTCGTTCGGCATTTCAACGTTGCGCTCTTTCCAGATGTGTTTCAGATGCACGCGCCACGCTTCCTGGAGTCCTTTGAAGAAGAGGTTGGGTCCACCGAGGAGGAGAATTTCAGGGAGCGGCGTGTTGCCGCGGGTGAGCGTTGCAAGGTTTTGATAAACGACTGCCTCAAAGAGCGAGGCGATGATCTCCTCGACGGAGACGCCCGCCTTCAGCAGGGTGTTGGCATCGGCTTCAGCGAAGATGCCGCACTTGCTGCTGATTTTGTGCAGTGTGTAGCCTTCGTAATGCATCTGGCTGAGTTGCTCGGTAGGAATCTGCAGTTTCCTCGCCGTCTTCTCGATGAAGGTACCGGTACCGCCCGAGCAAGCCGCCTGCATTAACACCTGCTTGTTTTTCGTCTGTCCCTCGCCGCTAAAAAATATCGTCTTCATATCCTCCCCGCCAATTTCGCTCACAAAGCGAACCGCCGGGTGAAGTCGCTCTACAGCTGCTGCTACCGCAACGACTTCCTGTACGATTTTCGTGCCGACGAGCGGCGCGATCAGACCTGCGCCTGAACCCGTGAAAAACACGCGGTCTCGTTCGGGGGTAAACCCGTGCTGAGATTCCAGCCGACCGAAGAAATCGAGCACTTTCTCCGCTTGCTTGGTGTTGTGCCGCTCGTAGGCCTGGGTTATGACTTTGCCACTGGACGACGTGAGCACATACTTGCATGTCGTACTGCCGACGTCAATGCCGCAGAACATGTGTCCGTTGGATGGAAGAGGCGTCTGTTCCATAATCGTATCGTGTAAAAGAACCACGGTGTGATGCGCGATGAATTAGTTCTTTGCTGTTCCACGCATCTTCGCGAGATGATGGATGTAGTTTGCCGCCGTCCCGGCATAGCCGTGGTGCGGCACGCGGTACGTCGCGCGCTTCACCTCGGGGTTACGCGTTTCGATCGTACGGAGAGTTTCGAGTGAAAGGCCTGTTTTCTCCATCACTTCTTCGTACTCGCGCTGTGCACGCTTCTTGGCTTCGGTCAGGATCATTTGGCAGCGGGAGAGGGCATGGATTTCTGCATCGCCTTTCACTTCAATCGGCGCGTAGAGCAAATCGGGATAGCGGCCGAGGACGTTCGCCATGGCACCAACCGACATGGTGTTCGGCATGCATGAGTACGGCGTGAGTTCACAAATCATATGCGCTTTCTTGTGAAGGTACGCATGCAGCGCCTTCCCGATGAGCATATGCCCTTCGCCTCCGTCAAGCCGATAATAGTAGTACGGTGCGGCGAGTTGCGCGAGCTCTTCCTGACTCGGCAGTTCGTACGGCAAGTTGCCGAGTGCTCTGCGGTAACGATTGTACATCCAGCGATACGTCGTACGCAGCAACTTGAGAAGCGCCATCTTCGCAGCGCTTGCACGGTCAACCCGTCGGCGCTCGGACAACGAATGCGTCGGCATGTACATCAGGTAATCCAGCCAGACGGCGATCGGCGGTGGGATGACTTCAGAGCTTTCCTGTTCCAACCACCGCTTGATGTTGTAATTCCCATCCCCTTCGTGCGTCTGCAGCCAGAACTCTCCCGTAATTTTCACCTTCGGCTTGACCTGTAGCCTGTCAACTTCTATCGCACTCCACGTTTTCTTCACTTCACGAAGCGCGTTCGTAAAGTAATCGGTCACGATATGCCAGCCGATGGTCTTCCATTTGTTCCTTTCGATTTTCTGAAGAGGACGGTTGCGGAAGATTTCGTAGAGGTATTCGATCGATTCCTGCAACACACGGTCAGTCTGTCCCGGGTTTACTTCGTACGGCCGGGTCTGGTATTCAAGGTCGGTAAGGAGATCGCTGATAAGTATTGCCCAGATGATACCGGTGCTCAGAGGAGGCGTCACTTCAAACCCGCCGCCGTCTTTGCTCCCCTGGTCCAGCTCGTTCTGTGCAAGGAGGAAAATTCTGAAATCTCTCAACCCCAGTCCGTCCAGCGCCATTGTGTACGATTCATGGTACTGCCCGAACCTGCACGGACCGCACGCGCCGGCCGTGAAAAAAATGTAGTTATTCAACACATCGTCTTTCCCCGTTTCATCCACTTTCGTTTTTAAGAAATTGGCCAGGTTTCCCGTCGTGAAGGTCGTCGGACAGCAGGCACCGACGTCGGTCAGTTCCTTCCCGGCATCGAGGTCAGCCCGTGAGATGTTGGGCAACGGCTCGGCGTTGTAGCCGAGGTTGTGCATTACTCCCTGGACCAGTCGCTCATGTTTCCAGGTAAGCCCGCCATAGAGCAGCGTGGCCGTCGCTCGCTGCTCCTTGGTAAAAGGACGCGGACGGTAGGCGGTATAATGGGTGATTGTCTCCATAGTTCCCTCCTTAACTGAAAAGAACGGTGTTGTGTGATTAGACTGACATGTCAGTCTATGGAGATGAAAAAAAATTTAGCGTTTGGTTACAAACACTTCGGGACTGCGCGAAACCCCGTGGAGCCCGTAGTGGAGAATTTCTTCTACCATAACGTCGAGTTGCGGAGGTGTCGTGTCGTCCGACGTCAGCGTGTTGAGAACTTCTTTCATGGTCCCGAGGATGCACGACGCCGTGATGCGGGCTGAACAGGACCTCACTAACCCCATCTGCATACCGAGTTCCAGCGAACGTTCGATCAACTGCAGAACCTTATCGTAGAACGTACGGACTGCCTCGGCCGACCGCTGGTCCAACCCTGTCGTGTGGTGCAGCAAAATTTGGATGAGCTCGGGCTCCTTCATGGCGAGTTCAAGAACGCGGCGGATGTTGTCCCGCATTTGCTCGAGCGGCTCCGGCTTCCCCTCAGTGAGGTCGACAGGACAGATGCGTTGGTCGAGCTCTTCAAGAAGGTTGGTAAGCAGTTTATCGAAAATATCCCGCTTGTTGGTAAAGTAGAGATAGAACGTTCCGCGTGCTATGCCCGCCTCGTCGATGATGTCCGCAACGCTGGCGTTGTGGAATCCTTTCTCAGAAAAAATCCGTTTCGCGGTACGGAGGATCTGATGTCGACGTCCAGCGCGGGTTTTGTTTTCGGCTGTTACCATGGAATGTGGCTTTGCGACGTTTGACAAGAGTGCGTGGCTGTTATCCACCGCAGTGATACAATAGGCAAAAGTTTCCCATTTTGTCAAGTCCCAATTTGACTGGACTTAGCGAGCGTAGGGAAGTTCCGCTTTCTGGAATCCCGCTTGATAGCGGAATCCTGAAAAGCAGGACTAAGTCCATCGTCAAATTGAGGATCCCGACCGCTTTTTGTCGGGATCCTGAAAATAGAAAATTCATACCTTTGGGAGATTGTAATCCCAATTTGACCCAAGATGATACACAAACATACAACATTGAATTGGTCGGGTCAACAGGTTTTCGTTGGGCTCGACGGTCATAAACGGAGGTGTGGCAATAGCGATCGAACAGGCGGCGTTCAAGACGTTTCATCAACCGCCAGAGGTGAAGACGTTGGTACAGTATCTGCATTGGCACTTTTCCGGAGCAACCTCTCACTGCGTCTATGAAGCAGGCCAGCAACAAGAAGACCCGCCGCAGCTTCTGACAACAGCCAATCACGGCACCACTTCCTATACCGACCATTCATGCCTCGTCACAGCCGGTTACACTCATGACCTTGTCTGGTACGATGTCCGATCCTATTTCTCCGTGAGCGGCGTCTATCTGTACCGATTTACAGCAACACCGAGCAGCAGCAAGGAATCGATCCGTTTCTCCTTCCCACTCTTAGGAAAGAGTCCCACCCTCTTCTCACCCACAAGAACGACTTGACCGAATACTCTGATTCTGCAAATAATTCTCAGCGATTCTCTTTCTCTTTTGTCTCAGAAGATGGTACGCAACTTGCTCTTTCTCAAGGCGTACTGCTCGAACGCGTTCGCGTCGGCATCAAAGGATGTTTTCATTTGCACTTTTGCACTTTGTATGGAGGAAGTATGGCCGGTTCACTTCTGATGTGGGTTTCATTTCTTGCCGCCCTGCTTGCGGTCTATGCATACTATCGCTCGGCAACAAGGCCGGGGCCGCCGCTCGCAACGCTCGGGCGCAGAAGCTATTTCCTCATGACCGCGGGCGTCGTTGTGGCGTCAGCGCTGCTGCTAGCGCACATCCTGCAGCATGATTTTTCTTATTCCTACGTGTGGGGGTATAGCTCGACCGACCTACCGCTCCATCTGTTGATCACAACATTCTGGGCTGGACAGGAGGGAAGCTTCCTGTTTTGGACGCTCTGCGCCGTGCTCGTTGGTGTCTTCTTGCGGTCCTACACGCAGAAGAGAAAGATCGAGTACGAGGTGATGTCGGTTTACACACTTCTCGTCGCATTTCTCTTGCTGCTCCTGCTTGTGAAATCCCCCTTCCAGTACATCTGGAACGTGTATCCCGACCAGCTCACCCCTGGAACATCTCCTGAAGAAGGGCGCGGACTCAACCCGCTGCTGCAAAACTTCTGGATGATTGCGCATCCGCCTGTGCTCTTCGTCGGCTTTGCGGCGGTTGGCGTTCCCTTCGCATTTGCTATTGCGGCATTATGGAAACGATGGTATGCGGATTGGATTGGACATGCGCTGCCATGGGTCCTCTTCGCTTCGCTCTCGCTCGGCGCCGGTATCATGATCGGCGGCTATTGGGCATACGGGGTGCTCGGCTGGGGCGGGTGGTGGGGATGGGATCCGGTAGAGAACTCGTCGTTGATTCCCTGGATTACCATCACGGCGTTAATTCACACCATACTCGTTCAGAAGCGAACCGGAAATCTTGCCCGAACAAATTTCATCCTCGCTATTGTCTCCTTCGTGCTCGTTATCTACAGCACCTTTCTGACACGTAGCGGCATTCTCGGCTCAGCCTCGGTTCATTCTTTTTCTGATCCCGGTGCGGTCGCGTACACCATCCTGCTCGTGTGGATTGGTACCATTACGCTCGGCGGGGTAGCAATGCTGATAATACGCTGGAAAGACCTCGTTCCAACGAACAAGGTCGGAACATTCACACGCGAATCCTTCATCTCCATCAGCACGCTCGTCATGGCTGCCAGCGCTCTGATTATCCTGTTCGGTACCAGCTGGCCGATCGTTTCTAATTCGAGCATGGAGCCGGCATTTTACGACAGGATGAATCTCCCCATCGCCGTCATCCTTGGCCTCTTGCTCGGCGCCAGTCTGCTTCTCGCGTGGAAGGAAGAGTCGCTTGCCCCGCTTGCCCCGCAAAGCGGGGCAGTCAAGAAAGCATCGTTTGCCTTCGGCGCGGCGGTGCTTGGGCTTGTTGTTCTGTTGCTCGTCGGTCTGGACTCCTGGCAGATGGGCGCGCTCGCGTTCAGCGCACTCTTTGCGCTGTTCGTCAGTGTGGAGAAAGCGTATCGTATTATTCGGGAAGACCCGCGCTGGGCAGGCGGCGCCATCGCTCATGCCGGTCTCGCGCTGCTGTTCCTCGGCATTATCGGTTCCGGCTATTGCGGTCAGAAAGTGACGGCCGCGTTGTCGGAGAACGAACCGAAAGAGGTGCTCGGCTATCAGCTTACCTACACCGGGCCGCGCGCTTTTGACCGCGGCAAGTGGCAATTCCTTGTGCGTGCAGAGCGCCACGGCGAGGCCTTCATGCTGTTTCCGGTCATGTATCAGTCGGACTACAACAACAATCTTATGCGCGAGCCGGATTATGTGAGTTTTCTGACGAGGGATTTCTACATCGAGCCGGTTTCGCTGGAAGAAGGCGATCAGCATGATCACGCGAGCCATCATTTCGAGTTGAAGCGGGGCGAACCGAGCGAGATTGCCGGGATGAAGGTGACGTTCCAACGGTTTGAGATGGGTCAGCACGGCTCCGATGCGATGATGTCTGGCGCGGGCTTCAATGTGGGTGCCGTGCTTCTTGTTGACCGCGACGGCAAGCGTGAAGAAGTAACCGCCGTAACGACCTATCGCGACGGCGCAGAGCCTCGTCCGACGCGCGTCATGCTCAGCGACAGCGTCCACGGCTTCGAGATGTTAGGAATGCAGGTTGACCCCGAATCGAGGTCGGCACGCATTCTAGTGAACGTCATCGGTCTTCATGATCACGCCGCAGACGAAGCCAAGTCGGATGTGCTCGTGATCGAAGCGAGCGTGAAACCCTTCATGAGCACCGTGTGGGTTGCTGTGGTGCTCGTGTTCTTTGGCCTTACGCTCTCTCTGGTACGGAGAGGGAAGGAAACAGCTTTGCCGAAAGGAAACAATGGAAGCACATCGGCAACAGAACGGCAGGAGAACGACGGGCACAAACCGAGGCCGCAAAAGAAACAAGAAAAGATAGTCTTGTAGTCGTTCCTCATGGCGGGATGGGTTGCAGAAGATTGGGATCCGTAACAACGGAGTACAAAAGGGATGAAGTACGGAATCCTTAAAGAGGACCTGATCAACGAAAAGCGTGTTGCACTGACGCCCGCGGGCGTTCAGGCGCTTGTCGCGACTGGCTACACCGTGTATATTGAACAAGGGGCCGGACAGTTAGCGCAGTTCACCGACGAAGAATACCAGCAAGCCGGAGCGACGATCGGCTTCCATCGTGAAGAGGTGGCCAACCGTTCGGATGTGATTCTGAAAGTTTCTTCGCCTTCGGTCCACGATGTTGAGGAACTCGATGGAGGAACAGTCCTCTTCGCATTTCTACATTTAGGAGCATCGAAGCGTAAGAACATTGAAGAACTTTTAGCGCGCAAGGCGACGGCTATTGCCTATGAGCTGATCGAGAATGCACGCGGCGAACTTCCCATCCTCCAAATCATGAGCGAAATTGCCGGCCAGCTTTCGATGCAGATTGCAGGACATTATTTGTCCGCCGTAGGCGGACGGGAGGGGGGGCGTGGCATTCTTCTCGGCAGTGTGCCGGGAATTGCGCCGGCGTCCGTCGTCATTCTTGGTGGAGGTACTGTGGGAAGAACAGCGGCCCGCGTAGCGCTGGGCATGGGCGCTTCCGTGACGGTGCTCGACAAAGATCTTTCACGACTGAGAGAGGTCGAACACATCTTCCAATGGCGGATTGCGACGGGTATGGCAACGGATTACGCGATCAGCCGAGCGGTGAAGCACGCCGATGTTCTCATCGGAGCGGTGTTGGTGAAAGGGGAACGTGCCCCCTACGTCGTGACGGAATCGATGGTGAAGGAAATGAAGCCGGGGTCGGTGATTGTGGATGCTTCGATTGACCAGGGAGGATGTGTGGAGACGAGCAGGCCCACAACGCTGGCCGACCCGGTGTTTAATCGTCACAATGTGATCCACTACTGCGTTCCTAATATTCCATCCGCAGTGCCACGAACCGCTTCCGCGGCTCTGACCAACGCCATCCTTCCGTACTTGCTTGCACTCGGAGAGCAAGGAGTTCTGCGCGCAATCAAGAGCGACCCCGGACTTGCGCGCGGGGTGTGCACGTACAACGGTAAGTGTCTCCAGCCTTCGATCGCCAAGGCGCTCGGTTTTAACTATAGCGACCTCGAACCCGTCTTCGACGGGTTGACGCCCGAATCAAGGAAAGACTATCGATGAACTGGCTCTCACTCTATACATCCAAAGTTGTCCCGATTGACGAAGCAGTTTCGTTTGTACAATCCGGCGACCGTGTCTTCATCAGCGGCAACGCTGCCACGCCTCTTCTGCTGATGAAGGGCCTCGCGCAGCGAAGGGAACATCTGTATAACGTCGAGCTCAACCACGTGCTTCTGCTCGGGGATGATCCCTTGGCCCGGCCGGGTATGGAGAGGCATTTCCGGCATAATTCGTTGTTCGTTGGTCCGGCCGACCGAGAAGCGATAGCTGAGGGGCGGTCTGCCTACGTGCCCGTCCATCTCTCACAAATCCCAGCGCTCTTTACCGAAAGAATTATTCCGTTGGACGTGGCGTTGATTCACGTCTCGCCGCCGGACGAGCATGGGTTCATGAGCTTTGGCGTCGAATGCGCTGCGTCGAAAGCGGCAGCCGAGAGCGCCAAGATCGTTATCGCGCAAGTCAACGACCGCATGCCGCGCACGCTCGGCGACGTCTTTCTTCATGTCTCACGCGTCCATAAAATTGTGGAATGCTCGGAGCCGCTGCTCACGCTCACGCCATCTCCGGCAAGCGAGGTCGAGACCAAAATTGCCGCGCATGTGGCGCGACTCATCGGCGATGGAGCAACACTCCAGCTTGGCATCGGCGGTATTCCGGATGCGGTGCTCTCCCAACTCGACGGTATCCAGAACTTAGGCGTGCACACGGAGATGGTGTCGGACGGGGTGAGACGGGCGATCGATCGAGGCATCATCACCAATCGGAAGAAGACGCTTCATCCGGGAAAAGTACTGGCGACGTTCGTGCTCGGCTCCAACGAACTGTATCAGTACGTGGACAACAACCCGCATTTCGAGCTTCATCCCTGCAATTATACCAATGATCCGTTCATCATTGCGCAGAATGCCAACATGGTCGCCATCAATTCGGCCATTGAGGTGGATTTGACCGGCCAAGTGTGCGCCGACTCGATTGGTCCGAAGATTTACAGCGGGTTCGGCGGTCAAGTGGATTTTGTTCGCGGAGCGGCAGCTTCCAAGGGCGGCAAACCGATTATTGCACTGCCTTCGACTGCTAAGGACGGTACGGTCTCCCGCATCGTGCCGCAATTGAAACAGGGCGCCGGGGTGGTGACGACGCGGGCAGACGTCCACGTTGTGGTCACGGAATTCGGCATTGCATGGCTCCACGGAAAGAATCTCCAACAGCGCGCTGAAGCGCTCATTGCCATTGCTCATCCCGCATTCCAGACTGAGCTCGAACAGGTTGCTCTGCGTGGGAAAAAGCAGGAGCACGAACTCGTCGCTCCATAACGTCATGGATGACCAAGTTTCATTGAACGAGATGCGAATGCCGCTGCCGTTAAGCAGGCGGTATGTGTTCGGGCCAATTCCTTCCCGCCGTCTCGGCCTCTCGCTTGGCGTCGACGTCATTCCCAAGAAACTGTGTAATCTCGATTGCGTCTACTGCGAACTCGGTCGTACAGACAAGCGGTCGATGAAGCGGCATCCGTACTTTTCCACCGAGGAGGTCGTTGGAGAGCTGCAGGAGGCAATGGCTCATGTCGGCAAGTTTGACTTCGTTACGTTCTCCGGGTCGGGAGAGCCGACACTCAATAGTAAACTTGGAGAAATGATTCGCGCGGCAAAAGCCGTCGCGCCGGTTCCGGTGGCGGTCATTACCAACGGCACGCTGCTCTACCATACCGATGTGCGTGAAGACCTGATGGCGGCCGATGTTGTACTTCCCTCCCTCGATACGGTAACGAATGAAATGTTCCTAAAGGTCAACCGTCCGCATCCGAGACTCTCGCTCGGATTGATCCTCCTCGGTCTGAAAACCTTCCGGCATGAGTATCGCGGTCAGCTTTGGGTTGAGGTCATGCTCGTGCAAGGACTCAACGACGGTACGGAAGAGACCGCGCTCATCAAGGAAATACTGGATGAGATTGGCCCCGACAAGATTCAGTTGAATACTGTTCAACGACCTCCTACAGAAGCATGGGTACAACCGGTTACGCTCGAGCGGATGGAAGAAATCCGGGCCATCTTCGGTGAGCGATGCGAGATTATCGCATCATCCGTTCCGAAAAACATTCCGCAGAAAATTCCACACGTTACCGACATCCTCACGATGGTAGCCCGTCGCCCCATGACGGCTGAAGAGCTTGCCGCCGCCCTTGGAATCACAACCAATCACATGGCTGCCGTCCTTACCGTTCTGGAACAAAACGGTCTTGTCGTTCCGTACGACTTCGAAGGCCGTACCTACTTCAAGCCCGGCGAGCATTTTCTCTCCTGCTCACTCGGATAGCAATCCTGCGAAAAGCCTGCCTTGCGGTATCCCAGCTTTGAGAAAGAGAACCTCGGCTCCTTACCAATCGCACCGACGGGACAAGGAATTGTCAATGCGAAGCATGGAACGCTTCTTGCGTTCAAGGAAAGCGAGGAGATTGATGAGGAGTGGTTTTTAGTCCGACGGAGAAACGAGGTTGTCCAAAATGTAGGTCGGGTCGCCGACCCGACCCCGTCGAGGTTGTGAAAACGAAAGAAATTTCTCAACTCTCGAATTCACACAAGCCGTCAATGGTCCTTTTTGGACAACCTCTCGTTGACTGATGAAGCGCTCAGCCGCCAATATCAAGCCGATTGAAGCAGTATTCGTTCGCGAGATTCGTTTCCACCTCTCGGAGGTTCAATCCCACGACGTATTACAATCGACTGACGAGGGAGAGAAGCATATCTGTGCGAACTGCGACCTCCAGATCAAGGTATGCGCCGGCAATCCGAAGGCCTTCTGCATGCGCAAGATGAGGGATCAGACTCAATTGCAGATTCTTGAAGGGGTGCATCGAGCATTTCGAACACGGATGGACGTTCTCTGTGTAAGCTGCCGAACATCCATTCCGCTTCGCTTACTCCAGTACAACCCTTGTACCGAGCTTTGCGACGCCTGCCGCAAACACCTGCACCCCATGAAAACGAAAGCGAGAACAAAACCATGATTCAGAAGCAAGATGCATTGGAATATCACCGCCATGAGTGTGTATGAGGCACAGCGGCGGGGCGAGCGAAGGACGGTGAGGACAAACGAAGAGCAAACGACCATCGCAGAACAGGCTGGAGTGTTGTGATCTGGTAATCTCAAACCCTTTTTTGTGAGCGGCCTCACGTCCCGCCGAGACCGCTCAGGAGGAACAGAACAATGGCAAGATCAAGCGACATCGTCCGATATCTGCAAAGCAATGCAATACCGTTCGAGCTCATCGAGCATGAGCCTGCGTACACCGCTTGTGATGTTGCATCGGTCGTACATGTTCCCGACAGCCAGTTGGCAAAGACATTGGTCGTGTGTGTAGACCGAAAGTATTGGATGGTCGTACTTCGCGCTGACCAACGGCTCAACGAGCGTCTTCTCAAACGCCTGCTTGCGGCTACCTCGGTTCGTCTCGCGCACGAAGAGGATCTCGAGGCGCTCTTTCCCGGATGCGATCTGGGAGCGATGCCGCCGTTCGGTAATCTGTACGGATTACCCGTGATTGTCGATCAGGCTCTTACCGAGGACGACGATATCGTCTTCAATGCCTGTAAGCACACGGAATCCATGAGGATGAAGTATCGGGATTATGAACGGCTGGTCCGGCCTCTGATCGGTCGCTTCGCAATCCATCGGGGAGTGCCCGAGGATCGGGGCATTCCCTAATTCTTTCGCATGTGCAAAGGGAAGGGGGTGGCATATGAAACGCTTACTCTGCGGTTCATTCGTATTGGTTCTCGCGCTGCCAACCTATGGACAACCATCGATTCTCGTGCGGGAGCACGAACTGCTGACGAGAGAGTGCAGAATGATACGCGGCCATTCAAAGCGGGTCGTGGAGGAAGCCAGTGCCGCTGATTTGAACACCAGCGTTGCAAGAGCACACTTCAGAGAGGTGAAGAAGTCTCTGACTGCGATGGAAAAACGCCTTCAACAGACAAAGGCGCTCTTGTCGCCGGATCAACTCAAGGCCGTCTCTTCAGAATACGCAGCTCTCGAGAAGATTTGCACGAGACTGAAGAATCTCGTCGGAGAGCTTGAGAAAGAGTTCGCTAAAGACCATCCGGAAAAATCTCGTGTGAGAGCGTTCGCTTCCAACCTGCAATCGGAAATGACGACGGGCAGCAAATATCACACCAGGATGAAAGCAAAACTGGGGATCAAGTAATCGAACACCGTTAATTGAAGAGCTGTTTGAAGATCCGGAGCGACTTCCATCACGGGGCGGGGAATTCATAAATTATGGAGAGGAAGCGGCTGAAATCTAAAGGAGCGCGCGTATGCCGATATTCATTCTGCTTACAAAGCTATCACCCAGCATTCTAGAACATCCGCAAAAGCGTGAATCGATCGGAAGGAAATGGTTCAGCGAGGTAAAAACAAAATGTCCCAAGGTGAAGTGGATCGACCATTATGCGCTTTTGGGTCCCTACGATTTCATGGACATCTACGAGGCTCCATCTGCCGAGGAGGCTGCTAAGGTGTCCATGATCACCACGGCGAAGGGAGCCGTCAAGGCTGAAACTTGGACAGGGCTGCCGTATAAAGAATTCGTGAGAATCACAAAGACCATGTGACGGGTAACGAGCAGCGGCTGAAAAGGGGTTGTGTGAAGTGCAAGCTCGCTCCCCGAAAGAAGCAACTGACCCAGTTTTGCGAGCAGCACCAACCTGAAAGGATTCAGTTATGACCATCACACTTACCACAGGAAAAGAACTGCCGATAGAAATGCACAAAGTTCGCATTGTGCAAAGCACCTCGCTCGTTCCGGTTGAACGCCGACTCAAAGCCCTGGAGGAAGGCGGCTATAACACGTTTGCCCTCCGGACCAAAGATATCTTCCTCGACATGCTCACCGACAGTGGCACCAACGCTATGAGCGATAATCAGCTCGCCGCGATGATGGTCTCCGACGATGCTTATGCCGGCTGTGAGAGTTTCTACAAACTGGAATCGGCGATCCAGGATGTCCTCCGGTTCAAATACGTACTCCCGGTGCATCAGGGGAGAGCCGCAGAACATCTTCTTGCCAAAGTCTATGTGAAACAAGGCGACGTCATCCCGATGAACTATCACTTCACGACGACAAAAGCCCATTTTGTGCTGGCAGGAGCAACCATCGCGGAAATATTTGCGGACGAGGCACTGAACACCCAGAGCACGCACCCCTTCAAGGGGAATCTCGATCTCCAAAAATTTACAGAGCTTATTCATCGCAACGGGGTCCACAAGATTCCTTTTGTGCGGATGGAGGCGACGACGAACCTCCTCGGCGGCCAGCCGTTCTCACTTGAGAACCTCAGGCAAGTCAAGAAGATCGCCTCGGACAACGGCATTCCCTTGTTGCTTGACGGGAGCCTCATTGGCGAAAACGCCTACCTGATCAAGAAGCGAGAGAAGAACTATCAGGAGGCATCCATTCAGGAGATTATCTGGGAGATGGCGGATCTGGCTGACGTGTTCTACCTCTCAGGCAGAAAGAGCAGTTCGGTGCGGGGCGGCTTTCTTGCCACAAACAACAAGAAGTACTATGAAGATCTCAAGCCCTGGCTGCCGGTCTATGAGGGATTCCTGACCTACGGCGGGATGTCAACGAAAGAAATCGAGGCGATGGCTGTCGGCCTGCGGGAAATGACAGACGTTAACGTTGCCTGCAGTGCGGTTGAATTCGTAAAGTATTTCGCCGACCGCCTCATCGAAGAAAAAATTCCGATTGTCACGCCGCCAGGTGGACTGGCATGTCATCTCGATGCGAAACTTTTCCTGCCGCATGTGCATCAGTGCCAATATCCGGCAGGGGCCCTTGCGGCGGCGTTGTACCTTGCGTCGGGTGTGAGGAGTATGGAACGCGGAACGATTTCAACCGATCGGGATCCGGACGGAAAGGAAGTGTTTTCTGACCTAGAACTCACACGCATGGCAATCCCCCGTCGTGTCTATACGCTCTCTCATATTGAATATGTCGTCGACCGTCTGAAGTGGCTCTACCAGCATCGCGAGCTGGTGAAAGGTCTGAAATTCGTCGAAGAACCGTCCGTGCTGAGGTTCTTCTTTGGAAAACTCGAACCGACGGATCACTGGGGAAAGAAACTTGCGACGGCTTACCGGGAGGAAGTTGGAGAGGCGTAATGTGAACAAGAAATGCATGAATACGCCTTAGCGACTTCCGTTCATTCCATTCTCTCTCGCCGAGCGGACAGGTTACGAGTTTCAGGAAATTTCCTCCATTAACACTCTCAGATCTGCCAAATCTGTTGATTTTGGCTACAATGTGCCTCCCCTTTTTGCCTATTTTTCGCGGTATCATCTGGCATAATGCTTGCGGTTGACTCAATAACGTTGTTTCCGCCAAAGAGGAGGAAGCTCGTATGATCCGCGGTACCATTATCGTCAACGAGAACATCTGCAAAGGATGTGAGGTCTGCATTCCCGCGTGTCCGCAAGAGAGCATCGGCCTCTCTGAGCACGTCAACAGTACCGGTTACCGATATGCCGTTTTGGTGCAAGACAATTGCACCGGTTGTGTCAACTGTGCGCTTGTTTGTCCGGAAGCCGCAATCACGGTCTACCGGCAATCAAAACAGAGTGTGAAACAGAAAGTGGCAGCTCAGGTATGAACGATGCAGAATCCTGAACAACCCCGATTGATGAGAGGAAACGAGGCCCTCGCCGAAGCGGCAATTCGCGCCGGCCTGCAGGGGTATTTTGGCTATCCGATTACGCCGCAGTCGGAGATTCTTGAGTATCTGGTAGCGGAGCTGCCGAAGCGGGGTGGAGTTGTTCTCCAGGCGGAAAGCGAGCTCGCAGCCATCAACATGGTGTATGGCGCGTCCGGCGCGGGCGGGCGCGTGATGACCTCATCGTCCAGTCCGGGCATCAGCTTGATGCAGGAGGGGCTTTCGTATATGGCGTCGGCTGAATTACCGTGCCTTGTTGTCAACATCAATCGTGGCGGTCCTGGCCTCGGGACGATTCAACCCGCACAGGGGGATTACTTCCAAGCTACAAAGGGGGGCGGCCATGGAGATTATCGTTTGATTGTGCTCGCGCCTTCGTCAGTTCAGGAGATGGCGGATTTTGTTGTCGAAGGATTTCGACTGGCGGAGAAGTATCGGAATCCGGCGATGATTCTCGCCGATGGCGCACTCGGCCAGATGATGGAGAAGGTTGTGCTTCCGCCCGAGGGAGTATTGCCAAAAACCGAAAAACCCTGGGCGACAACGGGCAAACCGGAGTGGCGCGAGCGAAACATCATTACATCGCTCTTCATTCAGCCGGAAAAGATGGAAGAAGTCAATCTACGGCTGCAGAAAAAGTATCACGAGCTTCAACACGAAGTACGTTATGAAACGATTGGCGTGGAAGATGCTGAGGTTCTCATCGTCGCGTTTGGACTTACTGCCCGGATTGCGCAGAAAGCCATCGAGCTTGCACGAGCGAAGGACATCCGCGCCGGTCTCATTCGCCCAATCACATTGTATCCGTTCCCCTATCAAGCAATCGCGCACTGGGCACACACGGTGTTTTCGGTGTTAGTGGTGGAGTTGAATGCCGGACAGATGGTGGAAGATGTTCGCCTTGCGGTCAACGGCCGTCGACCGGTAACGTTCAAAGGCCGCATGGGGGGCATCATCATCACGCCGGAGGAAATTCTTCAGGAGGTCGAAGAGCAAGCGGAGCATTATCGTCTGGTCAGAGTTTGAACATGGAATTCAATCTTCACAAGAACGGCATGGAATTAGTCTACCGACGGCCTGCGACGCTCACGGAAACGCCGATGCACTATTGTCCGGGGTGCAGCCATGGCGTCGTCCACAGATTGCTGATGGAAGTGATTGAGGAGATGGATATTCAAGCCCAGACTGTTGGAGTTGCGCCGGTGGGATGCTCGGTGTTTGCATACAACTACATGAACGTCGATATGCAAGGAGCTGCACATGGCCGGGCTACTGCCGTCGCAACAGGCATCAAGCGCATGCTACCTCATCGCTACGTGTTCTCGTATCAAGGAGATGGTGATCTCGCAGCCATCGGAACGGCGGAGACGATCCACACGGTCAATCGAGGGGAAAACATTCTTATCGTGTTCATCAACAACGCCATCTACGGCATGACGGGCGGACAGATGGCACCGACGACGTTGCTGGGCATGGTTACTTCGACAACTCCCGGTGGAAGAGAAGCTTCGGTGATGGGGCATCCTCTGAAGATTACGGAACTTGTCGCTCAGCTTCCGGGCGCAGCGTTTGTCACGCGGCAAGCTGTGCACACACCGAATGCTGTACGAAAAACGAAGAAGACACTTCGTGCAGCGCTCGAGTATCAACGCGTACAACTTGGAACCTGCTTCGTTGAGGTTGTTTCGAATTGTCCATCCGGATGGAAAATGACGCCGCTCGAGGCTAATGAATGGATGGAAAACAACATGTTCCCGGTCTATCCGTTGGGAGATCTTAAAGTTCCCTCAGTACGACAGTTATGAAGACGCAGGAGATCATTATTGCGGGATTTGGCGGGCAGGGTGTTCTTTCTCTCGGACAGTTCCTTGCCTATGCGGCAATGATGGAAGGAAAAGAGGTGAGCTGGATGCCGTCGTACGGCCCGGAAATGCGTGGCGGCACGGCGAACTGTATCGTCATCCTCTCGCCGACGCGAATCAGTTCACCTATCGTCACGCGGTTTGATGCTGGCATTGTACTGAATCAACCGTCGCTCGATAAGTTTGAGTCGCGCATCAAAGAGCAAGGCCTCCTGCTGTATGAAGAATCGACCGTCATCCACAAACCGACCCGAAGCGACCTTGAGATGCTCGCTATCCCGGCGGCACAGGAAGCGTTCAAACTTGGGAAACGACAAGTGGCGAACATGGTAATGGTGGGGGCTTTGCTTGCACGACGACCGATGGTTTCTTTCGAGACGGTGTTAGAAGCATTGAGATACACGCTTCCAGAACGGCACCATCATCTGCTTCCACTGAACGAACAAGCTTTACAGCTGGGAGAGAACCTTGCGCGGCGGAAGGACTACGTTCCGTCATGACAGAGGGGAGGGTATACACATGACAAGACCGGAACCCGAATGCACCCATGCGTGCAGAGACACCTGTGCAATGCTGAACGAAGCGTTGTTGCAGGAAACCGCCCTACTCAAGTTTTATGAGCAGATCATCTTACAGTGCGATTACCCCGATGTACGTGCGTTCATTCATGACCTCTCGGAGCAGCACAGCCGGTCAATTCTTCGGATTGTTGCAAAGCTGAATGAACTTCGTGCACGGGGACAGGTACTGGATGGTATTATCTCCAGCTACGACTTGTAGCACAAGAATCTGACTTGCTCGCTTTCCTCTCTCCTCCTTCGGCGAGCAACCAGGGCTGCCGCACAACTCTTGTGCGGCAGTTTCTTTTTTTCTGGGAAAACGGTGCCGCTGTTCTCATTTCTTGGAAGAATATCCCAAACAGCTGCATGATAAGTAACAGATGTCCGCGTGGAAAGAAAGACACAAACAGTTGGCATGTAAGTTGTCTCCATAATAGATGAAGGTATTGCTTTCATAAGCAAAGGAGGAAACGATGAAAGCTTTGCAGAAAATACTGATCCCAATCGATCTGTCAACCTGCTCGCTCGTTGGAGTGCAATACGGACAGGAGATAGCCGAGCTGTTTGATGTCGAGATCACGCTGTTGTATGTGGACGACGCGCATATGAAGAGTCAGTCGGAACCGATCAACCTGGATGAAGCGGCAGAATCACATCGTCGCCGGGAACTTGTGCGGTTGATTCAACAGCTCCTCATCAACAACAATCTTGTGTGGAGGAATATGCGGATCGAAATACGGTTCGGCTCTGCTGCACCAGAGATCGTGAAGGCTGCTCGGGCACTCCACGCCGACCTCATTGTAATGTCGACGCACGGCAGAACAGGCTTGCGACACGTGCTCATAGGGAGCATAGCAGAAAAAGTGGTTCGACTTGCTCCATGCCCGGTGTTGACAGTAAAGCCAGAGGAGATGAAAGAGCTGATCAACATAACGGAAGAAGATGTTCTGCTTTCACTTCGGGCTCCAGTAGGTGAGGTAGGCGTGAAACACTCTGTGTCATCTCTGCAGTAGGGGGCAAAGTTCGCTTGTAGAAGGTGGGGCTGGCTCGCCGTTGTCAACTAAAAAGCCAACTCGAGGTTGAGTTGGCTTTTTGTTGTGTGCCGTGCAGTATTATCAACTTGCGGTGGCCTTCCGCATCGATCCTGACTTTGTAGGGACCAACAAAACGGAGCGTACGCAGGCGTGCAGCACGGGTCCTGAGCCGAACGGTCGTACGCAGCGACTCAATCGGATTGGTGGTTTTCAGATGTATCCAGTGACGTTTTGGAAATCGGAATACGTA
>JBGFRR010000087.1:0-7680 GCA_041695045.1 Bacteroidota bacterium
CTGTCGATGCGAGCATCGTCGGCATCGTCGACCGCATTGACCTGCAGAACGCGTGAAATCTTTTACACTCGCCGTGTGTTCAATAGTGTGGATTCTACGAAAAAAGATATTTTGATCACTCGTAACTGCCAATGAACCTCTCGGTTCATTCGAAAGATAGATCAAACCGCAGGTTTGATAAAATTCTGCTCAGCGAAAAAAAGAATAACCACAGATTGCACCGACTTTCATAGATAAGCATTTCTTTGGGTTTAATCTGTGAATCTGTGGTAAGTCTCTTTTAAGTGTTTTTTCTTGAAAAAAAATCTTGGATTGGAGAGCACGCTGAGCAGATACGATCACTCATTGATAAACTGAGACCACGTGAAAATCAGCAAGCAATATACAAACCGCGAAAGCCAGTCCTTAGATAAGTACTTGCAGGAGATCGGGAAGGTCGAGCTTCTGACGCCGCAAGAAGAGATCGAGCTTGCGCGCCGCATCAAGAAGGGAGACCAGAAAGCCCTCGAGAAACTCACCAAGGCCAACCTCCGCTTCGTGGTGAGCGTTGCCAAGCAGTATCAGAACCAGGGCTTGTCGTTGGGCGACCTCATCAACGAAGGCAACTTAGGGCTGATCAAAGCGGCGAAACGTTTCGATGAAACGCGCGGCTTCAAGTTCATTTCCTACGCGGTCTGGTGGATCCGGCAGTCGATCCTGCAGGCGCTTGCGGAGCAATCCCGTATTGTGCGGCTTCCCCTGAACCGCGTCGGCGCACTGAACAAGATCGGCAAGGCCTTCAGCGCGCTCGAGCAGGAGTTTGAGCGTGAGCCGAGCGCCAGCGAGCTGGCCGAAGAGCTGGACATGTCGCTCTTCGAGGTCTCCGACACGCTGAAAATCTCCGGCCGTCATCTGTCGATGGACGCGCCGTTTGCGCATGGGGAGGACAATCGCCTTCTGGATGTGATTCAGGACCAGCGAACGCCGACACCCGATTCCGACCTGATGGGCGACTCGCTCAAAGAGGAGGTGCGACGCGCGCTCAAGACCTTAAGCGATCGGGAAGCGCAGGTGATTCGCCTCTACTTCGGCCTCGATCAAGAACATTCGCTGACGCTGGAAGAGATCGGCGAGAAGTTCAACCTGACACGCGAGCGCGTCCGGCAAATCAAAGAAAAGGCCATCCGGCGCCTGCGGCATACTTCTCGCAGCAAAGCGTTGCGTGCTTACCTCGGTTAAGAGTCTCGAGGATTTGCTTCCACCCACAGCCCCGGCACGCACCGGGGCTTTTGTGCCTGCACACCGAAGTTCCGCACGCAGGAGTTTCTGCACCTGTCTGCCCTGCCTGCCGCCTGCCTGTCGGCAGACAGGGCAGGCAGGCGACAGGCAGGCGCAGGCGTGCATTGCACGATGAACACTGTTCGACGTTCGGTGATTGGAGTCAGCATCGCGGCCGCACTCCTCGTTGTCGGATGCGGAGCGGCGAAGCCGCGCTTCTCGTCCGAGGTGCAGCCGAGGGTGAGGGGAGCGGCAGAGCGGGCAAGCGACGATTCCGGTGAACGCGTCGTCGCCGGCGCCCGCGATTTCCGGCATGAGCGGAATGTTCCTTTAACGCCGCTCGAGCAGAGCAAACTCATGAGCGAAATCTCGAAGTATATGGGCGTGCCGTACGAGCTAGGCGGTGAGAGCGGCCGCGGGTTCGACTGTTCGGGGTACACGCGCTGCGTCTTCCGCAATGCCCTGTCGCGAGAACTTCCTCGCACGAGTGCCGAGCAGTTTCAGAGCGGAAGACCGGTGGAGTTTAATGATCTGAAGTTCGGCGACCTCGTGTTCTTCAACACGACGGGCGCATCTGCCTCGCACGTCGGTATCTATTTAGGCGATGGATTGTTCGCTCATGCAGCGGAAATGTTGGGAGTATCCATCTCTTCGGTCGAAAGCCCGTACTACAAACAGCGGTACGAAGGTGCGCGGAGAATCATTGGCGAGTAAATGCCTCGTCGGATTCATGTACCACGAGAGAGCCACGGTTGTGAGGGAGTTTCAATGACATCACGGTTGTGAGGGAGTTATACTCCCGAACATCATTATTCACAACTCGGGAGTATAACTCCCTCGTAACAACGAGTACAGAGATTTTACTCTTGACACTCATGTCTGTTCGACCCATTTATCTCTACGGCAGCAACGTCCTCCGCACGAAAGCGCGATCGGTTGCCGAGCTTGACCCGGCGACTGTCGGCTTGATTGCCGACATGGTTGAGACGATGCGTCAAGCCAACGGCATCGGATTGGCTGCAACGCAGGTTGGCGAGCTCAAGCGAGTGATCGTCATCGACGTGGGCGCGGTGGAAAATGTTCTACAGGACGAGGAGGAATCCGTGCAACAGTCGGCTCCTCAAGAACAAAAAACGCTCCTCCTCATCAATCCGGAAATCCTCCATCAAGAAGGCGCGTGGACGATGGAGGAGGGGTGCCTGAGCATCCCCGGCGTCCGCGCCGATGTTGAACGCGCCGAGACGATCCGCATTCGCTACCGGAACGGCAGCTTTGAACCCGTCGAGGAAACGGTCGACGGCGTGCTCGCCCGCGTGATGCTGCATGAAATCGACCACCTGAATGGCCTCCTCTTCGTTGACCATCTCAGCACGACGCAGCGTGCGCTTTTGAAAAGCAAACTACGGAAGATCAGGAAGGGAGAGGTCGAAGCATCCTACCCCGTTACCACCGACGCGTCCTCGACGGCGCCTACGGCAAGCAGAGTCGGGGTGTGAGTCTTCATGCAGGAGAACCCCAGCGGCTCGATGCGCATCGTCTTCATGGGTACTCCGGAGTTCGCCCTCCCAAGCCTCACTCTTCTTCTCGACAACGGTTACCACATCTCGTACGTCGTCACCGCTCCGGACAAACCGCGCGGTCGGGGACAACGCGTGAGCGTTACACCCGTGAAGCAGCTTGCGCTTGAGCGAGGACTTCCGGTGTTGCAACCGGACAACCTCAAAGACCCTGCATTCCTCAGCGCACTTCAAGCTGCACATCCCGACCTCATTGTCGTTGTCGCGTTTCGCATTCTCCCCACGGAAGTCTTTTCTCTCCCCAAGCATGGTGCATTCAATCTTCACGCTTCGCTTTTACCGAAGTATCGCGGCGCAGCGCCGATTAACTGGGCAATCATCAACGGAGAGACGGAAACGGGCGTAACGACTTTTCTCTTGCAGGAGCGAGTCGATACAGGGTCGATCCTACTGCGGGCGCGTGTGCGGATCGGGCCGGATGAGACAGCGGGCGAACTGCACGACCGGTTGGCGGAGGTCGGCGCGGAGGTTGTACTGCAAACCGTCCGCCTGATCGAGCTTGGGAAAGCTCAGCCGCGACCGCAAGATGAATCACAAGCGTCGCTTGCACCGAAACTCTTTCGCGAGACGTGCCGCATCCCATGGTCGAAATCGGCAAAAGCGATTCATGATTTTGTTCGCGGGCTTTCACCGTCTCCCTGCGCATGGACAATGCATGGCGATCACGTGTTGAAAGTCTACCGGACGGAGCTTGGTGCTGATGGATCCAACGCCTCGTATCAAGCCGGTGAAGTGGTTCACGTTTCGCCGGATGCGTTGCATGTCGCAACGGGCAATGGAATCGTTGCCCTGCGTGAGGTGCAATTGGAGGGACGCAAGCGACTGTCTATCGCGGAGTTTCTGCGCGGCTACTCACTCTCGATCGGTGAAGTGCTGCGTTAGCCGTTGACGCCTCATTGCCCTCAAGCGGTTTGCATGAGGGTCGAAAAAGAAGTATATTCGCCGAGTATTTGAAGGAGATCGGACCGCTGCATGGACTTCGTTCTTTGGGTGTGTCGTGTGATGCACGTAATCTCGGTTGTCGTCTGGTTAGGAGGGCTGATTTTCATCAACGCCATGATGACTCCCGTCGTCGAGTATCATCAAGCGACGCGCTCGGCGGTTGTGCTCGGCGTCTACAAGCGTTTTCTGCCGTTCATCTGGTCGAGTCTCTGGTCGTTAGCCATCACCGGCATTCTGTTGATGGTGCTCAGCCCGCGGTTTATCTGGTTTGAGTACTCAACGGCGTGGTCTCAGCTTTTGCTCGTGAAGCAAATTATTTTTGTGCTGTGGCTGTTCGTTTCGTGGCAGACGAAGCAGGTCTATGCGAAAGTCGAGCAAAGCATGGATGGCGGGCATGAGGAGTTCGAGGGGTGGCGTTTAGCGTTGATGCGGCTCGTCCGGCGGGGCATCGTCCTCGGCATTGTCAGCATGTTGTGCGCAGCGGGAATGATGGTCGTGTAACCGAAAGGTGCGTTTGGCAAAGGTCATCGTCATAGCAAACCAGAAAGGCGGCGTAGGGAAAACGACAACGGCGGTTAACCTTGCTGCCTGTATCGCCGTTGCGGAAAAGCGCGTGCTGTTAGTCGATACCGACCCGCAGGCCAACGCCACGAGCGGCGTTGGGGTTAATCCGGCGGTGGGAAAATCCATCTACGAAGTCCTCGTCGGCTCCCTTCAGGCAGAGCATACAATCGTCGAATCGCAAATGCCGTACCTCGCTCTGCTTCCGTCCCACATCAATCTTGTCGGTGCGGAAGTGGAGATGGTGGATTTGGAAGGCCGTGAGCGCCGCATGCAGAACGCCATCCAGCCGGTGAAAGAAAAATATGACTTTATCATCATCGATTGTCCTCCCTCGCTCGGCCTGCTGACACTCAATGCGCTGACCGCTGCAGATTCTGTGTTGATTCCCGTCCAGTGCGAATACTTTGCGTTAGAGGGATTGGGACAGCTTTTTACGACGATCAACATGGTGAAGAAGAACTTGAACCCCAACCTCGACATCGAAGGCGTGCTGTTGACGATGTACGACTCGCGTCTGCGCCTGTCGAATCAAGTAGTGGATGAAGTGCAGCGTTACTTTGGGGATAAAGTGTTTAAGACCGTCGTCTCGCGTAACATCCGACTGAGCGAAGCGCCGAGTTTCGGCAAACCAATCATCCTCTACGACGCCATCTGCTCCGGCACGCGACACTACATGGACCTTGCGAAAGAGGTGCTTGCCAATAACGACGCGCTCCTGGCCGCCGTTACACCGCAAGCGACTGAGAATCTATGAGCGACTCACCGGGACACAAGAAATCGGTGCTGGGACGGGGATTGGGGGCGTTGATTCCCAAACAAGCGCCAGCGGAGGTCAACATTCGCCACGATGAAATCGGCGTGGACACGGGCGGCATTGGCGTGACCGCGCGTATCGCGTGCGACCGAATCCGGCCGAACCCCTTCCAGCCGCGTTCGGCGTTCGACCCCGCCTCGCTCGAAGAGCTGAAGAACTCGATCATCGAGAAAGGCGTCATCCAGCCGATCACGGTGCGCCGCGTGGATGGAGAGTACCAGCTCATCTCCGGTGAACGACGCCTGCGCGCGGTTCAAGCCGCGGGACTGACAGAGATTCCCGCATACATCATCGAAGTGCAGTCGGACGAAGAGATGCTCGAGCTCGCCTTGATCGAGAACATCCAGCGCGAGCATTTGAATCCGATGGAGATCGCTGTCGCCTACCAGCGTCTCATCGACGAGTGTCTTCTGACGCAAGAAGAAATCGGCCAGCGCGTAGGGAAGGACCGCACAACGGTTGCAAACTTCCTCCGCTTGCTGAAACTCCCCGCACAGATTCAAGACGGCCTTCGCAAAGAGAAAATCACCATGGGCCATGCCCGCGCGCTGATCAACGTTCCCAGCGAGCGGATGCAGGTGAGGCTGTACGAGAAGATCGTCGATGGCGGACTCTCCGTACGCAAAGTGGAAGAGCTTGTTCGCGCGATGGGCAAGCGCTCGCCGAAGCGTGTGTCATCAACGCAGCCGCAGGTAGCCTCCAGCGTTCAGAGCGTTGAGGAGAAGCTTCGGCAGGCGTTGGGGACGAAGGTCGTTGTGCGGTCGAAAGGGGATGGACGCGGAGAGATCGTCATCGAATACTATTCGTTAGACGACCTCGACCGTCTGCTCGATTTATTTGCTGCGATGGAAAAATTCCACTGACGACGATGCCAGTCAAGAACATCCTCACCGACAAAGCTCCTGCCCCCATCGGACCGTACAGTCAAGCCATTCTTGTTGACGGGAAATTCCTTTACACCGCAGGACAAGTCGCCATCGACCCCGCCACGAATCAGCTTGTTGAGGGGGACATCAAAGTTCAGACGCGGCGCGTGCTGCAAAACCTCGAAGCCATCCTCAAAGCGGGCGGCGCATCGCTTTCGTCCATCGTCAAAACCACAGTGTTCCTGAAGGACATGAACGAGTTTGCTGCGATGAACGAAGTGTACGCTGAGTTTTTCTCCGAATCCAAGCCTGCCCGCAGTACGGTGGAAGTCGCCCGCCTCCCCAAGGACGTTCGCGTGGAAATCGAAGCCATCGCGGTCGTCGAATAACCCCCATGCCTCCAACTGCCAGCCATATTTCCCGCGGCCGGCTCTTCAGCATTCTTTTCGCATCACTCCTGATTGCCTCATCACACGCGACAGCGCAGGTTCATCATGCCGTCGTGGGATTTCAGGGCGACACCGTTCGCCTGCTTTCGCAGGAAGCGCCTCGTTCAACAACAACGCCTTCAAAATCCACAACACTGGCGGTGGGGTTATCGGCGGTGCTGCCGGGGAGCGGACAGATTTACGTCGAGCGGTATTGGACGATTCCGGTGATTTGGGGGTTCGGGATTCATTTCGCGAACCAATGGAAGAAGGCGGACGGCCTGTATCGCAACGCGCGGGACCGGTATGCGGTGTCTGTGCAACGGGGCGAGAATGTGGGGAGAGGGGACGGGCAGGCGCGGTTGGAGCGGGACTTTTATCGAGATGAGCGCGACCGGTTCGCGTTCTACATCGCTATCACATATTTGTTGAATCTTGTCGATGCGTACGTCGGCGCGAGCTTGTACAATTTCGACGTGAGCGAGGACTTAGGCGGGAGTGCGAGGCTGAGCGTGAAGATTCCCCTACGATAAGCTGATGAATCATTCTACGATCCTTTCACCATGCCTACCGTATTCACCTCCGTGTATGCAATGTGCACTCGGGCAGGGAGGATTACGGAAGTTGAAAGTGTCCTCGGACAACACCCGGTACGGTAATGTCCTCGTCAAGGTTTTCCCAGCGAAGGGCAAAGCCGTTGAGTCGAACAGCGACCTCTTTGAGTTGCTCATCGGTCGCCTTGCGGAGGATTTTGAACCGATCAGCGGGAAAACCGATAATCCTGCCGTCTGTTAGTTCGACGTAGATCATCCGTTTTTCCGCCCACGCTCGAAGTGCAGCAGGTTCAACCTCGATTCCTTTTTCAGCGGTTGTGGTATTCACGATATTTCTCCATGAAGAACGTCTGGTGTTCAAAGATCAATCTCTCGACCTCACGAATTTCATGCGGCCGAATTCCGCGATTCCGGCTCAGCGTTATTGGCTCAAGCCAGAATTTACATTCCCCATCAGGAGTTGCAACATGAATGTGGGGTGGTTCTTGCGTTTCATCGGAGTAGAAATGAAACAGAAACGAACCAATCCTGAGCACTGTTGGCACATAACTAAATTAACTGCTACTGACATGAAGCTGGAATAATTTGTAATCCAAGCGATTTGGCTTGTTTGTGTAGCCACCTAAGCTGTTGTTCTTTGAAACGTTGTTGGTAGCGTTCAATGCCTTGCTCGACGTA
>JBGFRR010000054.1:0-7419 GCA_041695045.1 Bacteroidota bacterium
TCTTGCCGGGTGTCGGTGCCGCGCATGGAAATCAACACTCCCTTGATTATTGGACGATGACTGAGATGAAGTCGTCTTGCCAAAGTTCAATGGTTCTGGGGACTTTTTCAGCAGCCTGCTAGACGATCATGTCATCACCTTAGCTGGACCGAAGTTTCCGAATCCCTGACCGGTACGCCGAATGGCCGACGTGCATATCGCAAAGACACCACGCATTGCACGGTCTCGTGGTGCTCCTGTCCAAACCATCTGGAGCACCGAGCGGGCGGTTTCGAGCGAGGCTGGCACAGACCATAGCGGCCATGTCATCTCCATGTCGTCACCGCGTCCACTTACCGCTGTAGTAATGATGCGCGCGCCGCGAGGAAAGGTTGGAAAAAGCGGGAGTCCACGGAACGCAAGCCATTCCAACGGGGCATCAACGCTGGTGCCGTCGTCATTGGGATTATTCTCCATAAGCGCCCAGTTCCGTTCAGCGGCTGGATCAAATCGAAGATTGGAGCCCGGCTTAACACACTTTCCCTTATATAGGGAACATGCTGCCCACTCCAAAGTTATCGACGCGCGAATTTCTTCTAACGTACCAAGAAACTGCTGATTCGCTGCCGTAAAGTGAAAAGCAGTGGGCTTGGTGTTTCCATTTCCATCAACGGTGACGCTCGTTCCAAAGGCGGCCGCATACGCGGCTGCTTCGCTTCCTCCATTTAGCCAATGTGCTACACAACTGGAAAGGAAGCGCGCAAACACGTCTGGGGGTGCTTTAAGATCGGCCACAACCTTTGTGCCTCTCTTCTCATGTTTCTCATACTCGACAGACCATGCTTGTTTTCCGTCGGCAAGAGCGGCGTCGCGACAGACCAAAGCAGCAAGATCGCCCTCAAATCCCGTGACAAAAGGATGGAAGGAACCGTCAGGCAGAAAACCCAGTCGAACCGCGTCACTCTCACCACGCACTAAACGGAGTAATCCCATAGCGGCAAGGAACCCCAGTGGATTAGCGCCATTCAACCCTTCAAGAATGACTTTGTTCACGAAACGTCTCCCAGGGCTTGTTCCTCTTCGCTGGCACGATGATCCGCGAGCCGGAGAATGGCTTCGAGCCAGCACAACTCCAGCCAGCCATACCTTTCAACTAAGCGCCAGAAGCGATCGGCTAGGGGTGCATCCAGTCGATGAAGCTCATGTTTCGACGTTGTCGCAGGGAATTCGATCGTCCCAAAGCTCGTGCTTTGGTGGCTCGACAACACAACCTCGACCGGCTCGTCATCAATGACAACAGGTGCAAACGGCCGACAGTAGCCATGATGGCTTGCAACGAGATGCAGCACGAGCTCAATGTCATGAGCTTTGGTCTTAACCGCTTCGATATGCTTCTCGATCATTGCCAGCGACTGTACCTCGTGTCGCGCACCTTTTGGATATGCACTCTTTCTCTGAGCAAGCCGATGTGCCGCCTTCGCCCCTGGCGGCATGCCGGACTTGGCCCACGGTGTTTCGTTCTTGAAGAAGGCAATTTCACTGCCTTCGCGCAGCAACACCTGAAAGCGTTTGTCAGCTTTGCCCACATCGTGAAGCCACCCTGCGAGGGCAACGTCCTCGGCCAACTTCTTGGGCAGCACCTTCTCCGCGTAGTCACGCGCAAAATGCTCGACATCGATGCTGTGCTCGGAGAGTGTGACCGGACGACCCGCATGAAATGAGTCGTCCTCATCGGTCGTTAACTCGACACCATCCTCGGCGGTGTCGTCCGCTGATAACAGGGCGCGAAGTGTTTGTGGTCGGACCCGTTTTCCCCGCAAGACGGTCCAGGGTTCATCGGCGTCCACCACAATAGAGCCCTTGCTCTTGGCTAACCGGTCGAACCAGAGCTTGCGCCAACTCGACTGTTCTTCCTGTTCCGCAAGCGCTGTCAGTGCACGTCGGGTTTCCTGCAAATCGTCAACTGGCAGTGAAAGACCCGATTGTCTCAACACTTCCGGGTGCAGTCGAAGTACGGGCTGCCCTTTCGCCAACAATGAGGCCCGCTCGGCGAGGTCCACAACGGGGACGGTTGATCCAGGCTCGAAGCAACCATCACGGACTCCGCCGCGGGTGACTGGCACAACGATCGTATCGCCTGGTTGGATATTTTCTGCCGGGATGACCGCGCTGTCGTCCCCATCCCACCGCAACACTAAACTACCATCCCCACGCTCGCGATCCTCGCTGGCCGCACCTTCGACGTCGGCAACATCACCTATGTCTTTTCTGCTCAACCAGCGCTTCACCGCAACGAAGGGTAGCGAGATCGCTTCGAGACTGGAAGGGCGCACGGCAGCGACGATAGCGGCGGGCCGCTCTTTCGCAGAATCGCCTTCCTTCGCGTTGAGTGCGCAAACCAAATCGTCCTCGTTCAGGTCTGCGCGCCACACGACTTGCACATCAGCCGGACCTGATCTTGGACCGTGTAACCACAGACTGACATCGGGAACGACCGCCGGCGCTGGGGAAGTTTGCATCCACAGGTCGAGATAGGCTGGCAAGAGCACAGGTGCGTGCACTTTCGGCGCTACCATATCCTTCAATTTCTCCTCGATGGGTAAGGCCAGAGCGAGAACGCCGAAATTGATGGCTGGTGGGACATCCTTTATTTTCCTTGATTTCTTCGGTAGTTGCTCGTTAAGCCACTTCATGGTCTTGGCAATGGTGTCGCCGTACACTGGATCGTCCTTGTTACTCTTGTCATAGACGATCACGCCTTCGGATTTCTCATATAGACCCAAACGATCAACGCGACCGAAACGCTGGCGAAGCGCATCGAAGCTGGCGGCTTCAGTCACGAGGGCATCGAAATCGAAGTCGGCACCAGCCTCGATGCATTGTGTGCCGACCACAATTAGCTTCTTCTCAACGCTCGTACGATCACGCCCAGTCATAATGCGCGAGCGCAAGGATCGCAGCGCATCGTCGCGGTCGAGCGGCCGCATGCGGCCGGTAAGCGGCGCAACGTCGGCCTGATCGCCAAGAACGTCGCGAAGCTGGCGCACTATAGTTGCCGCGCTTGCCACACGATTGACCACCACTGCAATAACATCGTGTCGGTCGATCAGGTCGCGCGCCTCGTCTGCACAGGCCTGTTCTAGTGCTGCGCGATCCTCGACTTCGCGCAATCTAGCGAGTTTCGGCACGTGTAACCGTGGACCCAGTCGAGACCCCCGGCTCTTCTCGTCATCAAGCAGGCCAAAGGGCTTCACACTCGATATGCCGGGAGTCGCTGACAGGAACGCATGATGAAATCGAGGGGACAACGGTGACGCCTTCACAAATTTTGCGCGCAGACGGCCGAGTGCATCCAAAGTTTCGGCGAACGGTTGCGAGAGATGAACCTCGTCGAGCATGAGCAACACGTCGTTACCCAAGAGGCCCGCATGGACCGGTTTCATCCCTTTACTGACGCCGTAGCCCTGGATCAGCAGTCGCGAACCCAACTGATCGACTGTCGAAGCGAGGATGAGCGGCTGATCGGGCGTGCGCGCCCAACCGTCGTCCTTGGGCATCCCACCGCGCAGCGTGAATACTCCAAGCGGCTCTTCGGCTTCCTTGCTCAATGCACGTAGACGGTCCGCGACTTCACGAACAACTGGCTGCGCATCCACGGCCACCAGCGCTCGCAACAGCTTGCGCCCACGCTCGGCCACTTGATCGACAACGACGCGGCGATCCACCACCATCGCGATGCGTCGGGGGCACCAACGCTGCTCTGGTTCCTGTTGCGCGTCCAAAGCAAGCGCGAAGAGCGCGATATCGATGCAGGTCGTCTTGCCGACGCCGGTAGGAAGATCGAGTACACGTGGCCACTCCCTTTCAGCCATGATCTCGTCCAATAAGCGCATCTGCCACTTGAAAGCACACTTGTCGTTGCCAAGCTCATCCTTGCCGTGCACAGCAACATGGAAGGCATCGAAATCATCAACGGATAAGTTCATCTCGAACCTTCCTCAGAAATTGGAAGGCAAAGGCCAAGACCAAAGAACCGGCCCGCACCGAGCAACACCGGTCCTGCGACTTTCTCGGCGAACGTGATATCGGCATGGACCCGCATGCGCGCTGTGCGACCGGGGCGGCCGGGCCAGGGCAGGAACGCGTGCACCGGTTGCGTACCCGGGAGCAACGGTGCAAGCGACACCTCGACCGAGATCGGTCTTAGCAGGCCGACGCGTTCGCACGCATCGGCGACGTACCGTTGTGCCTCGATTGAGGCCTTATGCGCGGTTCCGTGTTGGTTGCTGCGCAGGTTTCCCGGATTTCGGTCAAGCGCAATGGGTGTTGCGGTCACGAAACGGTGCGCAGGCTTGCACCATGTCGCGGGACGCAGCGTGCTTTTTGCTGGGAGTTCGACGCGTTTGAAGCAAACCGCCGGTAGACCAGCCCCAGCCAACTCCATGGTGCCGTCGGCGTCTATTGCTCGGTCTCTCTCCCATGCTGCGACCAGCCGCAGCAGCGCTTCCCTGTCCGGGCCCACAAGCCCACGGGGAATTACGATGGCGCAGCCCTGAACCGAAGCGTCCGCGTGTTCATGACCAACGAAAGGAAGTGCGACAAAGGCCACGTGCGGCTGATCGGTGGCGCTGCCGTCCTGCCGATGACCCGACAGCGACGCAGGTAGCACTTTCGAGCCGTGTTGTTCAAAGAGCGCATCCCGCAACGCGCGCGAAAGATCAGTCCCGCGGGACGACAACGGCCGCGCGCCGCCAACGCGCTCGAAGACAACCCAGTCATTCGAAAAAATACCTTCAACGGCAATAGGCTCGCGCGGTGTGGATTTCAATCGGCCGTACCGCTTCGGAATTGCCGGGAGGACCCGGTTCTCGATACCCTGATGCCGCACGAATTCTGCCTCCAGTCGGGCGAGCTGGTTGGGTCCGACCGTCCGCAGCACTAGGTCGCCGTTTTCGTCGGGAACAAGGGTTGGCGTAATGGGGCGATCCACGATCGCGCAGCGGACCAGCGATGACGAGTGCCCAAGGCGTGTGACGCGTTTGCATAGCTCATCAAGGGCAGAGCGCAATGTGCCCGGTGGGTCGTTGGACCAGATGAATGCAAAGCAAGAACGGTTGGGTACAACTATTGGAAAGGACCTTGCCTGTTTCGTGCGAGGGATTCCGGTCGAAAGAGGATCCGATGCATTTAACTTTTCAACACCCTTAACCTTCTTGAATGACATGACTACATCGTTCACTGGCACATAGACATCTAACACGCTGCGCCGCCCAACGTCCTCGGTCACGTTGATATCAACATCGAGGGATGGGGGCGGCTGTCCCTCCAACCATAAGAGCGCTTCACGTTCACCAGCGTCAACCGGATCATGCTCGTGTAGCGCGGCAACAAGGGCCGAGAAGAATCGCGCGGGATGCGGTGGCCACTCAGCACGGCCGCGATCGTTGTGCGCGGTCGCCGCGTAACGATTGGTTAGCAGCTCCACTTCGATGGCGAGCATTTAATCCCCCTCGATCTCGGCTCCCGTTGCGGCGAGTTCGCGGCTTCTTCGCACCAGGTCAGCGAGTTTTGGCGAAGGAGTGAGTTTGGTAAGCGGCACGCCTTTCTCCTGCATGAATCGAAGCTCTTCGGGCAGCGCGGCGACAGCGGCATCGAACAAAGCGATGGCGCCTTTCAGGTCGATGTTCAATGGTTGGGTTGTTCCGTCTCTATTTACAGCCTCAAGTTTCAATGCTCCGCCCTGCCTAGGAACAAGCAGGCAGCGCGAGCGCAGGTCGTGACCGCGATCCTCAGCGGCCAGAACCGCAAGTACAGCGAGAGCAGCCAGCACTGTGCGGGCTTCAGTTTCCGCACCGTCGAAGCTTAGTTTTCGCAGGGCGGCCAGAGAGAGAACAACAGTGTGCGTCGCATAGTCGATCGTCACGCCCCCCGCGATGTTGTCGATGGTGGGAGGAATGTTGCTGTGATTTATAGATGTGGGCTTTCCTGCTTTCTCGGCCTTGCCCCATTTCTCGACCGCGCCAACATCCTGCTCGTTTTTGGGCGGCTTGTCTTCCTTGAGTGGCTTCGCTTCCATAACGTTAAGGGTCCATGTGGGCTTGCCATCTGGCCCTGGTTCTTTTGCGACAAAAACGGGTCCTGCGCTAGTGATGATACTTGCAGGATCAATGCGGCTCGAAGTCTTCGAGCCGACTGTTGCACCTACTCCGACAATTTCGGAAACCAATGCGCGTGCGAACTTCGACCCAAGACCCCCTTTGGGACCTGTGCTGTCCCAAAGGCCAAAGACAAGTCCGGTGGGGCACACCCTGAAAAGCGGTGCGGCGTTCTTCGCCGTCGCATCGGTAAACGATCTCCCGATCTCCGACAGTCGGAAAAGAGTTTCGCCGTTCAGGCTGTCGCGCAGAAGCGCATCGGCTACCCGATGAGGCGCAGACAATGAGGTCACTACACCGACATCCGGTGCAGCATCGGAGAAGTCCACAGAGATAACTGGCAATGCGATTTTCTTAGCGGCCCAAAGCGCTTCCAGCGCCTCCTCCATCCGGTTGGCTTGGCTTTGTACCGAGTCGATCAGCACGCAAGCAACATCGCTGCCATTGATTCGACGGGTCTCGAACGCATACTTGATACCGCGACGCTCGTCCGGCCTCATTCGCCAAAGGTCTTCGTCCTTCTTGCCTCGCACGCTGTGCGTTGGCGGAAAGACCTTATCGCCAGGTCCGCCAGCAGGCTCAAGCGTTGCCGTACCGCGTATAGCAACAGCGGCGTCTGCCTTATCGTCGCCTGCTACGAGCTGTCTCAGCAGATCGATCTTAAGTGGCTGTGGTGTCGAATCAGTCATGGTCGTCTCCTGTTGGTGTGATGGCCGCTAAGATAGTTGCAGATTCGCTTTCAACCGTGTTTGTCCCATGCGCAATGAGTTGTGCAACTTCAGCTCTCGACCTTCTTCAGACCCAATACCTGTGGGCTATGGTCGAGGATATAGTTTTCACCGACTTTGTAAAACGCTGCCAACGCGTCCTCGTCGATCGTGACGCTCAGGTCGTCGTGCCTTATCTCATAGTCCGTGAAGCGCTCGCGACCGTGGTATACGCGGAACATCAATGCGCCATCGAGCGCGCGGATAATTGTGCCCTTTGTTCCTGCCGCCGATTTTGCATCGGCCGGTTTTCCGCCGTATAGATATCTGCTTTTCATATCCGTTATTGTTTGCGTAATGTCTCGTCCAACCGCTGCATGAAATTCCGCTCGGCCTTGTGTTTAACGCGCACAGCTTCGAGCCAGGCGGCGAATTCCTTCTCCTGCTGCGTGTTATGCGCATCCCCGCGGATTCCGTCGGCGGGCGTGGCGGCTCTCCCGCACGCACCGTCAGAATGCGGATGCGCGGTGTGCCTGCTCATGCCGATCCCTCCGCCAGCATGTTCATGACGAGGCGGA
>JBGFRR010000083.1:0-7410 GCA_041695045.1 Bacteroidota bacterium
CGGGACAGGCAGGTGTGGTTTAGCTTTTTCAGAGAACAGTTACCATAAACCATCAACTCGCGGATGGACCTCAAACGCAGAGACTTCCTGAAAATCCTCGGTAGTGCCACTGTTGCCACGGCGCTGCCCGGATGCACCCGCAAGCGGCCGCAGTCGCTGATTCCGTACGTCATTCCGCACGAGGAGATCATTCCCGGTCAGTCGATATGGTATGCCAGCGTGTGTCGCGAGTGTCCTGCCGGCTGCGGAATCCACGTCCGGGTACGTGAAGGCCGCGCCGTCAAAGTCGAGGGCAACCCGCTGCATCCGGTCAACCGCGGCGCTCTCTGCGCGCGCGGGCAGGCATCGCTTCAAGGACTCTACAATCCCGACCGCATCCAGCATCCTCTGCGTAAACGTCCGGATGGAAGCTGGGAACAGATCTCATGGGAACAAGCGGAAGAGTTCCTGCTCGCCGAGCTCACTGCGATTCTTGAAAAAGGCAAAGGCCCCGGCGTTGCATGGATGACGCCGCACATCACCGGCTCGCTCGATGCGTTGGTAGATGAATTCCTCGCGGCTGTCGGTTCACGCCGTCGTCTGCGGTACGAGCCGATTGCCTTCGAAGCGCTGAAGCGCGCGAACGAGTTTTCCTTTGGCCAGCCGGTCATCCCCACCTATGATTTTGCCTCTGCGCAGTTCATCCTCTCGTTCGGTGCCGACTTTCTCGAAACATGGTTGTCGCCCGTCGCCTTTGGGAAAGACTATACTGCCGCGCGCACATTTGACGGCAGCGCCATCCGGCGTTCCGTGTACGTCGGCCCGCGGCTCTCGATGACGGCAACGAACACCGACGAGTGGATCGCACCCAACCACGGCACCGAAGGCGCGCTCGCACTCGGGATGGTCAACGTTATCCTCACATCCGGACTTGCGCGCGGGATTTCACTCGCCGAGGCGAACGACATCCTCGCGATGACGCGCGGGTTCGCACCGGGTCAAACTGCTGAGATTACCGGTATCAGCGCCGACCGGATTCGCGCGTTGGCAGAGAGTTTTGCCGCCGCCAACCCCGGCATTGCTGTCGCCGGCAGTACAGCGGTCGGCGGAGAAGCAGAAGCAGCAACCATTGCTGCGGTCAATCTCCTCAATCATGTGTGCGGCAACGTCGGCCGGACGGTGCGGTTCGATAGAGTGTCAACACTCGGGCGTCTCGACGGCTATACGGACTTGCTCCGGTTCGTCAAGGCAATGGAGCAAGGGGAAATCTCCGCGCTCTTCTTCACGGAGACAAACCCCGTGTATTCCGCCCCTCCCGGCGCCAACGTTGCCGCGGCGATGACCAAAGTGCCGCTGCGCGTTGCCTTCTCCTGTTTCATGGATGAAACGACGGCGCAGGCATCGCTCGTTCTTCCCATCCCCACATCGCTCGAGAGCTGGGGAGACTACGAACCGGCCGAAGGCGTGCTCGGACTCATGCAGCCGGCAATGCAGCCGGTCTATCGAACCACACGGATGTTCGGGGATGAATTGATTGCGTTGAAGGAGAAGCTCACCACGCGCGCAACGCATTCATCGGCTAAGCAGCCGTTCTACGAGTACATGCGGGCGCGGTGGCGAGCGGTACAGAGAACCGTGTCGCCCGCGAGTGATTTCGAGACGTGGTGGACAGAAGCGCTGGCAAACGGTGGCGTCTTCACCGAACGCCGCACGACTCGCCGGACACAATGGGTTGGCACACCCGCAGGAATGCGCGCGCTGGCGGAGACGTTCCGTCGGCCCGGACAGGTACGGGATTTCGCGCTCGTGGTCTATCCTTCCATTGCGCATTACGACGGCCGCGGAGCAAACAAGCCGTGGCTGCAGGAACTCCCCGACCCGATGACGCAGATTACGTGGGATAGCTGGGCGGAAATTCATCCGGACGATGCGAAGAATCTTGACATCGAGCGTGGCGATCTGCTGCAGCTCACCACGGCGTACGGTGTGGTTGAGCTTCCTGCATATCCGTACGCGGGCGTGCGCAGAGGAACCGTTGCCGTTCCCATCGGACAGGGGCATACGGAATACGGACGTTATGCGCGCGGCAACGGCGTCAATATCTTCACACTGCTTCCGCCGCTTGCGTTAGAAAGCAGCGGCGGGCTGAAGTGGTCTGGGGTTTCTGTGCGCGTAGTGAATCGCGGCACAACGGTCCGCCTCTCTGATGTTGCCGGCAGTGATTATCTCCACGGCCGGAACATCGTGCAGGTCGTTACGGTGGATGAGCTGCTTCGCCAGACGAGAGACCTTGCCGAGGGGAGGCCAATGACAACCGGGCCGCAGTTCGGTAAGCCGGATGGCCCTTCCATGTACGCGCCGCATGAGCATCCCGACCATCGCTGGGGAATGACGATCGACCTCGACAAGTGCACGGGCTGCAGTGCGTGCGTCACTGCGTGCTATGCGGAGAACAACGTTCCTGTCGTCGGGAAGGAAGAAGTCGCGCGCGGCCGCGAGCTATCGTGGCTGAGGATCGAGCGGTACTTCGACGATCCGCCGTCTGACCCTGCACAGCCGTACTCGCCGAACGCGGAATTCCTGCCGATGCTCTGCCAGCACTGCGACAACGCGCCGTGTGAGCCGGTCTGTCCCGTGTACGCCACGTATCACACACCGGAGGGACTGAACGCGCAAGTCTACAACCGCTGCATCGGCACGCGATATTGTTCGAACAACTGTCCCTACAAAGTGCGGCGCTTCAACTGGTTTGACTACGAGTGGCCTGAGCCGCTCAACTGGCAGCTGAACCCGGATGTCACTGTCCGCACCAAAGGTGTGATGGAGAAGTGCACCTTCTGCGTGCAGCGCATTGTCGATGCGAAGAGCAGAGCGAAGCAGGAAGGCCGCCCGCTCACGGACGGCGATGTGCTCACCGCATGCCAGCAATCATGCCCGAGCCAGGCGATTGTGTTCGGCGACTTGAACGACCCGGAGAGCACGGTGAACACAATGCGTGCAAAGAACAAACCGCGCGACTATCGCGTGCTGGAAGAGCTCAACATTCAGCCGGCAGTGGTGTATTTGAAGGAGATCCGGGGGTAGAGTCGTGGTTTGTAAAATCGATTCTCCGGGTTTTCGCCGAAGCAGAAAATTTTCTACAGTCATCGGAGGCTACTTTGATGCTGAGTTCGCTGCGGACTCTCAGCGTCTTATTAATCTGTTGAATGGATACGGAATCCTCACGATTATTACCCCAAAAGAGGTACGCTATGACAACCCCTGAGAAGACATTCGATTGCATTCAGATGAAGCGCGAGGCTCAAGCGAAGATCTACGAGATCATTAAGGATATGACTCCTGAGCAAGAGATCAGGTATTGTAGGGAGTCCGTGGACCGGAGTGAACTTGCTACGTGGTGGCGGTCCATTCCATCACGCACGGAACACACCGAAGCACATTAAGGACTGTATACAACTCTCGGAAAGCAGAAAAGTCGTTCATTGTTTTCTCAATTGCCTCGTCGAAGAGCATCTTTATCAACGATGTTGATGAGATGCTCGAGTGAGGGCAAGCACCTCGGTGCCCAATACCGATGTCTTACCATCTTTCATACACACAAACCGACCTCGACCTGACGCAGACACTCAACAGGCCGAAGAAGTGGTACTACGTCGCCCTAACACTGCTCGCCCTCGGTGTGGCGTGGGGAGCCGCGTCGTGGTTCCATCAGATTCAGACCGGCATGGGTGTATCGGGCAAGAACAATCCGGTCGGGTGGTATCTCTACGTCACCACATTTGTCTTCTGGGTTGGTATTGCGCACTCGGGAACGCTCATCTCGGCAATTCTCTTTCTCTTCCGCGTCAAGTGGCGCGCGTCGGTCTATCGCAGTGCGGAGGCGGTTACCGTCTTCGGTCTCGCCACAGCCGGGTTCTTCCCGCTTATCCATCTTGGCCGTGTGTGGGTGTTCTACTGGACGCTGCCGTATCCGCAGATGGGCGATCTCTTCCCTAACTTTCGCTCGCCGCTGATCTGGGACGTGTTCGCGATTACGACGTATCTCACCGTCAGCTCGATCTTCTTCCTGACCGGAATGGTGCCCGACATCGCGATCATTCGCGACAAGGCGAAAGGATGGAGGAAAAAACTCTACGGCTTCCTCGCGCAAGGATGGCAGGGAACCGACAATCAATGGCGGCACTACACCGCGGCGTATGTCTTTCTCGCTGCGCTTGCGACGCCGCTCGTCATTTCGGTGCACAGTATTGTGTCGTGGGACTTCGCGATGAGCATCGTGCCCGGCTGGCACACGACGATCTTTGCGCCGTACTTCGTTGCGGGGGCAATCCACTCCGGCTTGGCGATGGTGATTCTCATCCTCCTGCCCATGCGGAAGGCCTTCCGTCTCCACACGTACATCACCGACCATCATCTCGAGAATTTAGCCAAGTTTCTTCTCTTCACGGCATCGGTCGTAGGGTTCGCATACGTCATCGAACTGTTCATCGCTTGGTACAGCCACAACCCGTGGGAGCAGGCCATCTTTCTGTATCGCGCGTTCGGCGATTACTGGTGGGCGTTCTGGTCGCTGTTCCTGTGCAATCTGCTTATCCCGCAGCTTTTCTGGTTCAAGCGATTCCGGCGCAGTGTACCGTTCCTCGTGTTTGCGTCGGTCGCCGTAACGATCGGCATGTACTTCGAGCGATTCATCATCATCACCACATCGCTGGCGCACGACTTCATCCCGTACGCATGGGGGCTGCCCGGTCTGACGTGGACAGAGATAGGGATTGTGGTAGGAAGCTTCTCGTGGTTCTTCTTCCTTTTTATGATCTTTGCTAAGACGCTGCCGGTGGTCTCGATGTGGGAAGTGAAGGAACAACTTGATCCGCCTTCTTCGGGGAAACAGTGACGGTGCGTTGCATGGGGACGACGAGCATTCAATGCTACGCGATGGAGCAACGGTGCATCGGGGCAACCTGTGTTGCGAGGGAGTTGAACTCCCGAGCGCCGTGAATACCATGCGGCATAACGTGATGTCAATGAAACAATACAAGGGCCAAAACATCCTCGCCATCTTCCCCGCGATGGATTTGCTGTTGAAAGGGATCCGCGAGCTAAGGGGAGCGAGGCACGAGAACTTTCTCGTGTACGCGCCGGTGCCGCATCACGACATCGAGCACGTGCTGCACAGGCCGAAGAGTCCCGTGCGCGTCTTTACGCTTGTCGGCGCGCTGGTGGGTTTCTGCACAGGGTGGGCGCTCACGATCGGTTCTGCGCTGCACTATCCGCTCATCGTCGGCGGCAAACCGATTGTCTCGATTCCCCCCTTCGGTGTGCTCGCCTACATCCTCACGATTCTCTTCGGCGCGTTGGCAACGATGGTGGGATTTCTGATCAACGCGCGACTGCCGCAACTACGGCTCACACCCGAATACGACGAACGGCTCTCGAGCGACCACTACGGAATTCAAATTTTTGGCACAGACAGCGACCTTGTGCGGTTTGAGAAAGTGATGAAAAAAATTGGAGCGGTGGATGTGAGGAAGCATACAGGAACTCGGCGGAGCGGGGGAGAGAGATGAAGATTCATAAGCTTGCGGTTATTGTTTCGTCATTGGCGATACTCGGATGCGGCAGCGACGACGGCGAGATCGGCAACTATCGGTATCGTTCCGACATGCACGAACAACCGTCGTATCGGAAGCATGAAGACCCGCGTCCGCCGGTGAGGGGAACGGTGCCGGTGGGTGGATTGCAATTGGCGATTCGCGATTCCGCTGCCGCTGCGCGTCTGGTGAATCCTGTGCAATACACAGCGGCAAACGCGGACACAGCAAAGTTCCTCTATGAAACGTACTGCACACCGTGTCACGGCCTCGGCGCGAAGGGAGATGGACCGGTCGCGGCGAAGTTCCATGTTCCACCCGACCTCACCGAAGCAAAATACAGGAACGCTCCCGACGGCTACATCTACTACGTCATCCGTCATGGCCGGCTGATCATGCCGCCGTTCTACGAAACCATCAAGTCACACGAGCGTTGGCTCATCGTCAACCATCTTCGTACACTCCAGCGTTAACAATCGAAATCGAACCATGAGCCAGCAAACCGTCACGGTCATCCCTCCACCAGCCGAGCAACCCACTCGGCTCGTGGGCATCTTCCGCGCGTTCATTGTTGTGGGGGTCGTGACATTCCTTGGGGGTCTCGTAGCGGGATACTCCGAACGCATCTGGATTTCCTATCTTGTCAACTTCTGCTTTTGGACGGGACTCGCTCAGGGCGGCATCGCTTTCTCTGCCGCCTATCGCCTGACCAACGGGTCGTGGGGCGATACGATCCGTCGCGTTGCCGAGGGCTTCGTCCTTTTCGTGCCGTTCAGCGTTCTCCTGTTTCTTGTAACAGCTCTCGGACGAACCACGCTGTGGCCGTGGATTGAAGACCCTATCCCCGCAAAAGCGGCGTGGCTCAACGAGCCGTTCTTCTTTCTTCGTGTTACAATGTATTTCGCGTTCCTCTCAGCACTCAGCCTGTGGTACGTCTATCGCTCGGTGCGGCCGGAGTTAGGACTGCTCAGCGAGCGGGGGCAGTTGCCGCACTCGAGGTGGAATGACCGGCTGCTGAGGAATTGGAAAGGGTATGCGACAGAGGTTGAAGAGTCGAAGAAATCGCTGACAACATTGGCGCCGGGATTGGTTCTTGCCTATGCGACGGTCTATTCGTTTGTGGGGTTCGATGTCGTGATGTCACTCGACCCGCACTGGTACAGCACGATCTACGGCTGGCTCTACTTCGTGCATGCGTTCAATGCCGCCGTGGCTGCGACGATCATCATCGCCATTCTCGCGCGGCGGTACTTCGATTTGCGCGATCATGTTTCGATGAAACAATTCTACGACGTCAGCCGCCTGCTGATGGGGATTTGTATGTTAGCGGGGGGATTCTACTGGTCGCAGTATCTCGTCATCTGGTACGGCAACCTCGGTGAAGAAATCGAGCGGCTGATTACGCGCTTCTTTCACGCCCCATGGCCACCCGTGCAGTGGGCTGTCATCGTATCGGTGTACTTCTTTCCTATTGTTGTATTTCTCAGCCGCGCCATCAAAGAGCGGCCGCGGGCGTTGATCGTTATCGCCTTCATGATCCTCCTCGGCAACTGGTTCTATCACTTCATCGAGATCGCTCCGGCTGTGTGGCACAACGAGTCGCTTCCGCTCGGCGTCGCTGACGTCGGTATTGCGTTGGGGTTCCTCGGCGCGTTCGGGCTGTCGTGGCTTGCGTACGCGCGTCGCGTGCCGCTGGTCGGTCCCACGGTCACGAAGAAATAAGCGACGGCCGGTTCCGCTGTTTCGTTCCCTTCCGTCATGTCTACCCCGTTGTTGCATTAAAAACAGGCACCATGAACTCCGTTAGAAAGACTGTAAACGATGTTATGCAGCTCGCCAC
>JBGFRR010000098.1:0-7344 GCA_041695045.1 Bacteroidota bacterium
GGATTCTACGTGTATCGCTTGACCAGCGGCAGCAGCATGCAGTCGCGGGTCATGATGCTGGTCAAGTAACGGAGGGTCTCGCCGCCCTTCACAAGGTTTCGGCAGGCAAAATGAAAAAAGCCCTTTTTCCGCTTTGAGCACAGAAAGGCTGAACAATGGTTGAGCATCTCACGAAAGAATCCTTCCGACAAAAAATCTTCAATTACGAGCAGGAACAAGAATGGAGCTATGGCGGTGAATTGCCGGCGCTTATCGACTTTTGGGCGCCGTGGTGTGGTCCGTGCCGTGTTGTCGGCCCGATCATCGATGAACTTGCGCAGGAGTACTCCGGCCGCGTGAACTTCTACAAGGTGAACACCGATGAGCAAGAGGAGTTAGCCGCTGCGTTCGGCATCCGCAGCATTCCGTCGTTGCTGTTCATCCCCAAAGAAGGCCCGCCAAAGATGGCCATCGGTGCGTTGCCGAAGGAAACGTTACAGGAGGCGATTGAGAAAGAGTTGTTCATTGGTTCGGTTTCGTAGCTTTGGGAGGCTGGGGTGATATGCAAGGGCTGGCTCGGTGGGAGTCAGCCCTTGTTTCTTATGGAGCGTCGTGTTGCCGGCGGAATGAGGATCTCCTTCACAGAAAAGTAGACGATGTTGCACTGGGGCGTATGGCAGTAGTGCGCGTTGCAATTCGCGGATGTTTTCTCTATCTTTACGCTGTGTTGTGGAGCGCCCCAACCGCAGGGACGCTTTTTTTTGTTCCCCGCACATACCAATCGCCTCATGTCCGATACCGTTCGAGTCCGTTTCGCCCCCAGTCCAACCGGCTTTCTCCATGTTGGCGGCTTGCGGACGGCGCTGTACAATTTTCTGTTTGCTCGAAGTCGTGGTGGAACATTCATCCTGCGAATCGAAGATACCGACCAAACCCGTCAAGTTGAGGGCGCAGTGGAAAACCTGATTGACACACTCCACTGGGCAGATATTGATTTTGATGAGGGACCGGGAAAGGATGGAGCATTCGGGCCGTATGTCCAATCGCAGCGACTGGAGATGTATCGGGAGCATGCGGAGCGATTGGTTGCGGAAGGAAACGCATACTATTGTTTCTGCACCCATGAGCGGTTAGAGAAGATTCGTCGGCAATCGCGCTACAGCGGGACGTTGAAGCAGTCGCCCGCATACGACCGGCACTGCCGGTCGCTCTCGACGGATGAAGCGATGCGGAAGAAGTCGGCAGGCGAGCCGTATGTGATTCGCATGAAAGTACCGGAGAGCGGCGAGACGTCGTTCGATGACGTCATCCGTGAGCGCGTGACCATCGCGAATTCGATTCTGGATGATCAGGTGCTCATCAAGTCGGACGGCTTCCCGACGTATCATCTCGCTGTGGTGGTGGACGATCACCTGATGCGCATCTCGCATGTGATTCGCGGGGAGGAATGGCTTTCCAGCACGCCGAAGCATGTGTTGCTCTATCGCTCTTTTGGATGGGAGCTGCCGGTGTTCGCGCATTTGTCGCTCTTGTTGAATCCCGACAAGAGTAAACTGAGCAAGCGTCAGGGTGATGTTGCGGTAGAAGAGTATCGCGCGAAGGGATACCTCAACGAGGCGTTGGTAAACTTTGTCGCCCTGCTCGGCTGGAACCCGGGCGATGACCGTGAGATCTTCACGATGGAAGAACTGGTGCGTGAGTTCTCGCTGGAGCGCGTGGGGAAGTCGGGAGCGGTCTTCAACGTCGAAAAGCTCAACTGGCTCAACTTCCAGCATCTTCGGCGGAAACCGGATGCGGAAGTGCTTCAGCTGCTGAACAAAGAACTTACACGAGCGGGCATCGATCCGTCACACTTCTCTGAGCAGTATCTGCTTGGGGTCATCAGTGCAATGCGAGAGCGCGTCACGTTTGTGCGCGACGTTCTTGAGAAGAGCCCGTATTTCTTTCGGCCGGTCGATCACTACGACCCCGATGTTGTGAAGAAACGCTGGAAGCCGCACACACCAAACCATGTGCGCGTGCTTGCTGAAGAATTCTCGAAACTCCAGAGTCCGCGCAAAGAGGACTACGAGGCCGCTCTTGTTCGCGTAGCCGACGCATTGAGCATCAAGCCCCCTGAACTTATCCATCCGTTGCGATTGGCCGTATCGGGGATGGGAGCCGGTCCGGGTCTCTATGATATTCTCGCTTTGCTGGGAAGAGACGAGGTTCTTCGCCGCATCCAGACGGCTATTGAAAGGTTAACGCAGTCATGACGACGCATGAATATCCCCCCGTAGCGCCGCACAGTCCATCCGGTGAAGCGGAAGAGACGCGGGCGAAGAGGAATTTCATTCGTGAAGTCATCGAGGACGACCTTCGGACGAACAAGTACGGAGGGCGCGTCCACACGCGTTTCCCTCCCGAGCCGAACGGATACCTCCACATCGGCCATGCAAAATCCATTTGCCTGAACTTCGGACTTGCGAGAGACTACGACGGCCTCTGCAACCTTCGGTTCGACGACACGAATCCGACCAAAGAAGAGCAGGAGTATGTGGACTCCATCAAAGACGATGTGCGGTGGTTGGGGTTCGATTGGGAGGGTCGCGAGTATTATGCATCCGATTACTTCGAGCAGCTGTATGCGTATGCGATTTGGCTCATCAAGAAGGGTAAGGCGTATGTGTGTGATCTCACGGCCGATCAGATGCGTGCGCATCGCGGAACGCTGACGGAACCGGGGAAGGAAAGTCCTTATCGCAATCGCTCCGTAGAAGAGAATCTCGATCTGTTCGAGCGGATGCGTAAGGGAGAATTTCCCGACGGGTCGCGCACGCTCCGCGCGAAAATCGATATGGCTTCGCCGAACATCAACATGCGGGATCCTGTCATGTACCGCATCCTGCATGCGACGCATCATCGCACCGGCAACACATGGTCAATGTACCCGACGTATGATTGGGCGCACGGGCAGTCGGATTCCATCGAAGGGATCACGCACTCCATCTGCACGCTGGAGTTTGCAGACCATCGCCCGCTGTACGATTGGTTTCTCGACGAACTCGAAATCGATCACCCCCAGCAGATTGAATTTGCGCGCCTCAACCTTACGTACACGGTGCTGAGCAAGCGAAAGCTGCTTGAGCTGGTCGAGGAGGGCCATGTGCAAGGTTGGGACGACCCCCGCATGCCGACGATTTCCGGGCTGCGTCGCCGCGGGTACACACCGGAGTCGATTCGCATGTTTGCCGACCGCATCGGTGTTGCGCGGAGCGACAGCACGGTTGAGATGGCGGCGTTGGAGGATTGTATTCGGGATGACCTCAACAAACGGGCGCAGCGGGTGATGGCGGTGTTGCGTCCGCTGAAGGTGGTCATTGAGAATTATCTGGACGGTCGTGTTGAGGAACTGGAGGCGGTCAACAATCCTGAAGACCCTTCGATGGGGACGCGGAAGATTCCGTTTTCGAACGTGCTGTATATTGAGCGCGATGATTTCCGCGAGGTGCCTCCGAAACATTACTGGCGACTTTTTCCCGGCAACGAGGTGCGACTGCGGTACGGTTATATCGTGAAATGTGTTGGTGTGACCAAGGATGAAGCAACAGGAGAGGTGAGGGAGATTCGTTGCACGTACGATCCTGCCACGCGCAGCGGGTCGGGTGAACGACAGCGCAAGGTCAAGAGCACCATTCATTGGGTCTCTGCAGCGCATGCCGTCGAGATTGAAGCGCGGCTGTACGATCGGTTGTTCACAGTCGAGGACCCCGGCGGCGATGATTGGAGAGAGTTCATCAACCCGAAGTCGCTCGAAATTGTGACAGGATGCAAGGCAGAGCCGAGCGTCAAGGGTGCGGCGGTCGGAGAGCGATTCCAGTTTGAACGGCTGGGATACTTTTGTGTTGACCGAGACTCGACGCCGGAACTGCTTCGATTTAATCGCACCGTCACGCTTCGAGATACGTGGGCAAAGCTTGCGCGACGCGAATTGTAAGGCGGGCTGAGTGCGTTGTCGCTGGATGCCCGTCCTCAACGTGACGGAAGCGATGGGCGCCCGAGCCTATTCAATCACACTGAGTTCATCGTGCCATCGGCAAGAAAAGCGAACGACATCATTCGGCTCCATAACGCGGTGTTCTACGCGTACCATGGCGTCTTGTCGGATGAACAAAACCTTGGCGGGAAATTCGAGGTTGACGTTGACCTCCACTGTGATCTTTCCAAGGGGGCGAAGAGCGACAGCTTGAAAGAGACCGTGGATTATGAGCGGGTCTATAACCACGTCCGTAATCTTGTTTTGGGAAAAAAATATTTCCTGCTCGAAGCGCTCGCAGCGACCATTGCCGAGGGCCTGTTGCGAGAGTTCCAGAAAGCCCAGAAGGCAGTCGTGCGCGTTCGGAAACCCGGCGCGCCGGTCAGGGGTGTCGTCGATTACGTCGAAGTCGAAATCACAAGGTCTCGCAAGTAAATGCCGCGCGTGTTTGTGGGGCTTGGTTCGAATGTAGGCGATCGTCCCTCGTTCTTGAGGGATGCTCTCCTCAGGTTGCAAGCTTTGCCGGATACCATCGTAGAACGCGTCTCATCGGTGTATGAGACAGAGCCGGTTGGACTGCGCGAGCAACCATTGTTTTTGAACGCTGTCGCGGAATGTCGAACGACGCGCTCGCCGCGGGAATTTGTTCGCGACTTGAAGAATATCGAGCAACAGGTCGGACGAACGCAACATGCGCGCTGGGGACCGCGTGAGATTGACCTCGACCTTCTTTTTTATGACGCCCTTGTTGTGGAAGAGGATGAGATACAGATTCCTCACGCAGAGGCCGAGCGGCGTCGATTTGTCCTTGAGCCGTTGAACGAGCTTGCGCCTGAGTTTGTCGACCCGCGAACACATCGAACCGTGAAAGAATTGCTCCACGCCACCCTTGACCGGAGTCTCGTAACAAAAACCTCTATCAGCGTGGAACGTTAGGAGTCGCCATTGGCCCAAACGCAGAATGAACTCCGTCACATTGCCATCGAGGGCGTCATCGGTGCCGGGAAAACCACACTTGCGGAAATGCTCGCCGAACGCTTAGGTGGGCGCCTTGTTCTTGAGCGCTTCGAGGAGAATCCTTTTCTCGAAAAATTCTATCAGGACCCCGAGCGCTATGCGTTTCAGACACAAATTTTTTTCCTTTTGAGTCGTTTTCGTCAGCAACAGGAGCTGTATCAAGCCGACCTCTTTCACAAACACATTATCTCCGACTATATTTTTGAAAAGGATAAAATTTTCGCGTACCTCACGCTTCAGGATGAAGAACTGAAGCTGTATGAAACGCTGCTCGCGGCAATTGAAAAGAATATTCCTACGCCCGACCTTGTCGTCTACCTCCAGTCGAGTGTACCGCGCTTGATGAGCAACATCCGCCAGCGCGGAAGAAGGATGGAAGAAAACATTACGGAGGAATACATCCGGGAGTTGAACGAGGCGTATAACTATTTTTTCTTCCGCTACAAGGCTGCGCCGTTGCTGATTGTGAAAGCTACCGACATCGATTTTGTGAACAACCAGAATGATTTCGAAGAACTCGTCAGTCAGGTTCTCCGCACCGACCGGGCTCCCGTAGAGTACTATAACCCAACGGTTCGACGGTAGTGTTAAGACTTTTCCTCATCCTGCTTTTTGCCTTCTTGGTGGCTTGGTTCCTCTACCGCATGCTTCTTGTATTGATCGGGCCGCGGAGGGACCAGCACACTGAACCACCGCCCAGTGCACAGAAACCACCTCGCATACCTCAACCCTATTCCGATGTGCAGGATGCCAAGTTCCAGGACATTCAGGACAAACCCGAGTAAGTCGGAGTCCTGTCTGCACTCTGGAATCATGAGCCACCGACAGCTGTTCTAATCATTGCTTCCTATCGAACAAGTCCATGGTCTGTTGCGGGGTTGAGAGGATGCCGCACGCTCAGTTTACCTTGCCGCTCTAAGATTATTGGTTGACTCTCTTGCAATTTTTACTATATTAATAGTCTCGTATTCCTCATCTTTTCGTAATCCCAGGCAATGTCCATGCTATGGTAGCCCGAGAGTGGCTCATCGGCGGCAACGATCGGGTGGGGAATCGTTTGCCTTTTTCTCGCTGGCGTAGCTTCCCGACAGAAAACGCCTGCCCTGTCTGCCGACAGGCAGGTCGGGCAGGTCGGGATAGAGCAGTCCCGACGCACAGTCGTTTCATTGCTGAAGTAGCTCAACGGTAGAGCAGCTGATTTGTAATCAGCAGGTTGTGGGTTCAAATCCCACCTTCAGCTCAATTGTGCATCGGGATAATCGGCAGGTTGTGGGTTTCCCGTCCCGCCTGTGGCGGGACGAGGATCCACGTCCCGAACAGAGTTCGGGACGGGACAAGTCTGGTCGCCGGCTCTAAGGAGATCAGACGGATGGGATGAACTCGTTGGGCAGGTGGCGGAGCGGTCAATCGCACCAGACTGTAAATCTGGCGGCCTTGGGCCTACGGAGGTTCGAATCCTTCCCTGCCCACAAGACGAATGCAGAGTTCGGAGTGCGAAATGTACTCTCCGCATTCTACAGTTCGCAATCCGAACTTGTCTTGCGGGCGTAACTCAGTTGGTAGAGTCACAGCCTTCCAAGCTGTTGGTCGCGGGTTCGAGTCCCGTCGCCCGCTCAGCCGAGTGACGGTTGCGGAATGCAGAATGCGGAATGTAAGCACTCAGTAATTCGAATTCCGCATTCCGAATTTCAACCGCTTGCGTAGCTCAGTTGGTAGAGCACGTCCTTGGTAAGGACGAGGTCACCGGTTCAATCCCGGTCGCAAGCTCAAACACGGGTGTTCAAGCATTGACAAACGAACGGAGTGAGCGCTGTGCGTGACATCATCACATTAGAATGTACCACTTGTAAGCGACGGAACTACTCAACGACCAAGAACAAGAAGAAGCAAACCGCGCGGGTGGAATACAAGAAATACTGTGCGTGGTGCAATAAGCGCACGATGCACAAGGAGACGAAGTAGCACCCTTCTCTGCCGGCACACCGTTCTGCAGCAAACGCATCTCTCCATGTGCCGCACTCGTGAACGCGAAGAGTTGACCGAAAGCGGAAGAGACGCGCATCGTGCGTGTGGTGGTGAACGGAATACGTCAGTAGCTCAATTGGTAGAGCAGCGGTCTCCAAAACCGCAGGTTGGGGGTTCGAGTCCCTCCTGACGTGCTGGATAGAAAACGGGGTCTCCCAAACCGTCCCGACGGAGTCGGGAGGGGTTGGAGTCCCTCCTGACGTGCACGGGCGATCGGCAAAGCCTCGTCGAGCTGTGGGTGACATCAATCGAGCCATAAGGGAATACGAACGACCATGAAAGAAAAGATCATCAATTTTTTTCGCGAC
>JBGFRR010000007.1:0-40507 GCA_041695045.1 Bacteroidota bacterium
ATGGAAGTGATAGATCGATGCGATAAAGTTGAAACGAGAATGCCGAGATTGAGCATCGCAAGGATAAACAGTAACGACACGAACACAATGAGAAGAAACGGTGTGAGGAGTTCGTGTGAAAGAACTGTCACGGTGCCGGCTGCGTCCAGAACGATCATGCCAAGAACTATGGAAACAAGAAACGGCACAAGGAGGACCACATAATTGCCAACGACTTTGGCAATGAGCACCCGCGACCTGGGAACCGGATTCGACATCAGGAGCCGCAAAGTGGCATCCTCCTTTTCTGCCGTGATTGCACTAAATGTGAGAATCAACGCCAGAAGGGAGATGACGAAACTCACGTTGAAAAGCAAGTCAACTTTGCCAAAGAGGAGGGATTGCGGATTGTTGATTCCCGATTCATTTGTCGCATGCCATGAACCTTCTCGGGAGGTTATCACTTTATTTGGAAGAAATTGTTCAAGTCCGACCGAAAAGATGCTCAAGACCGAGGGGGGGCGATATCCTTCAGCCCGGAAATCCCACCCAATCCGTCCCTTCGCTCTTTCTTCATAAAGCCGAGCGGCTTCCTGGTAATCTGATAGCCTTCGTTCGTAGTCGCGCAGATTGACGTACAGGCCAAGGGGTATCAGAAAGAGACACAGTAGTGTTGCCATGAGGAAGCGGAGACTAAGGATAGCTTCGATGATTTCCTTTCTTACAAGTGTTCCAAACATGGAATCCTCCGAGTCATTCGATGATGCAAATGGCAAGTCAACTGCTATGCCACTTCAAGAATTCAAATAAGACAAATGCAAAATAAGGAAGGATGAGTAATGTGGGTAAGATTGTACCCGAAGGTGGGAAGCTACTTACACGGGGGTGAGGCGTTTATGGGGGTGGCGCAGGTTGGTATTCTCTCAAAACTTGGCTATCTTTCAACGCCATGAAAAAAGAAATCTCACAAATCGTTGACGTTCTGACAGGCGATCCTGAAGTTCTTCTCATCTATCTGTTCGGCTCTGCGTCGACGGATACGTCACACGAGCGTAGCGACCTCGACATTGCTGTTCTCTTGCCGCAGAGGGAACCGGAGTATTTTCGCCGCAAAGAAAACCAGCTCTTCCTCCTTCTCGCGGAGCAGGGATGGGGAAACGTGGATCTCGTCGTTCTCAATGCTGCGGGTGCTGAACTGCAGCACAAGGTGGTTACAATGGGAAAGCTTCTCTTTTCTCGGACTGAAGAGAATCGCATTCGCTTCGAGGAAAATGCTCTTCTTCAATACTTCGACAATAAACCACTGTTTGATCAGTATGATGCGATGGTTCAGCAACGCATCGACAATCCGCTCTCCAGATGATTGATAAGCGAAAAATCCTGCAGTATCTCGACAACATTCAACGCCAGCTCGAGGATCTTGAAAACATGCCCGTGCCGAACGCCGAATTTCTTCTGCTCAGAAATCATGTTGAGAGAACCAAGGCTATCAAGTATTCTCTTCTCGTTGCTGTTGAAGATGTCATTCATGTGAGTGCACACATTGTCGCCGCTCTTGGGATTGGAAAGCCTAAGGATGCCTCGGGGGCGGTATTGTTACTGGGAAATGCCGGCATTTTGCCTCTTGCTTTCGCCCGCCAAATCGTCGGAATGGTGAACTTCCGGAACAAACTTGTTCACGAGTACCTGCCCGGCGAATTTGAGGCAGAAAGGCTCTTCGAGAACCTTCAGCGCCTGGACGATTTTCGACAGTTTTCATTTCTCATCAGGCAATTCCTCGAAACTCAGCAACCTCATTAGCAGCTAAGCATCTCGCCCCCCCTCAAATCGTTTGGCGGTCGCATCTAACCGTCCCCATCGGTCGGCAGCGCGAGGGTCTTCGTCGAGCCAGACGAGCGCGCGCTCAAGCTGTTCGAGCGACTCGATTGCTTTTCGCTTCGCGGCGACGAGCTTCTTCTGCAACGCGTTCGATGTCACGTGCCTCTCCATAGAAGTACAATAAACTGACCGACCACAACGTCAAGGAACTCGGTAGGATCCCGCCGCAGGTCGACCAGATCGATCCGGTAGGGCCAGGCGAGTTCCTCAACATCCGTTTTGAGACGGGCAAACGTTCTCCAGGGAAGAGGTTCCTCCGCTGCAATTCCGATATCAAAATCGGCGTTAGGCCTACGATTCCTTCCTGCACGACTTCCGAAGAGAATGATCGTACTGTTTTGAGGAACGTTCTCTCGTAAGAATCGAAGAGCTTTCTCGACGTTGGCAGGCAGGTCGGACATGCTCAACAATACGGAATCGTCGCCTCGAAGGCAACTACCCAATCCCATACTGGTGCATCTTATTAAAAAGCGTTTTGCGGCTGACTTTCAGTCTCTTCGCCGCTTCGGTCCGATTCCATGATGTCTCTTCAAGCGCTCGGAGAATAAGCTCACGCTCGGCACGCTCCGTCAAGGATTTGATACGATCCTCCAATCCTCTTTCGTTATCATCTTCCAGCGAAAGACTCGCGACCTTCTCTCCGAGAAAATCCACGTCCTTCACTTCTATAGATGTCCCCGTTGCGCTTAACATTGCCCGCTGGACGGCGTTTTCAAGTTCTCGAATGTTGCCTTTCCAATCTCTGCCTTGGAGAATCATCAGCGCGTCATTGCTGACTGCTGTTATGTTTTTTCCTATCGTTTGATGATGTTTTGCCAAGAAGTGTCTCACATAGAGAGGGATATCCTCCAGGTGGTCGCGTAGAGGTGGAATCGTGAGCTTCAGGACATTAAGCCGGTAGTACAAGTCCTCCCTGAACTTTCCCTCCAGTGCCATTTTTTCCAAGTTCCTGTTTGTTGCTGCAACAACTCGTACGTCGGACTTGACTGGACTGTTCCCGCCAACTCGATAGAATTCTTTTTCTTGCAGGACGCGCAAAAGCTTGGTCTGGGCATCCAGAGGAAGCTCACTGATTTCATCTAAGAAGATCGAGCCAGTGTGCCCATCCTCAAACTTGCCGATCCGCCGTTCCCGCGCGTCAGTAAATGCTCCTTTCTCGTGCCCGAAAAGCTCGGTTTCCATCAGGCCAAAAGGTATTGCGCTGCAATCGACAATAACGAAAGGACCGTTCTTTCGCTTGCTCTCATAATGAATTGCCCGCGCAGCTAACTCTTTACCCGTTCCGCTTTCTCCCTCAATCAGCACGGTGGCGTCCGTTTCAGCGATCCGCCTGATTTGTGCGCGAACATCCTGCATCACTCGACTATCACCTACTATCTGTTCAAGGCCATATTTCTGTCCAAGTTCTGCCTTAAGTTGGTCCACCTCCGTTGCCAATCGGTACAATTCGACCGCCCGCCGCACCACAAGAAGCATCTGCTCATTATCGAACGGTTTGGTCAAATAATCATACACCCCTTGCTTGATCGCCTGCACTGCAGACTGAATTGTTCCATGAGCGGTCAGGATGATCGTGATGATGTTCGTATCACGCTCCCGGATTCGTGTCGCTGTTTCAAGCCCATCCATCCGCGGCATCTGAAGATCAATGATCGCGACGTGAGGCTTGAATGCATCGCACTTTCTTACTGCCTCAATCCCATTGTGAGCCACTTCCACCTCGTATCCTTCGTCTCGCAAGACTGCGGCGAGAATCTCCCGGATACGCTCCTCATCATCAACAACTAAGATTTTAGCCATCGTGTTCATCGTACTCATGTTGCTCTCTTTTTTGGCAAACGGACCACCACGGTAGTCCCGGTTCTCTCACCTTCATTTTCGCTCTTGATGTCGATCTCCCCGCCATGCTTGCTCACGATGCCATAGGAGATGGAAAGCCCCAAACCGGTTCCGTTGTCTTTCGTGGTGTAAAAGGGGTCAAAGATTTTCGGGAGATCGCTAGCGGCAATTCCCGGACCATTATCCCTTATCACGATGTATGTTGAACCTTTTCTATCAGCAACGATCCCATCGCCATTAGATACAGGCAATTGATGATCGAGCGTTCGAATCCATATTGTTCCGCCTCGCGGCATCGCCTGCAAACTATTCAGCAGGATGTTCAAGAAAACCTGCTTTAGTTGTGAAGCATCCGCACTGATCCATGGATCGCTCAGTTGATACGCTTTGTGAACCTCGATGTTGTTTTTCCGTAATTCGGCTTCAAGAAGAAGCAGGGATTGATCGATAGTCTCATGAAGGCTAATCGTCGCAAAACGAAGTTCCGATGCTTTGCTGAACGAAAGAAGTCCTTTAATGATACGGTCAACGCGGTCAACTTCTTCGATGATGCCGTCAACGAGTGGTCTTTTGTCTTCGGGGAGATCCTTCCGGACATACTGTATTGTGCTCCGGATGGAAGTCAACGGATTGCGGATCTCGTGAGCGGCACCCGCTGCCAGCTCTCCAATAGTCGCAAGTTTGTCAGCATGGAAGAGCTTCTTCAGCTTATCTTCCTGGAACTGGTACATGAGTGTATGCTCGATCGCAAGAGCACTTTGGCTGGTCACCATCGAGATCGTTGTGATTTCGGTTTCCGTAAAGCCAGACTCCTTTGCTATGAAGACAGCCCCTGTTAATCGGTTGACAATGATCAACGGGACTACCAACTGAGTCCGTGTCCTGCTCAAAATCTCCTGTTCGTGCACAGAAAGGAATCGAATGACCTCGGACTGCTTTGCAACATCAAGGGCAGACTTGTTGACGTTCAGCCACTTGATAAGATTGTTGGACCGAGATAGGTTAATCTCACCTAGTAACTCTGTCTGGATGCCCTTTGCCTTTTTTCCCACGTATCGATTTGTGATCGGTTCAAAGAGAATAACGTAGACGGAATCTGCAGCGCACATTTCGCTCAGCTTAGCTGAGAAGTTGTCGAGTAGTTGGTCAAGGTCAACGATGAGACCGACTGACCTGAGGAACTCAGCCGCAGTGATGGCTGGCTGCGGGGGATTTCTCACAAACCATCCCCTCATTCTTTGAAAGGGGGTTCTCATAAGGTCATCTACTGGGGCAGGTTCATTATACGAATATTTTGTGCGAAAATGTCACGTTGGTAAGCCTCGGTCTCCCAGCCAAATCTGCATCTGTTAGCCCAGCACACCTTCCGCCGCCGTGACATCCCGCGTCAGTCCTCCGCTTTCGAGTTGCTTCTGCTTCTCCGGGTCGTTCGTCGTCAGGTCGGGACTGATAATCTCCCACGTCTCACCGCGGTCGGGATTCTCGCCCCACATCTGTACCATTGCCGCGGCAGGGGCGACGTCTGGATTGTTGGGATGGAGGAGAATGCGATGGATGCGCTCAGTTTTGTCGAGGCCCATGTGCGTCCAGGTGTCGCCGCCGTCCAGCGATTTGTAGATGCCGTTGCCCCCATAATGAGAACTTGGGACTTGACAGACACCCCCCGGCCAGTCTATATTGGTATCAGTCACTTTGGAGTAAAACGGATGACAATCAGCCACAAAGAGAAAAAGGAGATCGTAAAGCGTCTTCACTATATCAAGGGGCAGCTTGCAGGTGTTGAGAAAATGCTCAACGACGGCAGAGTGGTGAGGGACGTTTATGCACAGCTCAAGGCCGCTGAAAGGGCTCTTCATCAGGCGATATATGGGGTACTTGATGATCAATTGAAAAAACATTTTGCGGTAGTGCTGGCCGAACGTCTCGCCCTTTGTCCAGGAGATTGCGACGATGCGGAACGACTCCAATTTCTCAAGAGTGAATTTGCCAAGCTCGACCTGAAGGAACTGATTGACGAACTTGCTTGGCTACGGAACTCTCTTAATTCAGTGAAACCCGTTACCATTTCAATCCCGAAGGAGGTGAGAAAAAAATGAAGCGAAGACTTGTGTTCCTTCTGACGGTACTGGGACTGAGTTTGAGTGCATTCGCATTCTCTGGTTCCAATCCTCAGCCAAATGATGAAAGCTGCCCCTTAAGAGGAACTCCTGCTTGCCCTGAATATCCACGGTGTTGCAAGTAGGACCGCTGCCGGTGTTGCGGAAAGGCTCGGAACTCGACCGAGCCTTTTTTATTGTACGCTGGTTGTCGGGGCAATGGCATATAACGTCTGGCAGCGCAACGCAGTGGTTGCGCTGCCTGTTATGCGCCGCTACGCAACTTCTTTTCCTTCTTAAAGGCTTCGTTGATTGCCTTTTCAAGTTCGGTAGACTTGCAGAGGTACTTGTCAAAGTTAGAGATGTTTTCTCGGTTTAGATGAAGTTGACCTTCACCAACATTACCACGATGCTGACCTTTAGAATAGTGTTTACTATAGAATTTCAGATGAGGGTAAGCTGGCTGTCTTCAACAACTGGGGGAATTTCGCCGATGGCTGATTTGAGTTCAGGATCAGAAAGGATTTCCTGTTCAAAGGGATTGCTGTTCTGCCAACCCGTTTTTCCAGTTTGGCGGAATCGTTCCAATCGGCGGATTGCAATTTCGCAATAGATGGGGTCGGAGTCTATTGTATAACAGACTCGCTTGTTCATCTCAGCTGAAATGAGTGTAGAAGCGGAGTGACAGAAGAAGTCGATGATGAGATCTCCTTCGGTTGAACTTGCTCGAATGATGCGTTCTGCAGATTTGAGAGGTTTTTGAGCATAGCAGCCGTTGACATTCTCTTCCATCCTGTAAAACACTTGCTGGATGTCAACCCAAACATTGCCAGCTCGGATATTCTCAGACTTGCTCCGTTCAAAGTTCTCGGTTACTTTTTGCACCATTGGATGAAATCGTATAGTTCTCGCTCCTCAAAGGCAACAAGATTGTAAGGAGGGTCGTGGATTGCAAGAACGGCCTTCTTCTCGTCCATTAGCCGTTCAATGTCCGTTTGGCTTGCTGCATCAAGGCAGCCGATACGATGTTTCCCAAGTGGGTCATTCCATATTTCGCCTTCTTTCAGCCGTGAATACTTGAGAAGGCAGTTCCTGACCTCGGGATTCTTGTCCAGTCTGGGAATGGGTAAGTTGATCATACTGACGCTAAATATCAGTGCTGTCCTAAATAATTTCGGGGCGCTATAAAATTCTTGATTTTCATTCTATTTTGGACGGATTTGTGCATCTTCTGTGAACTAGCCCCTCTGCTGCTGTCCTAAACCCGGAAGAGAGAGTTGGATATGCTCAGGCAAGCTGAGGGGGTTGTCGTACGGATCGTTGAGCCACTCCTTCAGGTCACGATAGGTGAAGAGATTAAAGCGCAGGAGTGCGATCAGATTCGAGAGCGACCACTGTGCGAAGGTCGAGAGCATCTTCATATACTTCAACAAGAGGATGGCGATCAACGCCGTCCAGAGTTGGATCTTCACCGCATTCGGGCTGGTTCCCACAAAGGTCTTGATCTTCAGATGCTGTTTTTGAGTGCCTGCCTGCAGCAGGCAGGCCTTGACTTCATGCACCGCCCCCTCGGTGATGTGCGCAAAGCAGGGGAGGTAGCCGTCGTGATCCAACACCAGATGAAGTTTGATGGCTCCTTTGGTGGTTCGAAACTTCGCCCAGTCAAAGATGCTCAGGCAGAGGTCAATGACGGAGGCATCAATGCTGTACAACTTATTCTTGAACCGAAATTTTCTTTTGCCCTTCCACGCGGCCTGCGTGGTCTGTAACAATTGGAAAAGGTAAAGAACGGGAGGTTCGCAGTTTTATCTGACAGGAGGAAATCCAGTCCAACGATGGCTTGGAGGTCGGTGATATGATTGATAGAATCAATCCCATTGAGGTGAAGAAGCAGCAGGTTGATGATACCCATGAGTAAAAGGATCATTTCAGCAAACACTAACACGGTGTATACTTGTTTAAAGTGAAGCTCTGTTAGTCAGGCTCTTGTTTGAGATTCTCAAAAACCTGTGCTGGCAAGGCGAAGATGTTGAAGAGGATCGAAGGTGCAGAGACAATGAGAATTTAATCGGTTGTCTCTCTCCCGTTTTCCGAAACAGCGTCAACGAAGATTTTTTCGCCACCGTGGTAGGTTTCGCGGCTATGCGAAGTTGTTCGTCAGTGAGATTGCCAGTAGATCCCACACCGCAACGTGAACCAAGAGCGAGAACATCCAGATAGTAAATGAGAACAACAAAGCAGGAAGGGTTTCAACGTGGTAAACTGTTCTAATTCCGATTGTCAAAACCAGTATATACCACGCGGCGAAAATATTCGTCTGAGTAAGTGCAGAGGATACTATTGGAGAAACATCAGGATACCAGCAGCAAAAATCCATTTGAATAACATCCAAAGAGAAACCATTATAGCAACTGCAACTCCAACGGTGATCGGAAAAGGTCCCGTTTCGCTAAGCACTGCGGGCAAAAAGGCAAGGGCAACATGGACTAAGACCAGGAATATCGCTGCAGCGAGCAACTTGGAATGTGTCCGCAGAAGCTCGAAGGCCGATGCAGGCGCGATGATTGCTAGGAATAAGAGCTTCATCGCTTGCTTGAAAGAGAGAAAAAGAGACAAGATGAGTCAGTCACTGCGTGCTCTCACAGTAGAGATCGAAACGTCAAAGCAACGATAGAAAACGAAACGCTCTCCTCGAGTTTCCGCAGCGGTGTCACTTCTTCAGCCTCGAAAATGATGGTGAGATACTGATGGAATTGATGCAAAACGTAGCCGCTGGTTTTCTTTCAGCAACACGATCGAATTCTCAACAATCAACTGTATTGCGTTTCCCAAATTGTGGATGTATGTTCGCGTTGAAGGAGAGTCTTTGATTTCTTGTGCAAGCGAACCTGACACGAAAAGAACAAGGAAGCCCATCAGTATCGACACGCGGGTCATGGCGCACCCTTTCTTTCAGAACGTTAATTTGGACGTGAATACGTCACCGTTAAGAGGGACGTTGCACCTTTTAGTCGAAGCATTTGAACTTCTACCGATGAAAACTGCCATACCTTCTTCTTCCCAACAAACGGAAGGCTACTCTCCTTTTGTGGTACTCCAAAGTGGGCCGATAAGGAGTCCCACAGAGCGTCAACTGATTCGTCAAGAGTTTTGCCGGTTTTGGGATCAAGCTCTAGGAATATCAGCATAATTGATTCTAGAAGACTATCTTGTTTTGAAAAGGACAAAGAAACTCCGATGTGCTTTCCAAATATCGTATCCGTGTATGAAAGATAGAAAGTTGCTGCATCCTTTTTCAGAAATGGATTCATCGTTTGTTCATCCGATACTTCCTTTATTCCATGCAGCTTCGTTGTTACGCTTTTGAGATCTTCTCCCAACATCAGACTCTCATGCAAGAAACGCTGACTTGGCCCCATTTGCGCTTGAGAAACCTGGCTCAAGCAAACCAAGAAAAAAATGTAAGCCAGCTTAGTCATACAAACCTCTCTAGTCAGGTAACAGGATGTACCTCGGAAGTAAACACGGGGGAAACAACCGACGATTTGTTTCCCCCATGGTTTCTTGCAGACCGATTGACGACTAACAGAGCAGCTAGGGAAAGCTTTCATAGAAGAGCATTCGCCCCAACACACGCCAGATACGCGCCTGCAGCGACGAATGTACACGCTAGCCAACCTCCCCCTATTCCCTTACATAAGGCATAAGTCCCGGCGGCAATCGCCTCGCAGTCCAGAGGGGCTGCTCCGCCAATCGTACAGGTCATTTCGTATTCCGTCATCGGAGCGCTGGAAGTATCGATGATGGCGTATGACGTGCTCGATAGCAGGCCGATGAAAAGTAGAAAGACAATAATTCTCTTCATGACAAAGTTCTCCTTAGAAGAATGATTGTTCGTTTAGTTCCTGCCCGCTGCGGCCCGCCTGTCAATCATGAACTCAGGCTCGGCACTCGGGGGCCGGCCGAGTGCCTTACCGTTGTTCGCAATCAACAAACCAGCGAGCAAGGAATTTTCTCTCTTTGGCTTATGATGGTCTCACGGTAATCCCATTTGCCTGCACGAGCGCAACAACTCTTGGTATATCTACCTTGTGCTGTTTATAGCTCAACGCGGAAAGATCCACAGGAACCTGCTTCCCGCGTGACAACGCTAACAGCAAACGGAGAAATGAAGGCTAAAGGAAGGAGTTCAAAACCTTGAACGTCTAAAAGAAAGCTCTGAAAGGATAACCGATCTCACTGGTTGCTCTGTCGTAATCGACAGCTGGAGAGTGCGACTTGCGGCGGCCCCAAGAGGATGCGAAGAAGAATTCAGCATTGCGCGTGTTGAATTGCGATGGAGTTATGTACCGAGCCCAAGATGAACACCAAGAAGCGACCACCCCAAGTTCACAACCACAAAGACAAGCACAAACAAAGTAAAAAGTATTCCCCTGCTCTCTTGATGCAGCGTTGAAAGCCTTGTTGCCAAGAGCCACACGAAAAAGAGGGAAAAGGGTTCCAGCGTAGTAAGAAACCTGTGCGCAACAATTGAGTAATCCGGTTGATTCACAAGCATTACTAAACTCAGGGGCTCCCCCGGCACCAAAAGTAGCCATCGGAGAATAAATGTCAGGACAACACCGAATAACAGCGGGGCCGTTGATAGCATCGCTACCGACCAGAACTCTATAAAGCGCTCCCACTTTCCGCTTATAGCTGCAAGAGCTAACCAGAAGACCGCAAGTATTATGACGAGTGATACCGCGTACCTCAACACAATCTCGCCGCCGATAACAACCCTCATTCCGAGGTTTTGAAGAATGGTTTTATTCCCTTCCCGACTCATTTCAACCACGTCCCGCTGTTCCTGAGTTTTTGCTCGTGCCAGTGCTTCATCCACGGTGGCATCGAGGTATCGCTCGTTTGACAAAAGAACAAATGCTGAGAGGAAAACTGAAACAGAGAGAACAACAAGAGGAACCAGAGAGGCGACAACCGTCAAGTGAGGTTGCGTCCAGAAAGTTTTTGCGAAACCAAGAGCGACATACGCGAAAAGTATATCGTCCCAGCTGATTTTTTTCTTCCCTGGAATCGCGTCAGCCATGATTGGTATGCGACTCAGAGGTCCTTTTGCCTGAAGAGCAGTATTGCGAGCGTCAAATATGCTATTGGATAGACAACTAAACGCTCTGGCAAGATACCGTCGGGAGATCCGTAGAGCATCGTATCTAAGAAGAATTTCTCTGTCGTTGCAAGTGGGGGAAACAAATATCCGATTAAACGAACCCACGACTCCGTTTGTTGAGTAACACTTTCGACAAATGCTCCAATGTAGTTGACAGCCAGGACAACAACAGTTACCCCTGTGGCATGCTCAAAAAGAATTCCCAACAAGCAAGCAAGGGCGGCAAACGTGATAACGTAGGCGAGAGGTCCAAGAATTACAGGGATGATAAATGATACCGAGAGTACAGATGTTTTGAACAACAACACAAGAACCATACTCGTCGCGTAGAGCGCTTGAATGATACCCACGCTCAAGACAATCCCGCACCAACGCATAAGCATGAGTCGTGCCCGGGAGATTTTTTTCGTAAGAACGATACTCAACAGCGGGTCTTTCAGAAGCTCTACAAACGAGGGAGCTATTCCGATAATCAAAAGGAATTTGAAAACTTCCCACCCCAGCCGAATGAAGTGATCGAATGACTGGCGGGCAATAAGCAATCCATGTCCCGTGAGCGGTTCCATCCCCAGCAAGGAAATGGAAATCAGCGTCTCCCCTCGATACTCGAACGAAACGCCGAATACAAAAAAAACCACCGTGGCTGCTTGAAGAATAACAAGGAAGATGATGGCGGGCTGGAGAAGCGTTTGACGGACGGTCGAACCAAGATACGCTATGATCATTGTGTATCGCTAATGTATTTCAAGAAGACCTCCTCGAGTGTGCTGCGCTCTGGCCGAACCGATGCCGGCTCAACGCCCTTGGATTTTAAGAAGCCCAAGAACTCTTGGAGTTGTTGCACGGTCTCAACCTCACACCTCGTCGAGTTGGCAACCGTCACCGGTTTCCATCGGGGTGGAAGATCAAGTTGCACTGACAACTCTACTACAAATCGAGAGCTATCAGGCAGCAAATCGGAAAGCTTACCCTCCCGCCGTACTTGCCCTCGGTGGAGAATCGCTACACGGTGTGCGACATATTCAACCTCCGAAAGAAGGTGCGAATTCATCACAACTGTTATTCCTCGTTGTGATAAATTCATCAGAAGATTGCGTATATCAACCTTCCCTACTGGATCGAGTCCTTCAGTGGGCTCATCCAAAAACACCAGCTCCGGCTCAGACAAAATTGCCTGGGCTATTCCCAAACGGAGAATCATTCCCTTGGAATACGTCTTTGCCTTTCGCGACGAGACGTTTGATAAACCAACGATCTCAAGACACTCTTCCACCCTCTCTCGCAGTCTGCTACCGTTGAGCCCGGATATCGCTCCGAGAAAGCAAAGTATGGCTGTGGCTGATTGATCCTGTGGAACGCGAAACACCTCGGGTAGATACCCTACACGATCCTTCCAGGTATTCCCGTTCACGGGTTCACCAAACAGTGCCGCCCTACCTTCAGTGGCTCGCACAAGACCGAGCAGGATCTTCACCAATGTTGATTTACCTGCTCCGTTCAAACCGAGAATCGCTACAATTTCGCCCCGTTTAACTTCGAGCGTAACATCATGCAGAGCGCGAATACGTTGGTGGGAGAATCCTCCTTGCTGATACGTTTTGCCTAATCGTTCGATGTGAATGACGCTGTCGTTCATAGAATTGCTATTCCAATATAGCCAAAATAGTCTGTAGTTGTTCAGCGCTGAGCGGAAAGGTCTGTACAAAAAGAATCTCAGATCCCTCCCACACGGCTACCGCGCTCTTGCCACTGTTCATTTGACGAAAGAGCGAATCGGGGGCAAGTGCCAAGGGAAAGTCGATTCCGTTCGCTTCCTTCCAACGTGCCAAGCGCGATTGAGTATTTATGAACAACGTTTCGCCCTCTTGCATAATGCCGGCAATAAGTTGTGCTCGGTCAACGTTGTTTCGAGCTCGAAGGGAGTCGGCCAGCGTGATGAAACTTTCAAAGCATGGAGGGCACGAGAAATCTGGGTACCGTAAGAGAAAAACTACTCTTCGTGGAGCACTCGACATTGACAGCTCCGGAAACTTTGTCTCCATGAACAAGCTTGTACTTCTGATGTCTATAGCAGGCTTTGGCTGGGTGAATTTTTCTAATGGCGCAATCACTGTGTACTCGGCGACTCCCACAAGAATAAGCACCAGCGCATGTTTATATGTAACAGCACTCCATGGCTTAACAGACAAATTCTTTCTGTTGAACCAGCGCTCCGACAAGAATAAATATGAACCCACTCACAAAAACCATAAAGAGAAAAGACAGCAATGGAACTCTATAACGGAAAACAAAACCGATACCTCCAGCCAGCTCTATTACAATGACCATCAAGGCGATAACGAACGAGTAATTTGAGGAGAAACCCGTCAAGTCAGCTATCGTACCTGCAAACCCGCTCAAGGCAACCATTTTACCAAGAGCCGAAAACAGAAATAGTACACCTACGCCACGTGCAAGAATAGCTATAATTCTCTTCGTCACTACGTCGGCTTGCTGAGTTTCCGTTGTTGTACTCATCGTTGTTTACTTATGGAGTTTGCTTCCTGAGGAAGAATCTTATACTTAGTCACTCGAGTTCTATGTTCTTCAATACTCCACAAATAGTCTTGTGAGTCCATGTAAATCCATGAGGATTTTCTTGGCAGCTGGAATATCCCCATCAACTGGCCCTTATCGTCAAGCACAAAAACATCTCTCTGCGGCTCATGCGCATATTCTTCTCCGACAAAATACATCTTCCCCTGCGAGTCATTGCAAAATTTGAAAAACAGCATCCCTTCCGGTAAAAGACTATGCTCGGACGCGACCCTCGACGATTGTGTTGCTCTGACCCACCTTGGCTTTGGAGGGAACCCAGGGACGGTTACCTCTTTCTCCAAAGTGCCTTCGGTGTTCCAAATTTCTATTACATTCTGGCACGCGAACAGCACGCAGATACGATTGTCTCGCCGAACCACAAAATTGAACAAATTCTCAAAAGAATTCCTGGTTGTGTTCTTAAGACGAATTGATCGCTGAACCATTCCATCGGAGTCCACTTGAAGGAGTGCCTCGTTCGTTCCGTGGGACAATATGCCCACCCAAAGGTTATCCTGATTATCATACCGCATTGTAATAATTGGGCCCGAAACATAGAACTCATTGAGGAATTGCATGTCCAGGCTAAACAGTTGCACTCGCGACGATTGTAGGTCAGAGACAGCAATCCTGTTTTTACTAGCGGTAACGGATACGGGGCCAGTGAACTCTCCGGGACCCCTTCCCCGTCTCCCAGCTTCGCTAATAAGTCTCCCCTTGGGGTCAAAACGTTTAATTTTGTAGTCGAGTTTGTCAGCAACAATAAATGAGCCATCCTGCAAAACTGTAATACCGTAAACCCCCAGAATAGAACTGTTCGTGTAGGTTGAGATCTCTTGTACAGACATCGGTATGAGGACTTTTGAATTGAGAGAACACACCTCCTCCAATTTTGAGATCGTACCAGCTTGAGCCACAATGGACTCAGCCATTTGGATCATAGCGAGAATAAACAATTGGAATGTTATCATTGACTTCTCGTTCGCGTTCTGTTTGCTTTCTTCCCTTATAACGAAGCAGGGTGACGGAGGCTATCCTCCGTCACCCTGCGAGCATGATTCTTACGACGGCCCGCACAGTGCTCACCCAATCGAGCAGCCCGCATAACACCCGTAACGACCGGGATTGAGCACTGAATAAATTTCTTCACACTGTGTATTACACCTTGCCAACGCATCATAACAATACGCCGGCTTGGCAACTGTCTCACTGAGGGGTGAGAATGCGTTGAGTGTGAAAGCCAACGCGAGAGAAGCAATCTTTTTTTCTCATAAGTCCTCCATCTTGTGAATCGGTGATTGTAGTAGTGGGTTAATAGTTCCTGCCCGCTGCGGCCCGCCTGTTAATCATGAACTCAGGCTCGGCACTCGGGGGCCGGCCGAGTGCCTTACCGTTGTTCGTCAATCAACAGACCAGCGAGCAAGGAGATTATCAATTCAAAATGCAAAAGTAAAAATTATAAATGTCTGAGAGCTTTGCCTGCTTGCGGTATTCTGCTTGCTGCCTTCTGTCTTCCTACTTTTTACTTCACTACTGCCTCCTAAACACCAACGTTTCCCCGTTCCAAATTCTTGGCAGCTTCTTCACCAGCAGCTTCAATCTGCCCAAAGCTGGATCACTCAATGACACGGCAATGAATTGAACTCCACTTTGATACCGACGATACAAGATCTCGAAATTGAACATCTCTTGCTGGCAATGGGGACATTCCACCGTAAAGAACAGCACGGCTTGTTTGGCAGCATTCCCAAGAACTATGGATGACTGATCGACGAGAGAAACAAGTTCTACGCGAGGAACAGGTTCTCCAATTGACAATGGCTGCTGAACGATCTCTGCGCGGAGAAAAAAATGATGAGAGCGACGGGAAGAGAGACTGCAAGGACAAGCCCTCCGAACGCTAAGAGCTTTTTCTTGCCGGGTGGATGAAGATCGGACACTTGACCCGGGATCGCTTCTGTCATTTGCATAGCAATCCCTTCAGACAATGAATGGCGGTTAATTGGCTTGCTGCGAATATATGTTAAAAAAGTGGGTAATGTCAAGTACTTTATTGCGACCTTATCGCCGCTTTCGATTTTGTCCGAAAAAATTGTCGGCTTTTACGTGGGTTTTTCGCTTCTTAAAGTCGCTTGACACAAGGCTAAAGACAAATACCGATCATCAACCACACCGTCAAAGCCTACGCCCCCGCCAGTATCTCCAACCTCGGTCCGGGGTTTGATGTGCTGGGGCTTGCCATCGAGAAGCCGGGAGACTTTGTCATCGCAAAACGGCAGAAAAAGCCCGGCTTGAGGTTCGAGGCGCCGGTGTTCCTCACAATGCACAAGAGAATGTGGCTGCTTACGTTGCCTCCTTGCTGATGAGTGAATTGAGGCCTGTATTCGGAGTACATCTCACGCTCGACGGCATTCCCGACGAACCGGCGTGGCAAACAATACCTCCACTGCCGCTCACTGTTACCCAGCCAGTGTATCGTTCTGAACCGAGCAAACGGATGGAGATCCACATCGCCTACGATGAATGTCACGCCGTATGCCGTCGGTGGAACCGGACATAGGGTTGAGTTGAACGCACAACGGACAGCCTATCAACTCCGGGGGGTATGAGAACCTGCCCAAGTTTTTGCATGAGGAAGAGCAGGCCTCTGTCATTACGCGTCGCGTGATGGGAGAAGTTGTCCTGCTTGTGCTTCCCGCCACCCTGCTTTTATTTGCGGCTCTCCAACTGTACCGGTGTTATACAGTTGCATAGAAGCAAAAGAATTTGCATCCGGAAGGCGAAAGCGGTACCTTATTACCCCATTACAGAACAATCAAGCGCGCAGAAGTACTATGAGCGACATCTCAATACCCCTAGCATCGCCCGTCACCGAAGAGCAAGTTTATGCAGCCCTCCGGGAATGCTACGATCCGGAGATTCCCGTCAACATTGTTGACCTCGGTCTGGTCTACAGCGTTACGATTGTGGACGATTGGGTTGGGGTGAAGATGATGCTGACAACACCGGGGTGTGGACTTGCCGATATGATCGTTCATCAAGTGCGAACCAAGATCCTCTCCATTCCCGGCGTTCAGGATGGCGATGTGCGGCTCGTTTGGCAGCCGGCATGGCATCCTGGGATGATAAGTGAAGCCGCGAAACAGCAGTTGAACATCAAAGAATAGCCAGCAGGGGTACCTTCACGCCACCATCCTTTTTCTACGACCGAAGTTGATGACGAACCCTCAATGGATGCAGGGGGCAGTGCGATTGTTCATGACGATTGCAGGCATGGCGGGATTTCGCCTCGACCGGCTCCCCCCTTCCCACCGCACGTATAATCCTGGACTTCTCCTCGTCTGGGGCGTCGGCTTTGTCGCATCGGCTGTCTTCGCTTGGCTGGCGACCGAATATTTCCCTCCTCAAGGAAATCTGGCGTACTTCGCGGTTGTCTGGGTTCTGTATTACATCGGCAATAGCATCGTGCTGAAGACCCGGCTCCGTCTGCGGATGATTCGGCGCTTCGGCGAAGAGAAGGCGTATCAGCTTTACGAGATGGTGCTCGGTCTGGCTTTTGCAAACCAGGCCCTCGCGTTCGGCGTGATCGTTGAAGAGCGTTGGTTCCGCTGGCCGAGCTTTGCTCTGCACGCTCCTCTTGACGATATCGGCCTCGTCCTCATGGCCGTCGGATTCCTCATCAAGCTGTGGGCAACGATGATTGTCGGGCTCGATATCTACTACTACAAGGATATGTTTTTAGGACGATCACTGGGTTCGTTCGCCCGCAGTGGGCCGTACAAGGTGTTTCGAAATCCGATGTACGGCATCGGCCATTTGTACGCGTATGGTCTTGCACTGCTGTATTTTTCGCTGCCGGGTCTCATTGCTGCGGCAGTGTATCAAGCGAGCATTTACCTGTTTTATCTTTTCGTCGAACGTCCGGCCGTGCACAAGCTCTACGGTCTTACCGCCAAGCGCCCCGTTTGGTCGCGTATCTCTTAAATTGAAACGTCTGAAAAGATGAACCGGCAGTGAATAGGCCTTTCGTTGGACTTCTTGCTGCCGGTTGCCCTTTTTCTTCCCACTCAGAAGGCACGTGCTCAATTCGCCGGTTTTCTCCAAGCCTTACGATACCCGGAACTTTGCTTGCATTTCTCCCTGCGAGTTTATACGTTTGAGTTGCTTTCCAGATGTCGTACACTCACCGCGCACCATTGCTTGGGGGATTCGATGTATCAAGAACCGCTGTCGGTATTGTTGGTCGATGACGAGGCAACGTTCGTTTCGTTGCTTGCAGAACAACTCCGCGAAGAGTTGGGATTCACCACGACGTACGTAACCTCTGGGCGGGAGGCCATTGAGATTCTGCAGAAGGCGCGCCGTGGTTTCAGTGTCATCCTGCTCGATTACCTGATGCCCGAGATGACCGGCCTCAATGTGCTGCAATGGATGCACGAGCAGAAGCATGAGACGCCGGTGGTGATTCTCACCGCCGCCGGCTCCGAAGAAGTTGCTGTCGAGGCGATGAAGTTAGGCGCGTACGACTACCTGCGCAAAGAGCACATCGATATTCAGCGCCTGGGGTTGGTGATTCAATCGACGCATGAGCGGCATATGTTCCGCGTTGTGAAGGCGCTCGAAGAAGAGCGGTGGAGGGAAATCGGCTTGAACAAAGAGGCGACCGACCGCGTGCGCGATGTCCTGAACGCAATCACCCCGAAGCTCAACGACACCGTTGCCCGTATCACGGCAGCGATAGAGACCGACGCGCCGCGCATTCTGCAAACGCTACCGAAAGAGACACAGACGCAGCTTCAACAACTTTTCGCCGACCTCCATCGACAGGTGGGCTGGCTTGAGACCGGTGTGAAAGGGCTGTTGAGTCTTTACCGCATCCTCTATGCCCGCCACACGGAAGCACAGGAGATTGAGACAATCAGAAAGGAATTTGAACAAACGGCGCGCACACAGCGCTAATCGCTATCGATTGGGGTGAGTACAACAAGGCGTCCTACGGGACGCCTTGTTGTCGTTGTACGGAAGGTAACTGCTCGGCGAAACAAAAGAATAACCACAGATGACACTGATTATCACAGAACTATTTTTTTGAATTCATCTGTGAAATCTGTGGTTACTGTTTTCTCAGTGTTTTTGATGAAATCAGTTTACACATCAATACTACGCTGAGGAGTTACCGTTTTTCTTTGTGTCTTCAAGTCTTTGTGGTAAAAAAATTGGGTTTTCGGCCGCGTCTCTAGTTCACTCTGCCGCGCGGAGGTCGCGCGCCTTGATTTCATGTTTCCATCGCAACGCGCCGGTGTGGTCCCAGCATTCGAACACAAGCGTCCGTTCGGTGCGAGGACCGCTGAAGCGGAGAATGCCAAAGTTGTGTGCGTCGTCCACGAGCGTACCGGCAACGCGGGCAGCATTGTTCTTTTCTTCCTCCGTGCGGGGCGTTGCAAGGCCCGCCGTAAGCGAGGAGCTGGTGAACTCATACAGCGGATACGACCCTCCCTCCAACCGAATCAACTCACTGAAGTGCCGGTCTCCGGAAAGAAACACAACCCCGGGCACTTTCTGTTCTCGCATGAACCGCAGGAGTGCGTTGTACTCGTGCGGGTACCTCCGCAGCGCTTCCCTATACGTCGCGAACGGGTTGAGCATCTGGCCGCCGTTGACAACGACCTTCCACGTTGCCGTGCTGGAGGTAAGCCCATCCAACAGCCACTGCCACTGGTCTTTTCCCCACATTGTTTTGTCCGGCGTGTTCGGCGCGTCGTTGGGTGCGCGGTGATAACGGTCATCCAGCAAAAAGAACTCAACATCCCCCCACTCGAATCGGCCGAAGGCGCCCGCAACCTCGGGCGTACCGTACGTCTGGTTTGCCCAGAAGAGTTTGTGGTTTTCCAACGCCTCTCCTTTGAGACGATAGCTGCGGTCGGAGTCGTTCGGGCCGTAGTCGTGGTCGTCCCATGTTGCATAATGATGAACGGAGCCGAGAAGCGGTTGGAGTTCGGGGAGTGAGCGCGTGTGCGTCCAGCGGTATTGCAGGCCGGCAACCGTGTGCCAGTCGACTTCGCGGTAGTACGTGTTATCTCCCATCCAGATCATCGCGTCGGGACTCTTCGCCGCGATGGTAGAGAGGATGTGGTAATTCGACCCGTACGGCCGTCCCGGGCGGTCCCACTCTTCCTCGTTCACATAGAAACAGGAGCCGATGGCAACGGAAAAGTCCGGCGGGTCGGTGCGCCACTGCCACAACGGCTGTGTCTGGAAACGAAGCGGATACGGGCGTTTGACGACATTGCCGTCGATGAGCAGCTCATACTCAAACTTCTTCCCGGGCCGGAGTCCATCGATGAGAATGTGGGCGACATGCGCCCGCTCACCGGAAGTCTTTACGCTGCGGCTGAGTTTCTTTGCGTCAGGCTGCTGAGCATCCCAATACCGGAATTGCACCGTTGCGGGCTTTGTCGTTTGAACCCAGAGCATCACCTCCGTCATCTGTCCGTAGCCGACCATGGGGCCGGATTGGAGAAGGGATTGGGCGTGGATTACAGAAACATGGGTGAGGAGAACAATAAGGAGAAATAGCGGCAAGAGAACCGCGCGGACTCTCATGGGGTGCCTCCTTGTGAGAATTGGATTAAAAGAAATCGGCCTCAACGTTCAACATGTTCCTCTCTACTACGTTGTTAACCTCTTGCCGGACCTGTTTCTTCAACACGAACAGGAGGGCGTCTTTTGAGTTACCGTTGACCTCAATACGTTTCTCTCTGGGCTATCGAGAAGACAGTTTCTCTACCTCGCCTTGAATAAAAAGCTTAATATGGCCCCACTGTAGAGGAGCCTTCATTTCCGGCATTTCTTCTCGTTCTGCATCCTCGAAATATAGAAGGCTTCTCATAATATGGTATTCATCGACATAAATACCGGCAAATTTTTTTCTGAAGAATAAAAAAACGTCCGCCAGCGAATATCCATCCTGCAGAATGCAGTATAGATCCACGAAATCTTTCTTGGAGCCGCGACTTGCAATAGCTGAAATCTTCATCGCCGCAATATCTTCGACGTGAGCAACTGGAACAAGAAAGGATTTCAGTAGAGGATGAAGAAGAGGGTAACGATATTCGAAAAACGATATTCGTACATTCTGAATGACAGCGGTAAGAGTACCTGTTGCCTCGTGAAGAACCTCGAGGTCTGTGAACTGAGCGATGAGGTTTTCTGGGTTGAATGGGCGTGGGGTGAAAAAATCGAAGTCCAACGACGTTCGGTGTCCTAACTGCAACGCCAGTGCTGTTCCACCAGCAAGGTAGAACTCGTTAGCGAGAACAACACCCTTTAGTAATTCCAGAACACTCTGCTGCTGCGGAGTGAGGATGTTTGGAGACATTCTTCTCCTCCTAAATCGAGCATGATTTTCCAGAAGTTCAGAGTCTTGTTTGAAAGTACCCTGTGCCCACGACGAAGAAGATAGTCGCGGATCCGCTCATCCCCGTACGTTATCCGTAGCCACTGAATTCCCTCCCAGGTGCCGTATTCGAGCATACGCTCCATAATAAAGTCTGCGTGCCGCTCACGATCGAGCGTCGTTGGGTCGACGTCCCAAAAGAGTCGATGGGCAAGTTTCAACAATATCGTTCTATCGTTTGTGCTTGTCATGTTCATTTTTTACCCCGTTCGCCTTCTCTACCGACACGCTTTCCTCATTTTCCTCTTCTTCCGAAACCACCGCCGCAACGTCGGCAACGCTGTCTCCTTCCTCAAGACGGATGAGCCGCACGCCCTGGGTGTTCCTGCCGGCAACGCGGATATCCTTCGCGCGCTGGCGGATCACCATGCCGTCGGTCGTCACCACAACAACGTCGTCTGTATCGGACACTTCGCGGATCGCGACCATCTTTCCCGTTTTGTCCGATGTCTTGACGGTGATAATTCCTTTTCCGCCGCGATGACTTACGCGGTACTCGTCTTCCATGCTGCGCTTGCCGTAGCCGCGCTCGGTTGCGACGAGGATGGTCGTTCCTTTTTTCCTCAGCGTCACCATTCCCACCACTCTGTCTTTCTTGCCGAGCCGGATACCGCGCACGCCGACCGCCGCGCGCCCCATCGGCCGCACTTCTTCTTCGTGGAAGCGTATCGCCAGTCCCTCCCGCGTGCCGATGACGATATGCTGCGACCCGTCAGTGAGTTTTGCATCCTTCAGGCTGTCGCCTTTCTTCAGGTTTGCCGCCACGATGCCGCTGCGCCGCGGGTTGCTGAACTCGGAAAGCAGAACTTTCTTAATCATCCCATGCTCGGTGACCATGGTAACGTAATGCTTGTCGTCGAACTCCTTTACTGCGATGAATGAGGTGATCTGGTCGTCCGGCGCTTTGGAGATAAGGGTGTTGATGGATTTGCCTTTTGCCGCGCGGCCGCCTTCCGGGATTTCGAACACCTTCAACCAGTAACAGCGGCCTGCGTTGGTGAAGATAAGGATGTAGTTGTGCGTGCTGGCGATGAAAATGTGCTCGAGGAAGTCGTCTTCGCGCGTGGCCGCGCCCGTGATGCCCTTGCCGCCGCGCAATTGCCGCCGGTATCCCGACACCGGAAAGCGCTTGATGAACCCGTTGTGGCTGATGGTGATGACAACGTCTTCCTCGGCTATCATGTCCTCGATGCTGAACTCTTCCGCCTTGTAGACAACCTCGGTTCGCCGCTCGTCGCCATACTTCTTCTTCAGATCCAACAGTTCGTCCTCGATGATCTTCAGCTGGAGCTGCTTGCTCTTCAGGATGGCTTTGAGCTTCTCGATGAGCTTGATTGTCTCGCGATATTCTTCTTCCACCTTTTTGCGCTCGAGACCGGTGAGCTTCTGCAGACGCATATCGAGGATGGCCTTGGCCTGGATCTCCGAGAGCTTGAACTTCTTCATCAGCCCGGCCTGCGCGGTCTCCACATCTTTCGATTGCTTGATGAGTTTGATGACGGCGTCGATGTTATCGAGCGCGATGATGTAGCCTTCAAGGATGTGTGCGCGCTTCTCGGCCTGGTCGAGCTCATACTTCGACCGGCGCACCACAACCACGTTGCGGTGTTCGACGAACTTCTGGATCATATCGCGCAGCGTCAACACCTGCGGCCGGCCTTCCACCAGTGCGAGCATGATCACGCCGAACGTCGTCTGCATTTGTGTGTGCTTGAAGAGGTTGTTAAGCACCACCTCGGCATTGGCATCCCGCTTCAGGTCGATGACGACACGCATGCCGTTGCGGTCGGATTCATCCCGGATGTCGGAGATGTCTTCGATCTTCTTCTCGTTCACGAGGTCGGCGATGCGCTCGACGAGCGTCGCTTTATTAACCATGTAGGGCAGCTCAGCGACGATGATGCGCTGGCGATCGCCTTTGCCGGTTTCGATGCTCGCCTTGGCACGCACCACGATGCGCCCGCGGCCGGTCTTGTAGGCTTCTTTCACTCCGTCGTAGCCGTAGATGATGCCGCCCGTTGGGAAGTCCGGCGCGACGATGTGCTTCATCAGTCTCTCGGTGGTGATGTTCTCGTCTTTAATGTAAGCGATACAGCCGTTGATGACCTCGTTCAGGTTGTGGGGCGGGATGTTCGTCGCCATGCCGACGGCGATGCCGCTCGTACCGTTGCAGAGGAGGTTCGGAAAGAGTGCGGGCAGGACGGAGGGTTCTTTGAGGGTATCGTCGAAGTTGGGGACGAAGCCGACGGTGTCTTTGTCGAGGTCGCGCAGCAGCTCTTCGGCGATGCGGGAGAGGCGCGCTTCGGTGTAGCGCATGGCAGCGGGCGAATCGCCGTCGACCGAGCCGAAGTTCCCCTGACCGTCCACGAGCGGATAGCGCATGGAAAAGTCCTGCGCCATGCGGACCATGGTGTCGTAGACCGCGGTGTCGCCGTGCGGGTGATACTTGCCGAGCACTTCGCCGACAATGCGTGCGCTTTTTTTGTAGGGACGGCCTGCACCGAGGCCGAGGTCTTGCATGGCATACAGCACGCGGCGATGAACGGGCTTCAGTCCATCCCGCACGTCCGGCAACGCACGCGCAACTATGACCGACATCGAGTAGTCGATGTACGATCCTTTCATTTCATCTTCGATATCGACGGGGATGATTTTTTCGTTGAGCTGGGGCATGGTTCTTCTATCGTAGGCTGAGTGGGGCGCTACTTGTGCTGGTTTCTATCGTCGTACTTCTTCCTTTATCGCCTCGAACTGCTCAACCAAATCTCTGTCTACCACGGCGGAAAACTCTTTGAGCCACTTTTTTAGGTACACTTGATCGAGGTCATCCCTTTGGTTAACAATTCCTTTGACATCTTCAACATCCACCGGTCTTCCAGCGAAAAGTTTGTGGATTATTGTATCCTCCGCGGTCGCAAACTTTACGAGTGCCCCGCCAATCGAAACGGTTACCGCCCGCGCTATGGCTTGGCGCTCGTACGGAAGAAAAGAGAACATAAAGTCGACTGCAATGCCCGTCTCTTTTTCCTCTACCGTTAACAATGCGTTCCTCTTCACAAAATCGTCCGTCGTTCCCGGTATTAGCTCAAGAGAAAGCTCACGCGCTATTCTCCGGACATTTTCGAGCTGGTCGGTATCTACACCAAGTGTGATATCAATATCCCCGGTAAAACGCGGTTCGCCGTGAACAAGCACCGCCTGCCCACCTATGACCATGTATGGAACCCTGTTTTGCTCCAGTGCTACGGCAGTTTTTGCCAACAATGCTTCAAACGCCGGCATTCATCGTCCTTGCGCGTGCAAGCGGATGCGCTCTTTTCGTTTCTGCCTTCCTTACTTTTATCTTGCCCAATCTCCGCGCTTCTTCATACATCGCATTGAGCATGGCGTACTTCTGCGCAAGCGTCAGAGGATGCGCGCGCCTGTGCGCTCTTTGCAAGCTGACGATCTCTACGGGGTTTCTCATCATACATCTAAATTCCTCACTTCCTTCATGTTCTTTTCGGTAACCTCGCTCCGCCTCTCCGCTCCATCGCCCATGAGGTTAGAAAAGGTGCGCTCGAAAATTACCTCTTACTCGCGTGGAGAATAGTTATCCCCACTACCTCATCCTTTTCATACCGAATAATGACATCGTCATCGGTCAACTCACTGTCGTCAGCGACGCTTGGTTTCTTGAAGTTAATGTACAAAACATCCGCCTCTGCGTCGTACGACGACCACAAATATTGATGCGGAGCGCGCCTCACTGCGGGAACAAGATGCAGGTAATCCTTTACGGAGATGTTAGCCATAGCTGTTTCCTTTTTTCCATGAATTTCTTCTTGCCTGTAGTAAACGCCGTGATGATAAAGCCATCGTTTTCAAACTCTCGGTAGACAACCACTAGCCGTTTACCTTCGCCAACTTCACGCACAGCCAGTTTTTCTCCTTCCCTTCCTTCAAGTATTTTTTCCGGATTAGCAACAACGTCTAAGACTTCCCTGCGCAGTCCCGCGAGTTCGCTGTGCTCTTCCGTTATATGTGCCCATCGCTCATCAGTCAATCGGATGGGAATCTGGTTTTTGCTGAGGACGGTGTCTGTCATGTTAAACGAGTACGGTCATCTTACACATCCAAATTCCTCACATACTTTGCATTCTTCTCGATGAACTCCCTCCGCGGTTCTACTTCATCACCCATGAGGATCGAGAATGTCCGGTCGGCGTCCGCAGCATTTTCGATAGTGACCTGCAGGATGGTACGCGTTTCGGGGTTCATTGTTGTGGCCCAGAGCTGCTCGGGGTTCATCTCGCCCAATCCTTTGAAGCGTGAGATCACGACGCCGTCCGAACTCATCCCGCCTTGCGGGACGCTCTCTTCCGTCACGGCAACTTCCGGCTCCTCGGTTTTCTCTCTTTTTGTTTTCTTCTCTGCGCGCAGACGCTTGATAATTTCGTCTCGCTCATCATCGTCGTACGCGTAGAACTCCTGTTTTCCTTTTTTCACTTTGTAGAGCGGTGGTTGAGCAATGTAGACATGCCCGAGTTCGATGAGCTCCCGCATGTAGCGGAAGAAAAGCGTCAGCAACAGCGTGCGGATGTGCGAGCCGTCCACGTCCGCGTCGCACATGAGGATGATTTTGTGGTAACGCACTTTGGCCGGGTCGAAGTCTTCACCGACGCCCGCGCCAATGGCGGTAAAGATGGCGCGGATTTCCTCGTTCTCTAAAATCTTGTGCAGGCGCGCCTTCTCGACGTTGAGGATTTTTCCTTTGATCGGCAGGATAGCCTGGAACTGCCGGTCGCGCCCCTGTTTAGCGCTGCCTCCTGCCGAATCGCCCTCCACGATGAACACCTCGCAGTGCTCGGGGTCGTCAATCGAACAGTCTGCTAACTTGCCCGGGAGCCCTCCGGAATCGAGCGCGTTCTTGCGCCGCGTGAGGTCTCGTGCCTTCCGCGCTGCCTCGCGCCCCTCTGCGGCACGAAGACACTTTTCAATGATGCGTTTGGCGTCGGTCGGATTCTCTTCGAGCCACGTCTGCAGCTGGGGGCCGACGATCGACTCGACGATGCTCTTGACTTCGCTGTTGCCTAATTTTGTCTTCGTCTGCCCTTCGAATTGCGGCTCCGGCACCTTCACGTTGAGCACAGCTGTCAATCCCTCGCGAAAGTCATCGCCGATGAGCTGGATCTTTCCTTCTTTGATCAGCCCGCTCTTGTAGCCGTAGTTGTTGAGCGTTCGTGTGAGCGCCGTGCGGAACCCGACGAGGTGCGTGCCGCCTTCGTGCGTGTTGATATTGTTCACATACGTGAAGACGTTCTCGCTGTACTGGTCATTGTAAGCAAGTGCTACTTCGACGTCGACCGTCCGCCCATGTTCATCCTTGTCTTCCCCTTTTGCATAGAACAGCTTCTTGGTGATGGCCGGGCGCGTCGCGTCAATGTATTTCACGAACTCGACTAACCCCCCCTCGAAGTGAAAAACCTCCTCCTGGCCGTTGTTTGTTCGCGCATCTTCTATCCGCAGCACGACGGTGGGATTCAAGAAGGCCAGCTCGCGCAGGCGTTCGGCAAGTGTCTCAAACTTGAATGTGCGATTCTTGAAAATCGTGCCATCAGGCAGGAACGTCACTTTCGTGCCGGTCTTCTCCTTCTCCGCCTTACCGATGACTTTGACCGGCGCAATGGGGTCGCCCTTTTTGTACTTCTGATAGAATATCTTTTCATCGCGATATACTTCAACTTCCAGCCACTCGCTGAGGGCGTTGACAACGGAGACACCGACACCGTGTAAACCGCCGGAGACTTTGTACGTGTTCTTGTCAAACTTGCCGCCGGCGTGGAGGACGGTCATAACGACTTCGAGCGCCGATCTCTTCTCCTCTGGATGGACATCCGTGGGAACACCGCGGCCATCGTCTTCCACCGTTACCGACCCCTCGTTGTTGAGCGTTACCGTGATGTGTTTACAGTGGCCGGCTAACGCTTCATCGATGGAGTTGTCCACAACCTCGTAGACGAGGTGGTGCAGGCCGCGGGCGCTCACATCGCCAATGTACATGGCGGGCCGGCGACGAACGGCCTCAAGGCCTTTGAGTACTGTAATGTCGTCCGCGGTGTAATCACCGTTGTTTGCACGGCCGCGATCTTTTGGCTGGCCGTTCCGCGTTCTTGCAGCCTTTTCCTCCGCGAGCACTTTCTGCTTCCTGGTTTCCGTTTTCGATGAGGCCATAATGCTCCGTTCACTTACTGAAATCTGATATCCTTCACATGCTGCCGACCGATTGCTGTGTTCAGCCGCTCAATGATTTCCCGCTTCCGCAGGTTAAGCTCGTTGCGCCACACGCTCGACTTTACTTTCACGACGAGAACCCCCTTCTCGATTCGCATTGGCTCGGTCTCTTGTGCAATACGCGCCCCAACAACTTCCGCCCACCGGTTCACTGCCTCGTACTGCTCGAGTTTACTCGAAAGGCCGAGGTCTTTGACAAGCTGCTTAACGGCTGTGCCAAGCGGTTTCACGCGCTGCCTCGATCGTGTTATCCTCTCGTACCGTTCCGGCGTGCACGATAAAGCGCCGCATGCGCGCCCATGAATAGTCCCGCGGGAACGGCCGCGTATCGGCGGTCGTGATGAACACCTGCCCCTCGTGCTCAATGATTCCGAGGAGGCGGTGTGAGCGGCGTTCATCCAACTCGCTGAAGACATCGTCCATGAGGAAGATGGGTGTTTCGTTCCTGTGCTCTTTCAAATATTCGAACTCCGCAAGCTTCAGCGCCACCTGAAATGTCTTGTGCTGTCCCTGCGATGCAAACTTCCGCAGCTCCATGTTGTTGATTGTAAAGTCGAGCTCGTCTCGATGCGGTCCTACGAGCGTTGTTCCAAGCCGCAACTCTTCTTCGCGTCGACGGACGAGTGCGGCGGCGAATGACTGCTTTACGTCGGTTGCTGAAGACTTTTTCTCAACCGAGAACGATGGGAGATACGAGACGGCGGGTTCCTCCTCGCCTCTGGTCAATCGTTGAAACGCCTCGCGCATATGAGGGAGGAATTCTTCAACAAAGGCTCGACGTCGCAGCATAATGTGTGCGCCGCGCTGCGCAAGGCTTTCATCCCACGGCTCAAGAAGATGCTGAAAATTGCGGCGCTCCACCTTAGCGTCGAATAAAATTTTATTGCGCTGCCGAAGCACGCGGCGGTACTCCAACAGGTCCTCAAGGTACGCGCGATTCATCTGCGAGATAACGAGGTCGACAAACTTCCGCCGGTCCGCCGGTGTGCCGGATGTAATCGCGCTGTTCTCCGGCGACAGGATCACCACCGGAAACTGACCGACGATAGACGAGAGCGGTTCTACCGGTGCTTTGTTAATTGTCGCGGTTTTCTGCCGACTCGCTCCGTCGTACACGATGCGCACAAGATACTCTGTGCCATGGTCGGAGACCATCTGCGCTTCTACTTCGAACCAGTCAGCTTCGACTCTCAGCACCACGCGCTCGTTCACCGCAAAAAAACTTTTTGTAAGACATGCGAAGGAGATCGCTTCGAGGAGGTTTGTTTTCCCCTTCCCGTTTTCGCCGAGTAGCACATTGCCGTGTTCGCCGCAGTAGAGGCGGAGGATGTCGTAATTCCGGAACTGCTCAAGACGGAGAGAGCGTACGCGCATATATCGAGACCGCTATAGAGAACTCAATAGCCCCGAACCTGTTGCCGGACGGGGCTACCGAGGAGGAATTCCATCGTCTTCGTGGCTGCTACACATTTAATCGCATAGGCATCACGAGCATTAAAAGGTCTTCATTCTCCCGCTGTTTCGCCGGCCCGATGATCGCTGCCCGTACTGGACTGCTGAATTTGAACTCGACCTCTTCACCGTCCAGGTGTGAGAGAATGTCTACCACATAGGTTGAGTTAAAGCCGATTTCGAGATCCTCTCCTTTGTACTCGCAGGCTACCTTTTCTCTTGCTTCTCCGCCAAAGTCGATATCTTCTGCCGCAATTCGCATTTCATCCTTCTTAAGAGAGAACCGGACCTGGCGCGTTGTAGTGTTAGAATACAGCGCCACCCGACGCACCGAGGCTAGGAGGAGATCGCGGCTTACACGCAGCATGCGGTCGTTGTCTGCCGGGATAACGGATTCGTAGTTAGGATAGCTTTCTTCAATAAGCCGCGACGTCAACGTTGTATTACTGAATGAGAACAGGATGTGCGAAGAATCGACTGTAATTTCGACATTGCTTTCCTCGAGGGATCGATTAACCAAGTTGAGTGCTTTTGCCGGAACGATAACGTCGCGCTTACCCATCGTCTGTACGCTGTTCATATATGTAATGCGGACTAATCGGTGTCCGTCGGTCGCCACAGCGCGCAGTTCCTTTCCAACAAATTGCAGTAGAACTCCGGTCATCGCTGGACGCAATTCATCATTACTAACAGCAAAAACGGTCTTTGATAAGAGACGGTGGAGTATTCCACCGTTAAGAGATATTTTTTCCTCTCCCTTGAACTGTGGCATGTTTGGAAATTCTTCGTGCGACTCTCCCATGAAGTTGTATTCACCCATCTCTGTTAACATCTTCACTTTGTTAGAGGAGAGATCTGCAGAAAAAACAACTTGCACCTCAGGCAGTGCACGCACCGTTTCCATCAACCGACGCGCTGGCACCGCTATCTTTCCATCCGTACTTCCCTTCACTTCAATTGTAGCAGTCATTGATACCTCTAGGTCCGTCGCTGCGAGAAGTAGTGTATTCTTTGATAGGTCAAGAAGAATGTTTTCTAAAATCGGGAGAGTAGACTTGGAGGGGACTGCACCGCTAATGCGTGTGAGGCCTTTTTGGAGTTCACTGCTCGCAACGGTGAATTTCATTCAATCGCTCCTTGGAATGGGTGGTTGGCAGAAAACAGAAGAAAGGTACCAAAAAATCGGTCGATATACAAGGGATGCTTACTCTCTGCATGCTTATAAACTATTATGATAGAGGCGCTTACTCAATGACTTATTATAATAACGAGGTGGATATGTTTATAATATTCTTTTCTACTGTAGACATAGAGTTAAACTTAAAGATACGTAGAAGAGTATAGTGTTAAGAGATGGTGGATAGTGTTACCGAAAGTCACTGTCGGTAAAAAGAAATGAGAGGACAAAACCATTCCATGTGAATGTAAACATCTCTTCCACAAGAACTCACACGTTGTTCTAAGTAATCATCAACAGAAGAACGTTGTGAGCCGCTTAGTAAAGGAATATGATAGCACAGCTCGTGGAATTTACAAAGAGAGTAGGAGACCGAATCAGCTCCGATGGGAAACGCGTCGTTTCAACAGTTCAATGTTTTCGCGGTACATCTGGTCGGTCTTGAGCTGATCCTCAACAGCCTGGCATGCGTAAATCACGGTGCTGTGGTCACGCCCGCCAAAGTGGAGGCCGATTGTCTTAAGGGAAGATTTTGTGAAATACTTTGCGAGGTACATCGCAGTCTGCCGGGCAATAACTATCTCCTGTTTTCGCGTCTTAGCGCGCAGTAAGTCAACCGGGATGTCGAAGAACTCACAGACGGTCTTCTGTATCTGCTCGATGCTGACGGGGAAGCGCGTATCGTTCACGACAACACGTAGGACGTCGCGCGCAAGGTCAATGTTGATTTCACGGTTCTCCAGAGAAGCGCGGGCGAGCAAACTGATCAAACACCCCTCAAGTTCACGGATATTGTTCGTGACGTTTGAAGCGATAAAATCTACTACCTCAGAAGAGAGATCAAAGCCGTTTTCCTCGCTTTTCTTGCGTAAAATGGCTAATCGCGTCTCTAAATCAGGCGGCTGGATATCTGCCGTCAAACCGCACTGGAAGCGAGAGATGAGCCGTTCATCAAGCCCTTTTAGCTTCTTAGGCGGGACATCAGAGGAAAGCACAATCTGTTTGCCGAACTGATAGAGGGTATTAAAGGTATGGAAGAAGTTATCCTGCGTTTTCTCTTTACCGGAGAAGAATTGGATATCATCGACGATCAACAAGTCGACACTGCGGTAGTACGATGAAAACTCATTTACCTTATCGGTTTGGATTGCCTCAACGAAGTCTACAGTGAACTTCTCACTCGAAACGTACACCACCCGGCACGTCTTCCCCATAACCAGCGCAAGATTGCCCAACGCGTGCATCAAGTGTGTCTTGCCAAGCCCCGTACCTCCGTAGAGGACCAAGGGGTTAAATGATGTGCCGCCGGGATTGTTAGCGACAGCTATAGCAGCAGCGCGCGCAAGCTGGTTGCTATCTCCCTTAATGAAGTTCTCGAATGTATAGCGGGGGTTGAGATTACTGGCAACAGGAGCAAGGCTCTCTGGAGAGCGGAGCGATACGTGCGGCGAAAAAGGGGGCGCGGTTGTTTGCAGGGAGAACGGAAGGTGCTGCTGAACAGGGGGCTCCGTTACACCCTCGATGATTTCTTCAGCCACGTCGTCAGAGGCTATGGCATAGTGAAGCTTTGCAGTCGGGCCAAGTACGCCGGTAATGGTTTTCCGGATCAGCGTATTGTAGTGCTCCTCCACCCAATCGTAGAAGAACTGGCTTGGCACCTGGACGGTCAGCTCAACACCCTCTAACCTCGTCGGCACGATTGGCTGGAACCATGTCTTGAAGCTTAGGCTGCTCACTTGTTCGCGAATACGGCGAAGGCACTCCTCCCAGACGCGGCCTGCGTCGGTAGAGGTGGCTACAGATAATTCGAGGGCAGTATTATCGAACTCCATACGCAAAGAGAGAAGAGGGCTCTATACAGACAGCAACGCACAACATATCAACAGAATAGTTCACAGCTATGGGCACGGTGCAAACACGAAAGTTACAGAGATTAACCAGAGGCAGAACATGAATGAAACGAAGAAGAGGCTTACGCAACAACGCGAAGCACGGTGATTTATGCACGGCCCCCAGGGAATACCAACACGCCAAAACCCCAAGTAGATGGGGAGAGCAAACTACAGCCGGACGCCCATTCACAAATTATCAACACAAAACGATCCCAGCAAGTATGCCGCTAAGTATAACATGGACAGCGCGTGAACGCAAGAAGAAAAATTACAAAGTGAAAAAGGCAAAGAGTCTTGCGAAGTCGAATCTCGATAAACTGGATTCGCAATTCCCGACAATGCCAGCGTACAAGTTATGCGTATGCAACACGCGGTAACATTCGCTGAACGTTGGATCAGACATGATTCAACCAAATAACGCTTGAGACTCGAACATTATTTTCTTACATTACAGCCCTCAATTCTGAACCTGAAGGAGCGCAGGCGAGATGAAACGAACGTATCAACCACACGGTCGCAAACGCAGAAACAAGCACGGTTTCCGAGCGCGCATGGCCACAAAGAATGGCCGCAAGGTGCTCAGCAGCCGTAGAGCGAAGGGACGCTACCGCTTGACCGTCAGCGACTCCCGATAGACCACCCCACCCACCTCCCCAGCCCATTGCGGTTTAGGCTCAACAGAACAAGGACCCTGCGGGGTTATGCGATATTCGCGAAGGTGCTTTCCGAAGGGCGAACCTTGACGGTGGGGCCAATCCGATGTGCCTACCGGGTCGAGCGGCTGGCAACAGCGGGTAGTGTTCAGGTTGGATTTGCGGTCTCAAGGTCGATCCGCAAAGCCGTGATGCGTAACAGACTCAAACGCCTCATGCGCGAGTCCTTCAGACGACATGCCGGAGAGCTTGGGGCGTTAGCTGAAAGTGAAAAGAAAATTATCCAGATGATATTCCTCTATCGCCAGAACGTAACGGGAAAGCCGAGCGAGGTTCGGCACTCCCACGTCGGGCAACACATTGCATCGCTTCTTACCGACGTGCGAAAGAATATTTGAGGCAGAAGAATCAATGTCGTACCTCCTGATTGCACTCATCAAAGCTTACCAGGCTGCGCTTTCACCCCTCCTTCCGTTCAACAGTTGCCGTTTTTATCCCTCTTGTTCACAGTATGCCATAGAGGCAATCGAAAAACATGGGTCGCTTCATGGGTTCTGGCTTGCGGCCAAACGCATCGGCCGATGCCACCCGTTTCATCGCCATAGCGGCTATGACCCCGTGCCGTAGGCGTTTTTCAACCGCGAAAGGTTTTTGTTCATGGATCGTCAACAGTTACTCGGCTTTACACTGATTTTCCTCCTCCTCATCGTCTGGATGTGGATGACCACACCGCCACCCCAACCACCAACATCCCCACAAGATGTGATATCCGATACGCTTGCCCAACCCCGCCAAGCAACAGCTCTTCACGCGCCCGAACAGCAAGAGACCCCAAACCAATATGGGCGGTTCTTTGGTGAGCGCGGAGCGGGCGAGGAAAGGGTCATCACGATTGAGACAGACCGGTTCAAAGCCGAGTTTACCACAAAAGGAGGATTGGTCAAAACGTGGGAGTTAAAAGAGTATAAAACGTGGGATGGCAAAGTCGTGCAGCTGGTCGATAGTGAAGCAGGCGGAGACTTGAGCCTGCTTTTTGTCACAACCGACGGCAGGAGGATTAACACACGCAACCTTTTCTTTGAAGGTAACTTCCAACATAACTCCTACGTGAAGCTCAGTGGAGAGGAAACGTATGAGGTTCGAATGACCCTTCCGGCGGCCAATGGCGGCAGGATTACGAAGGTCTATACGCTCAAGGACGGACACTATGGATTTGAGGTGAGGTTCGAATTTGCGGGCATGGAGGGAGTGATTGCGAACTTCGAATATCAGGTTCTGTGGGAACACGGATTGCTCTATGCCGAGCGCAACAGTTTTGACGAATCAGCGTTTGCCGCCGCCTACGCCTATGCCGGCAAGGAACTCATCGAAATCGATGCGGCCTCGTTCAATGAGACAGCCAACAAAGACCTGACCGGTGTTGTGGACTGGGTGGCAACGCGGAACAAATATTTTGCTGTCGCCCTCATCTCACGGGAACCCCGAAGCGGAGGTGCTTTTTTGGAGGGAAGCCGACATGCCCTTCCGGAAGACGGGGAGAAGGAGCGCTACAGCATCGCCGTGAAGATGCCGTTCAAAGGGATATCTCAGGAAACGAGCGTATTTACGGTGTTTTTAGGTCCCTTGGACATCGGCCTCCTGAGGTCATTTGACATTGGGCTAGAGAGCATTATGAGTTTGGGCTGGGTGTGGATCATCCGCCCCATATCTGAGTACGTGATGCTCCCCCTGATGAGCGCGATTAACTATGTGATTCCCAACTGGGGCCTTGTGATCATCGTCTTCTCGTTCATCATTAAGATCGCACTGCATCCTTTAACCAAGAGCAGTATGAAGTCCATGAAGAAGATGCAGGCGCTGCAGCCAATGATGGAGGAGATTCGTCAGAAGCACAAAGACGACCCACAGAAAATGAACACAGCGATCATGAATATGTATCGTGAGTATGGCGTCAATCCCGCCGGAGGGTGCCTGCCCCTCTTGCTGCAATTTCCGATTCTGATAGCACTCTACAATGTGTTCATCGGCGCCATTGAGCTCAGGCAGGCGGAGTTTGTATGGTGGATAAACGACCTCTCGGTGCCCGATGTACTGTTTACGCTTCCCTTCAAGATTCCTATCTTCGGTATTCAGGGTGTCAGTGGACTGGCGTTGTTCATGGGTATTACGATGTTCATCCAGCAGAAGATGACCATCAAGGATCCCCGCCAGAAGATGCTCGTCTGGCTGATGCCAATTCTGTTCACGCTGTTGTTCAACAACTTCCCCTCAGGGTTGAACCTTTACTACTTCGTCTTCAACCTCCTCTCGATCATCCAGCAGTATTACATCAACAAGCAGCACGATGGTGAGCCGCTGAAGAAGGTAGAGCCGAAAAAGCGGCGGGGTAAAGGTATCTTCCGGAATCTCAACATTCCCAAGCTGCCGAAGTAAGCACACTCCTACAGAGCTAACAAGAAGTCCCGCACGCGGCGGGACTTCTTGTTTCCAAAAGCCCCGTTTGTATAAACACACTCGATTTCGTACATTGTTGACCGTCGAATTGAGAGGTTCTGAAGATGGTGGTCAACAACGATACAATTGCGGCGATAGCTACACCGATCGGCGAAGGAGGGATTTCGGTCGTTCGCGTGAGTGGACCGCACGCCATTTCTGTCGCCTCACACGGGTTCAAGGGAAGAACGCGTCTGGAGGATGCCCCAAGCCACACGGCTCACTATGGTAAATTTGTCGATACATCAGGCAACCCCGCGGATGAAGTCGTGGCCTTGGTGTTCCGATCCCCGCACTCCTACACAGGAGAAGACGTTGTGGAGATAAGCTGCCACGGCGGCATCCTTGTAACGCGTCGTATCCTTGAGTTGCTGCTTGAGCATGGTGCCCGCCATGCAGGAGCGGGGGAGTTCACAAAGCGGGCATTCCTCAACGGTCGAATTGACCTCTCACAGGCCGAGGCGGTTGCAGACCTCATCAAAGCGAAGTCTGACCGCGCCCACGAAAGCTCCATGCAGCAGTTAGAGGGGCGGCTTTCTCGTCGTATACAGACCATTCGTAGCAAACTCATTGAGGCTCTTGGATTGCTTGAGTTGGAACTGGATTTCGTAGAAGACCACCTCGAGTTCATTGACAAGTCGAAGGTTGCGGAGTTGTTGGAATCCACCCTGGCCGAGCTTACGGCTATGGCAGATACCTACAAAGCAGGGAGAGTCTACAGGGAAGGCCTGAAGGTGGTGCTCCTTGGAGCGCCCAACGTTGGTAAGTCAAGCATTCTCAATAGTTTACTTAATTCGGATAGAGCCATTGTCACCGACATACCGGGCACAACGAGAGATGTCATTGAAGAAGCGCTGCAGATTGACGGAGTGCTGTTCCGTGTGGTTGACACGGCAGGACTAAGAGAAAGTAACGATCCTGTTGAAATGGAAGGAATGCGGAGAACCACTCAGCAGGTGAGTGAAGCGGACATCCTGCTGTTTGTGTTAGATTCTTCACGCCCGCTTGATCCTTCCGAGCTACGCTTGGCAGAGGAAATGGTAAAACAGACTAAAGGCTCTCAGCGCGGGATTGTAGTTTTTAACAAGTCTGACCTACCAACTGCAATCAACGGAGTAGTTGTTGAGAAGGCGCTACACTTGGCTACGCTTCCCTCCGCAGCCATTTCTGCCCTCACTGGTGAAGGAATGGATCGCTTGAAAGATCTGCTTGCAAGAAGCGCTATCAATGGCCTCTACAATTCCACAGACGACGGAATCACGGTGACAAACATTAGGCATTACGAAGCATTGCGGAGAAGCTCAGAAAGCTTGGTATTTGCACTCGACTCACTGAGGCAGGGATCAAGCAGTGAGTTCATAGCCGTAGACATTAGAGCAAGTTTGGACAGTCTTGGAGAAATCATAGGCATCGTAACGAACGAAGAAATTCTGAACAGCATTTTCTCAAAATTCTGCATTGGCAAGTAGCTGTTTCACGTGAAACAGGGTTAGGATGCGAGAGACGTGGAAGAGAACCCCCGCACCAATCCGCCAAAGGCGGAATGTGCTGAAATTGAATCAAATTCATAGAGAAAGAATATGAAAGGAGACTTTTCGTCCACGTCTCGAGTAGACGGATACGATATTGTAGTGGCAGGCGGCGGGCACGCAGGTATAGAGGCAGCCCTTGCGGCAGCGAGGATGGGCTACAGCGTCCTAATGGTGACGATGGACAGGGGGGCGATTGGAAGGATGTCCTGCAACCCTGCAATTGGCGGAACAGCAAAGGGGCACCTTGTTAGAGAGATTGATGCTCTGGGTGGGGAAATGGGGCTTTTAGCAGACAAGACTGGCATTCAGTTCAGAATGCTTAACCGATCAAAAGGCCCAGCCGTTTGGTCCCCTCGTTGTCAAAATGACCGGGAGTGGTATTCACGGGAGGCGCGGTCGGTAGTAGAAGGGCAAAATAGACTTGAAATCCTTGAAGATTCGGTAGTTGATGTAGTTGTCGATGAAAGCAAAGCAGGCCCGCCTGCTCTGCCTTCGGCGGGGGCAGGCAAGCGGATTGCGGGTGTAATTACAGCGGCAGGAAGGAAGATCGCATGCAAGGCCTTCGTTTTGAGCTCCGGCACATTTATGCGTGGACTTCTCCACACCGGCTTAAACAAACAGGAGGGAGGACGAATTGGTGAGTCCCCCTCAAAGGGGCTTACAGAGAGTTTGGAGCGATTAGGGTTCGTAAGCGGCAGGCTCAAGACAGGCACACCGCCTCGGGTAGACCTTTGCTCAATCGACTTTTCCGCCGTCGAACCCCAGTACAGCGATAATCCACCGCAGCCGTTTTCTTACCGCACCGCCGCCATTACCAACAGGCTTATTCTGATGTATCTCACCTACACGAACTCAAAGACACATGCCGCACTGCGGAAGGGATTTGACCGCTCTCCGATGTTTACCGGCCGGATCAAGGGTAGAGGTCCACGGTACTGCCCATCGATTGAGGACAAAATTGTGCGGTTCGAGGAAAAGGAGCGGCATCAAATTTTTCTTGAGCCGGAAGGCTACGAAACGAATATCGTCTATGTAAACGGCTTCTCTACAAGCCTTCCGGAGGAAATCCAGCTCGAAGGACTGAGGACTATCCCCGGTCTCGAAAAGGCCGAGATGTTACGACCGGGATATGCGGTTGAGTATGATTATTTCCCCCCTCATCAAGTCCATTTGACACTAGAGACCAAACTGATTGAAGGGCTCTACTTTGCCGGACAAATAAACGGGACTTCCGGCTACGAAGAAGCGGCAGCGCAGGGACTTGTTGCTGGAATCAACGCAGCACTCAAAATAAAGGGAAAAGAGTCGTTTGTTCTGAAGCGGTCGGAATCCTACATTGGCGTGCTTATAGACGACCTCGTAAACAAGAGCACAGACGAACCCTATCGAATGTTCACATCCCGCGCAGAATACCGTCTCCTCTTGCGTCAGGACAATGCTGATAGAAGACTGATGAAGTATGGGTATGAATTCGGGTTGATTTCTATGGACACATTTGCGAGGCTTAGAGAAAAGGAGCGGCTTATTAAACAAGGAATCGGAGCCTGTAACTGCCTCTCCTTGGAACCTGTTGTTGTCAACCCTTACTTATCCACCGTGGGTAGTGGAGAGACCGTCGAGAGGGAAAAGGTAGCAAAGTTGTTGAAACGAAATGGAGTAACGCTTTCGGCACTTTTGGCTTTAGACTCTATCTCCGAGAGCCCGGCTTTTGAACAAATTATCCACACTCCAGACAGCCGGCTCCGCCAAGAGATACTCGAGCAGATAGAAATCGAGCTTAAGTACGAGGGCTATATTCAACGGCAAAATGAGCAAGTAGAGCGATTCGAACAGGCCGAGGCACAGCGCATCCCATTGGGCCTTGATTTCTCGCAGATGAGGGCGCTATCTTCCGAGGGGCAGGAGAAGCTATCGCTTGTAAGACCCACTTCAATAGGGCAAGCAGCACGGATAAGCGGCGTAACGCCGTCCGACATCTCGGTTCTGATGGTCTATCTTAAAAACTGAGTGTTTCACGTGAAACCATCTCCGCCGACGTCTCTACAAACCACGGGCGCTCAGAGGGTTTATACCATCTGTCTCAAGAACGGCCTCCCCCTTGACGATAAACAATTGCAGCAACTTGAAGTCTATGCTTCCTCGCTCCTCCGCTGGAATACCGCAATCAATCTGGTTTCTCGACGGGACGAGGAGAATATCTGGACGAACCACATCCTTCATTCCCTATCACTGCTATTTGTCGTTGATATCCCGGCAGGACTGAAGATTTTAGATTTGGGGACTGGCGGAGGTTTGCCGGGAATCCCATTGAAGATTGCACGGCCAGACCTCCAGCTAACCCTTTTAGATTCGACAAGGAAAAAGGTAAATGCCGTCGCGGATATGGTACAGGCAATTGGCCTCTCGGGCATTGAGGCTGTGTGGGGGAGAGCGGAAGACGTTGCAAAGGAACCTGAGCACAAGAGCTCATACCATCTTTGCGTTGCGCGGGCGGTTGCTAAGCTTCAGGACTTGGTTGCGTGGTCTAAGCCGTTATTGGTCGAGCAACCGGCTCAAAGGCCGCACGCGCAAGCAGGCAGCAAGCTCACGGCAAGCCCGCCTGCGTTAATTTCGTTTAAAGGTGGCGGCATTGAAAACGAACTTGCGGCGGCAAAGAGACTTTCGGCGGTCAAAGATATTCAAGAGCTGAACCTCATTTATTCAGGCTCGGAAGAAGTAGAAATGACTGACAAAAAAGTCGTTTACGTTCAGTTCTAAAGTGGATTCGAGAATCACGAAAGGAGCATCATTGTCCGACTCGGCAAAGTTATTCGACCAGCTCAAGCACCTCACGACCGAGCTGCGCAACCCCGCCAGCATGGATATCGACGCGCGGTCCATCGAAGAGATCCTCACAATCATCAACACGGAGGATAAGAAAGTTCCGATCGCCGTGGAGGCGGAGATTCCGTACATCGCACGCGCAGTAGAGCTTGTGGTACAAGCATTTAAGAGAGGGGGTAGACTCATCTATGCCGGTGCGGGAACGAGCGGCCGGCTCGGGGTTTTGGATGCAGTCGAGTGTCCTCCAACGTACGGTACAGACCCCGAGATGGTGCAGGGGATGATCGCCGGCGGGGAGAGGGCGATGTTCCGAGCGCAAGAAGGGGCCGAGGATAAGGAGGAAAACGGGGCAAAAGACATTGACGACAAAAATGTTAACGAACGCGACGTGGTTTGCGGCATTGCTGCAAGCCTCCGGACGCCGTACGCCGTCGGGGCAGTGAAGCGCGCAAAAGAGCGTGGAGCCGCAACAGTCTATGTTACGACCAACCCGCGCTCCAAGCTCCAATCGGCTGAGTTCGCTGAGTTAGCTGCGGCTATTGATGTAGCGATCTGTCCGGAAGTTGGCCCGGAAGTGATTATGGGATCGACTCGTATGAAATCGGGCACCGCCCAAAAGCTCGTCCTCAACATGATCACCACCACAGCCATGATCCGCCTCGGCAAGGTCTACGAGAACATGATGATCGACCTGCAGATGACAAACCAGAAACTCCGCGAGCGGGCAAAGCGCGCTGTGATGACGATTACGGGTGTAACCTACGAGCAGGCGGCGGACTCCCTGGAGAAAGCCGGTTGGCACGTGAAAACGGCACTGGTGATGATCAAGGCGGGGGTGACTAAGGAGGAAGCCCAAAGCAGGCTTGATAAGGCAGAGGGGTTTGTTCGAGCAGCCATTGTAGGTCGGGACTCCAGTTCCGGCAAATCGTAACAGGGCGTGACTCTACGCACGAGGCAATCTCCGCCAAAGCCGGATAAGTCTGGCTCAAGCCTTTGGTGCAGCCCCCCTACCTTTAGTGGTTTTACTGGTCGACTCTTGAGGATCGACCTACAGACCGACATTGCGAAGGGTGCTAGAGCTCCGGCCGAAAAGTGGAAAAAAAATTTTGCTCGCATGTCAAAAGCGCACGTTGATGTATTATATTTGTGTTCGATTGTCTCACAACTTGGTGCATAGGAACAATGCTTGGAAAACGTTCACCACAGTCGGAGCTGTTCAC
>JBGFRR010000131.1:0-39615 GCA_041695045.1 Bacteroidota bacterium
TCACTCGCCTCAAGCCGGTCGGTGGATTTGCTGCAGAAATGGGGGCTTGTCCGACAAAACAGTTCCAACCTTCTCTGGGCAAAGCTTAGACCGTGCCCTCATCCTTTACTCTACATCCATCCATGCTGTCGATACCAATCGAGCGTAGAGCGAAGACCATCCTCAAGCGAAATCGATGCTTCGAAACCAAGGTGCCGTTTGATCTTCTCGGCGCTGCAAATCCAATGTGGCTGGAGCATCTCGCGAGCTTTATCAAGACTGAGGATTGTCGGCTTCTTGATGAGGCGCGAAACAACTTGTGTCCCTCCCGCGACGGCATAGAGCACGGACGCAAGCACACGAATCGACCTCACGCGTTTTTTCCCCAGCACATCGGCAATGGTGCGGATGATTTCGGAGTAATGGTAAATTGGCGGATTGGACACGAAGTAGGTTTCACCGGCGGTCTTTTCGGAAAGTGTTGCCGCGATGATTCCCCTGGCGATGTCAGCAACATGGATCATGCTGAGTTTTTTGTCGGGATTGCCGATTGTCGGAAGGTAGCCGCGATTCACCCATTGAAACATTTCGAACACGTCCGTATCGCGTGGACCGTACACGGTGGGTGGGCGAAGGATCACAATCGGGAGTCGGTTGAAGAACCGGCGGACTATCTGCTCGGCTTCATACTTCGAGGCACCGTACAGAGAGACGGGGCGGCAGGGCGATTCTTCCGTGAGTGGCTGGCCGTCATAACTGGGCCCGACGGCCGCAAGGCTGCTGACATGGCAAAACTTTTTGATATGCGGGTGCTGTGCAGCTGCAAGAAGGAGATTACGGGTTACCTCGACATTGCCGACACGATAGTCCGAATTCCGCAATACTTTGGTCGAGCCGGCAACATGGAAAATATAATCGACATCCTCGCAATGCCGTGTGAGGGCTTTTGCGTCGGTCATGTCAGCTTTCACGACGTCGACCGGCAACCCTTCGAGCCAACTCAAACGTGAGCGCGACGAACGCACAAGACAGCGTACGGTGAATTCTTGCGCGAGCAAATGCTCGGCGACATGACTGCCGACGAATCCGGTTCCCCCGGTCACAAGGACGCGCGCGATCGGTTCCTCCCTTTCGAATTGTTGATTGACTTTCGGACGTAATTCGAGTATATTCAAAAAAGTGTAGAGAAGCAAAACATGCACCGTGCCGGTCGGGAAACACTTGCCACCTACCAAGGGAGCCGCGATTGGATCTCTTCGAAAAGTGTCGTCAGTTCACGCGAGCGGATGAGACCAAAGCTGCCGGCCTGTATCCATACTTCCGGGCGATTGAAGAAAGCGAAGGGCCGGTCGTCCAGATTGAAGGACGGAAAATCATCATGGCCGGCTCCAACAATTACCTCGGTCTTACAACGCATCCTCATGTCAAAGAAGCTGCCATCCGTGCAACCGAAAAGTACGGCACCGGCTGTTCGGGTTCACGGTACCTCACCGGCACGCTCGACCTCCATATCGAACTAGAACGACGTCTCGCCGCGTTCTTCGGAAAAGAAGACTGTCTGCTCTTCAGCACCGGCTATCAAACGGCGCAGGGTATCATCCCCACGCTTGTTCAGCGGGGAGAATACGTCGTTTCCGATAAGGATAATCATGCCTGTATTGTTGCCGGGAATCTGATGGCGGCCGGAGCTGCCACGTATACGGACGGGGGAAAAGAAACGATCGTACGCTATAAGCACAACGATATGAAACATCTGGAGACGGTCATCTCCAAGCTTCCGCTCGAAGCCCCCAAGCTGATCGTATCGGATGGTGTGTTCAGCACGTCCGGTGAAATTGTGGACCTGCCGAACATGGTGCGCGTGGCGAAGCACTATAACTCTCGTATTCTCATCGATGATGCTCATGCAGTGGGCGTCATCGGAAACGGTGGACGTGGCACCGCCAGTCATTATGGCCTTCTCGATGAGACCGATATGACTATGGGCACGTTCAGCAAGACGTTTGCCTCACTCGGCGGCTTCGTCGTAGGGGATCGCGTTGTGATCAACTACATGAAACACCATGCACCGGCGTTGATCTTCAGTGCAAGCCCTACCCCCGCATCGGTCGCTGCGGCATTGGCGGCACTCGATATTCTCGAAAAGGAGCCGGAGCGAATCGATAGGCTCATGCGCAACGCTCGCAAGATGCGCGAAGGGTTTCGTGCGATGGGCTATCGTGTTGGGGAACACGACTCGGCCGTCGTTCCGGTCATCATCGGCGAGACTGAAAAAGTGCTGTTCATGTGGCGGCAGTTGTTCGATGCCGGCGTATTTGTGAATGCCTTTATCAGGCCGGGCGTGCCGCCGGGCATGGAGATGCTTCGAACGAGTTACATGGCCACACACGAGGATGAGCATCTCGACAAGATTCTTGACATCTTCCGGACTGTCGGCAAGAAGCTTGCCGTCATCAATTAACATTACCGCGGCGTCGGAACTGCTGCGGTGACTGTTTGCCGTTGCGTCCCGTACACGAGGGCGCCCATCACGACAACCTCTCAAGCCGAAGGTCACGCTGTTCGGATGGTTCCGTGTCTTGGATCCCGCTTTTCTGGGGGACTCGGAGAAAGCGGAACCCTGCAGCGGTACCGAAAACCCCTGGCCAAATCGGAATGATCAGCATCCGTCCCATCCGCACCAACCGCGATACGCGCCGATTCATCAAGTTCCTCTGGACGATCTACGAGCCCTATCCTGCATGGGTCCCGCCATTGTTGATGGACCGAAAGAAGCTGATGGATCGGAAGAAGAATCCTTTCTACAAACACGCCGACGCGGAATTTTTTATCGCCGAGCACAACGGCGAAATGGTCGGTCGCATTGGCGCCATCATCAACCACAATCACAACAAAGAACACAACGAGAGCATCGGATTCTTCGGCTTCTTTGAATCCATCAACGAGCAGGCTGTGGCGAATGCACTCTTCGAGGCGGCGAAGGACTTTGTGATGCAACGCGGGGCAACAGCGCTGCGTGGCCCGGCGAATCCATCCGTCAACGACGAGTGGGGCCTTCTTATCGAAGGCTTTCAGTATCCGCCTGCCGTTCTCATGCCGTATAATCCGCCGTATTACAAAGACCTTATCGAGCGATATGGCTTCCAGAAGGCCAAGGATCTGTTGTCGTACCGACTGACGCAGGAGACCGTGTATTCTGAAAAGCTTCAGCGAGTACATGCCATGATGATGGAGCGGCATAGCATCTCGGTACGTCCGTTGGAGATGAAGCGATTTCGTACGGAAGTCGAGCTTGTGAAAGAGATTTATAGTACTGCCTGGGCGAAGAATTGGGGGGCTGTTCCCATGACCGACGAAGAAATCGATGCTCTGGCAAATGACCTGAAACCGGTCGTCGAGCCGCGATTGGTGCTGTTCGCCGAAGCGAAAGGAAAAACAATTGGATTTGCACTTTCGCTTCCCGATATCAATATTGCGCTCAAGCACAACAAGCGTGGGCGGCTGTTACCGGGATTGTATCATCTCTTTACCAAGAAAAAGGATATCCACGCGGTGCGCATCATTGTCTTAGGGGTCTTGCCGGAATACCAACGCACCGGTGCGGCAGGAATTCTGTTTTACGAAACGGCGGTGCGTGGAAAAGCTCTCGGCTACGTGCAAGGTGAGGCGGGCTGGGTTTTGGAGGACAACATTCCGATGATACGCGCGGCAGAAGCCATGAATGGAGACCCCTACAAGCGCTACCGGATCTACGAGATGCCGTTGTAAGCAGTCCGTCTAATCACTCCGAACACTCTGACGAAGGATACGACCATGCCTGTGAAGAAAGTTGAATACATATGGATGAATGGGAAGCTAACCAAATGGGAAGACGCGAAGATTCACATTCTTTCCCACGTTGTGCATTACGGTTCCGGATGGTTCGAGGGTATTCGCTGTTACAACACCAACCGCGGGTCGGCCATCTTCCGGCTCGATGCGCATCTGCGGAGATTATACGATTCGGTGAAGATTTATCGCGCAGAAATTCCGTACGGTGCAGAACAGCTCTCGGACGCGGTGAAGGAAACAATCCGCGCAAACAACTTGAAGGCCTGCTACATCCGCCCGCTCGTTTACCGCGGGTACGGGGAAGTAGGAGTCAATCCGCTCGGCTGTCCGGTTGATGTTGCCATCGCCGTCTGGGAATGGGGCGCGTACCTTGGCGACGAGGCGCTGGAGAAGGGAATCGATACCTGTGTTACTTCTTGGCAGAGATTCGCTCCCAACACCGCGCCGACGATGGCCAAAGCTACGGGAAGCTATCTGAACTCCCAATTGATCAAGTTAGAAGCTCTTGCCGGTGGGTATGTGGAGGGGATTGCGCTCGATTCGTTCGGCAATGTCAGCGAAGGAAGCGGAGAAAACATTTTTCTTGTCCGGGACAACACAATCTTCACGCCGCCGATTTCGGCAGCACTCTTGCCGGGAGTGACCCGGTCGTCGGTGATGATGCTTGCGCGCGATCTCGACTATCAATTGGTTGAGATGAATATTCCGCGTGAGATGTTGTTTACGGTTGATGAAGTATTCTTAACCGGTACGGCGGCAGAAATTACGCCCGTCCGGTCGGTGGATCGGATTCAGGTCGGCAATGGCAAACCAGGGCTCGTGACGCGTGCGATTCAGAGCGCCTTCTTCGATGTCGTCAAGAATGGTAACGACCCACACGACTGGCTCTCGTTCGTTTACGACTGACGATGAAAATGTGGAATTCGCTTCGATTTCCTCACGGAGACGATAGCCTCGACCGTGAGGTCGGGGAGAGAAAACAAGAGCAGCTACCCTAAAAGGAGGTGCACTATGGCAGCAAAGAAAACGGCACCAAAACGACGTCGGACCGAGAAGCGCTCAACAAAGAGCGCCAAGCAATCGGCTCGGTGGCTGAAGCTTACCATCAATCGTATTCTCGTGCCGATTGATTTTTCTGAGCACTCAAAAGATGCGCTCAAATATGCCATCCCCTTTGCCGAGCAGTTCGTGGCGTCCATCGACCTGATTTATGTGGTAGAACCAACGGTCTATCCGGCAGACTTTACGTTCGGGCAGGTGGGGTTTCCGAATGTTGAAGAAGAGCTTCGCGTGCGCGGTGCACGGGACCTCGACAAATTAATTGAGGAGCAAATTGCCGGGCGGGTTCAGGCGCGCCGCGTGATTAAAACCGGCAAGCCGTTTTACGAGATTAACGAGTACGCACGCGAGGCGAACATCGGCCTGATCATCATCGCGACGCACGGCCATACGGGTGTGGAGCATATCCTCTTCGGCAGTACGGCGGAAAAAGTTGTGCGGAAAGCTCCCTGCCCTGTACTCGTTGTACGAAGCACCGAGAAGTGAGCGGCGGGTTGAGTCGGCTCACGTGGGAATGAACAACCGCCGTTACGGTTGTCGCGACGGTGGTTTTCGTTTTTCGGTAGGGGTGAACGAAGCTCTCTGTGGTGCCGTTAGCTTTCGCGCTGCATCACGAAATCCACAAACTGCAGCAGTGCCTCCCTCGCCGGCGTATCCGGCACCGACGCCAATGCCGTTCGGGCGGCCGAAGCATACTGCCCCGCCTTTTCGACTGCGTAATCGATTCCACCATTCTGTTTCACAAATTCCAGTATTCTGCCAACATCTTGTTGCTTCGCTCCGCTTTTGATCACGCGGAGGACCTCCTTTGTCTCTCCTCTCGACGCATGACTCATCGCATAGATCAGGGGGAGAGTAAGCTTCTTCTCCTTCATGTCGATTCCCGTCGGTTTGCCGAGAATGCTTTTCCGGCCGAGATAATCGAGTAAGTCGTCGCGGATCTGGAATGCCATCCCGACGTTCTCTCCATATGTGCGAAGTACATTACGGAGCTGCATGTTGTCGGTTGTGCTCGCAGCACCAATTTCTGTGCACGTGGCAAAGAGAGACGCCGTTTTATCGCTGATGATTTTCAGATATGCCTGCTCATCGAGATTGAGGCGGCGGCTTTTCTGAATCTGAAGGAGTTCTCCTTCGCTCATGCGCTTGACAGCCGTCGACGTCGAATACAGGAAGGAATAATCGTTGTACTCCAAGGAAAGCAAGAGCCCGCGTGAAAGAAGGTAGTCCCCCATAAGCACTGCTACCTTATTCTTCCAGACGGCGTTGAGCGATGCGAAACCCCGGCGCGTATCGGCATCGTCCACCACATCATCATGGATCAGCGTTGCCGTGTGGAGGATTTCGACGAGCGTTGCTGCGCGGTACGTCGACTCATTGATCTGACCGCATGTTTTTGCACTCAGTAACACGAGAATCGGGCGAACACGTTTTCCCTTCTGTCGAACAAGGTAGCGTGCGACAATTCCCACGAGCCCAACGTTGGAACGCATTGCGTCACGAAAGTACCGGTCGAATATCCTCAGCTCATCCCGTACCGGCTCCCTGATCGCCTCGAGCCCGACCGTTGTCTTGCGGATGATGCTCATGCCGACTTTGCCTCTTCGCCCCGATAAGTCGGGGTTTTCTCGGAAGCTTCACGTTCTCTCTGCCGATGCACGGCAGCCGCGATGAGAATGCCAGCCTCGTAGAGCAGAATCATCGGTCCGGCAAGAAGGATTTGCGTCACCACATCGGGCGTTGGCGTGATGAGCGCTGAGATAATTAAGATCGCAACGATGGCATGACGCCGGTAGTGACGCATGAACGCCGGTGTGAGGATGCCCATTTTTGCGAGAACGTAGGCCACCATGGGCAACTCAAACACCAACCCAGCCCCGAGGAGCAGTGTCAGGAAAAAGCTCACGTAGCGGTCGACCGAAATGTTGAGGTCGATATCCTGTGTCCCGAACGATGCGAAAAAATTGAGCGCTGTGGGGATGAGGATGAAATAACTGAACGCCACGCCGGCAAAGAAACAGAGTGAAGTCAGAAATACGATCAAGGAGATGTAGCGCCGCTCGTTTGGAAGGAGCCCCGGCTTGACGAACCTCCACAGCCAGTACAGAGTATTCGGCATGCTGAGGATGAGACCACAGATAAGCACCGACTGCATGTAGAGAAGAACGATGCCGTAGGGAGAAAGCACTTGTACCCTCAATCCGGCAGCGCGTAGAGGGCCGAGCAGAACCTGATTGACGATTGCCTCGGCGTAGACCGCGCACAGGATGGTGGCGACAAGGACACCCACGAGCGCCTTAACGATGTGCCAGCGCAACTCTTCGAGATGGTCGAGAAACGCCATCTCTCGCTGCTCGGTTTCGTCGGGAATGCGCTTGTCGTGCATTGCAGTCAGAACGAATGCTCCTTCCATGGGAACATCACTTCAGCTATGCGCCGCGGAGTTCCTCATACAGTGGAAAGCGGCTGCACAGTTCCTCAACAGCGTCGAGTGTAGTCTTTTGAGCTTCCTCGTGGTTTGTGCTCGTCAGGACGCCGTCAATCAAGGCGGCAATGGTGCCCATCTCGGGTTCCTTCATGCCGCGCGTTGTGACGGCAGGCGTCCCAATCCGGATGCCGCTGGTAATGAGAGGAGACTTGTCGTCGAACGGGACGGCGTTCTTGTTAACGGTTATACCCGCGCGGTCGAGCGTTTCCTGTGCTTGCTTGCCGGTGAGGTTCCTGTTGCGGAGGTCGACGAGCATCAAATGGTTATCCGTGCCTCCGGAGATCACATGATACCCACGCTGGACGAGTGCATTTGCCAGCGCACGTGCGTTGCTGATCACCTGTTTTGAGTACTCGACGAACTCCGGCTGTAGGTTCTCGTAGAATCCCACTGCCTTCGCTGCGATGACGTGCATCAGCGGCCCCCCTTGAATACCGGGGATGACCATCGCGTCGAGCAGCTCCGACATCATTTTCGTGCGGCCCGATTTTGGTGCTGCGAGGCCAAACGGGTTTTCGAAATCTTTTCCCATCAGAATGAATCCGCCGCGAGGCCCGCGGAGCGTCTTGTGCGTTGTCGAGGTGACGACATGGCAGTGGGGGAGAGGGTCGTTGAGGAGCTTCGAGGCGATGAGGCCTGCCGGGTGAGCAATGTCGGCAAAGAGGAACGCCCCAACCTTGTCCGCAATTTCCCGGAATGCCTTATAGTCAATGTTGCGCGAGTAGGCGCTCGCCCCCACGGTGATCATTCGTGGCCGTTCGCGCCCGGCAATATCCTCGACTTGGTTGTAATCGATAACGCCGGTTGCGGGTGAAACGCCGTATGCGGAGAACTTGTAGAGTTGGCCGGAGAAGTTCACCGACGAGCCGTGGGTGAGATGGCCGCCGTGTGAGAGGTTCATCCCGAGCACCTTATCGCCAGGCTTGAGGAACGTGAAATACACGGCCATATTAGCCTGTGAGCCCGAATGGGGCTGTACATTCGCATACTCAGCGCCGAAGAGTTTCTTCGCGCGATCGCGGGCGAGGTCTTCTGCAACGTCCACAAACTCGCAGCCGCCGTAGTACCGCTTGCCGGGATATCCCTCGGCGTACTTGTTCGTAAGCGGTGTGCCGAGCGCCGCGAGCACGGCTACGCTGACGAAGTTTTCCGAAGCGATCAGCTCTAACTTCGCATGCTGTCGGTGAATTTCATTGCTGACGGCTGCGTGGAGTTCCGGGTCTCGTTGTTTCAACAGGGCGAGCGGTGCGTTCATGCGGTCACTCAGGAGGATGGTGAAGAACCCCGCCAACGGCGGGGCGGCGAGGACAGTTGGCAACGCGACTACAGTTTGGTGATGGAGTGGATTTTTTCCACCCTGCGTTGATGGCGCTCCCCCTCGAACGGCGTTGAGAGAAACGTGCGGATGATGTCGGCTGCCGATTCCCAACCGGTGATGCGCGCGCCAATCGTCAGCACATTGGCGTCGTTATGCTGGCGGGCCAAACGTGCCGCTGTAACCGATTCGCACACCGCAGCACGGATGCCTCGATGTTTGTTGGCAACAATCGACATACCGATGCCCGTGCCGCACACGAGGATTCCGCGCTTGCATTCTCCTTCCGACACCGCCGTCGATGCGCGATGTGCCCACTCCGGGTAGTCGGTCGACTCTTCGGATGCGGTGCCGAAATCGTTGTAGGGGAGGTTCAACTCGTCGAGCAACTTCTTGACGCGCTCTTTGTATTCGAACCCTGCGTGGTCGCTGGCAACGGCAATCATGCGCGCTCACAACGTGGGAACGGTAACCTCATCCCGGATCCACTCATAGCAGGGACCCTGGATCGACATCTTGCCGTTTAAGATTCGACTGCGGTGGAAAAAGTAATCTTCTCGCGCGGGAACAAGCGATGCGAGTTCGCGTGACAGACGGTCGGCCTCATTGGCTATGCCGGGCTCAACAGCCTTTGCGCGGGCATAGGACTCTTGCGCTAGTCGGTAGACGAGTTTGTCGTTTATGTCGAGCTTTCCCCAGTCGCCGCCTTTAGTATTCCGGATGCAATCCTCAACGGCTGCCTTGTAGATCTCCGCGATCTCGATGTACGGTCTGCCCCAGCCGCGTTCACTGGCGGCGGCGCGTTGGGCGAATGTTCGCGCCTGCGAGTAATTTCCCATCTCTCGATAGCAGATGCTGATGTTGAGGAGGTTCTCCTTGAGCGCGGCGTTGAGAGCAAGCGACCGCTCGTACGACTCGATTGCTTCTTTGAACTTTCGTTGGCGTTGCTGCACTTTGGCGAGTTCATTCCAATACGTGGCGTTACGGCCGTCTTTTTTAATAAGGCGCTGGAGGAATCGCTCGGCATGGACGAATTGCTCTGCCTGGATGCTTGCCCGCGCTGCACCCCAGATGTACTCGATATTTTCAGGGTCGCTCACAAGTAGCTTCTCGTACAACTGAACGAGCTCTCTGGGGTCGCTGACGAGTCCTTTCAGACGTTCGGCGGCAATCTGGTTTGACGGGTCTTCATTGACGACGCGTTGGTACAGGTTCATCGCCTTCTCTTTGAACTCAGGCTTCTCGTCCATGTACTTGCGATAGAGCAGTCCAAGCCTATCGACGTAGGCGAAGTCTGTTCCCTTGTAATCCAATTCTAACGCCTTTTCGTACGCGTGCATCGCTTCCATGTCTTTGTCGTCGTAATAGACTTCGTACGCGTAGGCTTTCAACAGCCAGTAAGTTAGGGCGCGTTCGGGCACATGCTTGAGGCCGAGGTTGTAGACCATGATGATGGTATCAGCGTAGGCCCGTTTGACGTCCGCGGGAGCCTTCTCGTATAGTCCGTGATAGGATTCTGCCAATCGCTGGTAGAGGGGTTTAAAGAATGCTGGGTCCAACTTGTACACCGTCCAGCCGTACGGTATCGCGCTCGCAAAGTCGCCGTTCTTGTGATACTCCGCGAACAAGCTGATGTTCTTGCGAAGCTCATCAATGTTCGCTTGTGCGCTGACAACAGTGAACTGGCCGCCGGCGAGGAACAGCATGCTAGCTACTGCAACTGACCATCGAAGCCTTCTCATTGCAACACACCCTCCATTGGTGAATAATCAATCTTCTGTGAACTGAATGAACCACGGCTCGCTAGCACTGAGCGAGAAGGAAAGCCGCAGGATGGTCTCGCGTTGAAGGTTCTTCGCCGCCGTTCCGCGCATGCCTGCTTGAAGACCAATCTGAAGCCGAGTGTTGTAGCCAATCGGCAGGCCGAGACCCGCCGTGGCAACGATCTCGTCAATCGGTTCACCCTGCACCCTGAGATAGGTTCCATTATACAAAAAACCTAAACGATATGCGACTCTGCCCCAATAGGTATCAGATTTCTGTGCGGGCAGCACTTCAAAGCCAGCACCAACGCTGGTGCTCGCTCTTATTTCAACACTCTGCAGCGGTGGAAAGTTTTCGGGCTTCCAGAATTGCCGATGGAAGTCGGCCGTCAGCACGTAACGTTCGGCGATCAGGAGGGATGTCCCGAAGCCTACGGCCAGAGGGATCTCCTGCCTTGTCGAGCCTGTGCCGATCGTATCGGTGGTGGCTTCAACGACATGAAGCGTTTCCGTCGTTCCCGAGAGCGTTGCCGGGAACGTCGCAATTGCTCCAAAAGACCAGAATGGCAGAATGGAGTAGATGCTTCCCACTGTTACGTTTGAGCCCGAAAGATACCGGGCGCGTCGGACTTCGCTAGCGGTGAAGCTTTCATCTTCAAAGTTGATTCCGTACAACTGACGGATGGCTCCGAACAGGTAGTTGAACTTCACGCCTAAACTCAGCTGTTCGATGGGCGAATACGATCCACCAAGCCTCAACGCCATGAGGCCGCCGGTTCCGAAAAGTTTTTGTTGGGATACGATTCCGAGTAGATTGTCGGTACGGGCGATCGCATAGTCAACCGTACTATAGGGGACGGCTTCGAGCGCGAGCGTTGCACCGCGTGGCTTGTAGATGGGAAACGCGAAGGCAATGTCGCGAAACTCGCCGGTGGCATACGTGCTGGAACCGAGGTCGTCTTTTGCTGAGAGATGATTGAATTGAAAACCGCCTGAGATGCGCGTCTCCGAAATGCCCGCCAGGCCAGCCGGGTTCAACCGATTGATGAACCCGTCGCCTTGTAACGCGACGCCGGCATTACCCATCGCGAAGAGTCGGCTGCCGCCAAAAAGCCGGATGTCCCCGAGTCCGTAGCGGGAATAGACGGAGCCGTTCGCCGATGCGACGTTCACCAGGGCAGACGAGAGAAACATTGTAGCAACAAGAACTGCAAGCGTTCGCATAGTTATTGCACCGGCGAATAGGTGATGATGAGTTTTGGGCGGAGCGATTCCGGAGCTGCAGAACCGTAGAGGACGAACCGGTCAAGAGAGCTTGCCTCGGTGCGTCCACCAATCGCTACGCGCCGCGCTTCGTTGCTCCTGAACCAGAGTTGCACAAGCGAAGAGAGGTTGAAGCGATAGACTTTTAGACCGGCTTGCGTTTCGGGTTCGCCAAGAGCGAGCAGTCGTTCGAAGGTTCCATCGTTGCTGATGTAATAGGCTTGGAGTGAGTCTGTCGAGTAGGTGTTGATACGGCTTGAAGCGGCATCGAGAGTAAGTTCGAGAATAGCACGATGGATGCTCGCTTTGGCAGGAACATTGTCGATGCTGAAATCCACAATCGAGCGAGTGGCGACGCCGCTCTGGATGAACAGGCGAGAGGTGTCCGATTTCCATGTTTGGCTCTTGAGTTCAGCGACGAAAGCCTCAACCGTACCGCCGAGCCGTGCTGTATCGGGTTGAGCAGCTCCTGACTTCTGATAGCGAACGATGAGGAGAGGACGCTGCAGGAGTTCTTCAGCATTGCCCTTCACGAATCCCTTGGCGGCGGTTCCATTCGTGGGACGGAGAAGGATTCCATGGTTCTGAAACGTCGTGTCGATGCCGGGATCAAGCCAGCGATGAACGAGGTTGATGTTGAGCGGAAGCAGCACATCGGCGGTGTCGGCGATAGCCGATGCGCTGAAGGAACTGCGCGGAGCAAGCTCGTAGAAGCCGGCGGCTTTCACCGAATCGATGGTCAGCGAATCGACACCCCAATGCTGAAGGATGCGATGGATGTCGACAGACCAGGTCCCCGATGGTTCCCCGATGTGGTAGTTGACGCGCACGCGAAGTTCGGCACCGAGGATGGTAACATTCCTGAAGGTGTCGGGCAAGGCAAGGAAGCGAACGAGTCCCCACGTTTCGACGCCATTCGCTTGTCCGACGATCCAACGAATGGGAGATGGGCCGGGAATTCTTACGCTGTTGGAGCTCCCCACCGAGCGCGTTGAAGCGGTATCGATGCGAAGAAGGTCGGAGTCGGGGATCAACCGCGAGCCGACGGGCGATGGTTCTTCAACGCAGCCGCTTACCGCGAGGAACGCCGTCGTCAGAAGCGCCGCGAACGAAAGAGACGAAATTGATCGGGTAGTCACGGGGATGAAAGTCGCCTTTTGTCGAGTTGTTTCTTGATATATCGCCATGCTGCATACGCATCGGCGGCAACATGGTCTAATGGTGTGGCGGAGAAGCACTCATCGCGTTCTGCCGCTCCATATCCTGTTAATACGAGAACCGTGCCACAGTTGGCACTCTTGCCGGCAAGGATGTCGTTGCACCGGTCGCCCACCACAAACGAAGCGTTGAGCACAATACCGTGTTCCCGTGCTGCCCGGTCTAACATTCCTGTCCCCGGTTTGCGACACCTGCATACTCGTCGATACGGTGGAACGCCGTAGTCCGGATGGTGCGGACAGTAGTAGATGCCGTCCACGCGTGCGCCGCATTCAGCCAGGAGAGTGAGAAAGCGATGATGAATCCGCCGGAGGTCCTCCTCAGTCAGCAGCCCGCGTGCAATGCCCGACTGGTTTGTGATGACAAAGACTTTGACGCCGTACGCATTGGCCTCGTGTATGGCTCTGGCAGCATTTGGGATAAGCTCGAGTTCTTCCGGGTGGGTGAGGAAGTCGACTTCGGTGTTGATGGTACCGTCGCGGTCGAAGAAAATCCCTACTTCGTTGCGTCTCACGCCCTCAGTGCTTTGCTAAGTCGCGGTACAAGGCAATGTACTTCTTGGCGGAATGTTTCCACGAAAAGTCTTGCATCATGGCATTCCGCATCAGTTTTTTCCACTCCTCTTCCTGTTGGTACTGCTTCACGGCGCGCTGGATGGCCTTAAGCATCTCCTTCGCATCGTACTTCTCGAACTTGAAGCCCGTCCCCTTGCTGTTGACCGATTGGTCTTCCACCGTATCGTCCAAGCCGCCAGTTGCGCGCACAATCGGAATCGTGCCGTAACGCATGCTGTACATCTGGTTGAGGCCGCAGGGCTCGTACTTGGACGGCATCAGGAACATATCGCTCCCGGCCTCGATGAGGTGCGCCAGCTCTTCATCCAATCCGAAATGGACACCCATCCGGTCGGAGTATTTCTTTTGCGCTGCTTCAAATTTCTTTTCAAGGTGCTTGTCCCCATCGCCGAGCATCACAAGCTGGACGTCCATTGTGAGCATGTCATCCAGAGCTTCCAGCATAAGGTCGAAGCCCTTTTGGTCAACGAGACGAGAGACAGCGCCGATGAGGGGGATGGAAAGGTCCTGACGGAGTTTAAACCGCTGCTGGAGTGCGCGCTTGTTATCGAGCTTGGCCTCCAGCGACTTAATGTCGTAGCGCCGGTAGATCAGATTGTCGGCTGCAGGATCCCACACCTGATAATCAATCCCGTTGAGGATTCCATGAAGGTCTTTGCGTCGATGAGCGAGGAACTCATGAAGCCCTGCCCCGAGTTCGGCAGACGTTGAGATTTCCTCTGCGTACTTCTCACTCACGGTGGTGATGGCGTCGGCGTAGTACAGCCCGGCTTTGAGAAAATTCAGCTTGCCGTATGCTTCTACGCCATTGGGCGAAAAGGTTTTTTTGGGAAGATTGGTCTTCTCGAACGATTCCGCCGGAAACGCTCCCTGATAGGCCATGTTGTGGATGGTGAAAACGACTTTGGTCGACTTGAAAAACGGGTCATCCGCATAGAGCGTCTTGAGGTATGCCGGAATCAGTCCCGTCTGCCAGTCGTTGCAGTGAATGATGTCGGGTTGCCAGCCGAGTTTCTTGAGCGTTTCAAGAGCGCCGCGATTGAAGAAGATGAACCGTTCGTCGTTGTCCTTATAGTCTTCTTTCCTCTTTGGGCTCTGGTACACGCCATCGCGGCCGAAGTACTTCTCGTTGTCGAGAAAGTACACCTGCACCTTGTCTTTGAGGTTGGAGATGAATGAGGATTTGACGTTGCCGATTTCGGTGGCGTTCCCGACGGGGACGGAAATCTCTTTGAGCCGGATGATATCGTGCAGCCTGAATTTCCGCTCGCTGATGAACCGGTATCGCGGCATCATGATGCGGATTTCGTGCCCGAGGTCTTTGATGGCTTTCGGGAGTGCTGCTGAGACATCGGCAAGGCCACCGGTCTTCGCAAACGGCTCAACTTCGCTGGAAACAAAAAGGATGTTAAGGGGTTTTGACATCCGGAATCAAAAAGTTCAACAAACCGAAACAAATTTAGCCAATTTTCTTCGGATAAGCAATCCTTAAGTTCGTGTCTTGTGTTTGTGGCTGATGCGGGTGGCGACAGAACTTTATCGACGTGAGAAGCGTTTGAACGTGTAACTGTGTTCTGCGGGTGGGTGTACACTGAAAAAATCAGAACGCGTGAGATTGGCCATCCATGCGCCGGAGAGCGATGTATGAGGTTTTTTCTTCTTGATTCTTCGGGAGAAGATGTGTACCTTAGACACGGTTTATCACCATCAAGAAGGAGAATTGCCAGCATTTTGTTAAAGGTTCGTTCCTGAAGTTCAGCTTCATCGGTGGTGTAGTGTTCGGGATAGGCCTTTGACGAATTCGGCAGGTTCTCTCAGCTTGTGTAAAGCCGAATGAGAAGGCTTCTCTCATTCGGTTTTTTTCTTTTCATGCGCTCTGCAATCTTCATATCGGTCGTTCTGGTGTTGACGCACTCGGCGTCGGCGCAGTTCGGTGCCGACGTGCGGATTCTCCAGGAAGACCGCACATCGGCTGTTCTCGAGTTCATTCCGCAGATGATGAACATCGGTAACGACGGCCGCATCAATTTTCAAGATGCGTTAGCGATGCCCGCTGAGCCGGGCATGCCGATTCAGATCTCTCGCGCCCTCAACATTGCTCTTCCCTCAGCGCGCTATCGGCTGCACGTGGTGGCCGTGGAGTATGAAGAGCGCTCAGGTGTTCAGCCGCGATTGCGTCCACGCTTACTGGTCGATGATGAGTTTGGGATCATCCAAGCGCCTGCCTCACCGAACTTTGCTGCGACTCCACCGTCGATGGATGTTGCTACCATCTCTGATGTAGCACCTGCCGGCCGGTTCTCTACCGCGCTTCTTCGGTTCTTTCCCATTCAGTATGCCCCTTCGGGAAGCTCGGCGCGAGTCTACAAGCGGATTGTTGTGCGGTTGGAGTATGATTCGTGGGATCGATCGATCAAGGATGATGTCACGCGTGTGCAGGAAGTTCGCACGCAGTCGTTCCCGTCCGCGCAACTGCAGGCACTGGACTCTCCGCTTGCAACCGGCGTATGGTATAAGATGGATGTTGACGGAACCGGCATCTACAAGATTGACCAGGCCTTCTTAGCGAAGGCGAACATCTCGCTCGCCTCAATCGAGAATATTCACTCGGTGCGCGTGTTCGGCAACGGAGGCGAATCGCTCCCCGAAGACCTCAGCGCGCCGCGGCCGAGCGGTCTGCAGGAAGTTCCTGTGCATGTTGTCGACATCAACGGCAACGGACAGTTCGATGCACAGGATTACGTTCTCTTCTACGGGAAGTCCACCCGCGGATGGAAATACAATCCGCAAACGAAAACGCATACCCATTTCATTAATCACTACACGGAAACCAATCATTACTTCCTCACTTTTGGTGGGCCAGCGGGCAAGAAGATGGATTCCCTTGCCTCGGCAGCGGCAAGCAGCGTCTTTGCACCGACCGATTTTCAGGAGCGGGTCGTTGTGGAAGAAGAGCTGTTCAACGAAGTCGAATCGGGAAGACAGTGGGTTGGGAAAGCGTTCGACGAAGCGACTCGTTCGCATACGTTCACAAACATGCTCCACAGCCATGTCGGGTCCAAGCCGACGACGTATCGTTACGTGCTCTTGAGCAGGTCGACAACCGTGGATACGTTCCGCGTGGCCGAACATGACCAGCCCATCGGCGGCCCCGTACTGACCTTTCCGATTGACGTGACATCAATCGAGAACAACAAGCAGTATGTTACGCCCGTCATCACGGCAACACGCATGGGAAGCCTGCCCGAAGACAGGAGCGTGCTGAAGTTTATGTTCGGTCTCCGAAGCTCGGGCGCGAAAGGGTGGATCGATTGGTTCCAGATCCTCTACCGTCGGCGGTTCGAGGCTGTCAATGACCGGCTGTTCTTTATTTCACCGGATACCACGGCTGTGGTGGAGTACAACCTTTCGAGATTCTCGTCGAGGGGTGTGCACGCGTTCGATGTCTCCGACCATCAGAATGTGAAGCGGATAACGGGCCTGGAGTTCCATCCCGCCGACGCGAGCGTGGTGAGGTTCCGACTGCCCCAATCGGAAGGCTCAATTCGGGAGCTGGCGGTTGTCGGGGCGAACGGTTTTCGCGAACCGAGGAATCTGAGGAGAATCGAAAACTCGAACCTCTCCGGTTTCACGGAGGGGGCGGAGTTCATCATCATCTCGCCGCCGGAATTCCTGAACGCCGCGCAGCGCTTGAAAGCGCATCGTGAGCGCTCCGGTGACGACGTCCTCAAAACTGTCGTTGTCAACGTCGAAAGAATTTTTGAAGAATTCTCCGGCGGTTTGCCCGACCCGATGGCGATCCGAGACTACATCAGGCACGCGCGCACACATTGGGTGGTGAAGCCCAACTATGTTCTGCTGTTCGGCGATGGGTCGTACGACTACAAGGACAACCTCAAACGCAACGTCAAGTCGAATTGGATTCTTCCGTATCAGTCGCTCAACTCTATCCACCAAATTGAAACATACTCGAGCGATGACCACTTTGTGATGTTAGAGCCGGGCAACCTTCGTCCTTCACTCGCTATCGGTCGTTTGCCGGTCAACTCCGTCGCGGAGGCGGACTCGATGGTCAGCAAGATCATCTCCTACGAAACAAGGGCTCCGTTCGGGTCGTGGAGGAACCGCATCACGTTCGTGGCGGACGATGGTCTTACGTCGCGGTTTGACGAGGGTAGCTTGCACACCGGACAGTCGGAGGCGCTCGCACGCTTCCATACGCCGAACTCGTTCGACAAACGGAAGATCTTCATTGTCGAATACCCCACCATTACTACCGCAACGGGACGCCGGAAGCCGGAGGCCAACAAAGCCATCGTGGATGCGATCAACAACGGCACGCTGATCATTAACTACACAGGGCACGGCAACACCAAGATTTGGGCGCACGAGCGGATTTTCAGCGATGAAGAGGATTTCCCCAAACTCCGCAACACCGACAAGTTGACGATTCTCGTGGCCGCAACATGCGACTTCGCACGGTGGGACAAGCCGCAGGACCCGAGTGCGGGAGAGAAGATTCTCGTGAACATGCGCGCCGGTGCGGTGGCGGTTGTAACTTCCATCCGCGCAGTCTATTCGTTCGAGAACTCTGAGTTCAACAATCTCCTCTTCCGAAATCTTCTCAAGCTCGATGCCTCCGGACGGCCGATGCGGCTGGGAGATGCGATGAAGGCGACAAAACAGGTTCTCTTCACGCTCAACGACCGGAAGTACCACCTGCTCGGCGACCCGACAATGCGCATTGCGATGCCGCGCGTCGTGGCGCAATTGGATAGCATTGCAGGCAAGCCGGCACATCAAACCGTCAGTCTGCCGACGCTCGGGATCGTTCCTCTCCAGGGACGGGTGAAACGTCATGACGGCAGTCGGTTGGATGATTTCAGCGGCCGCGCCCTCATCGAGGTGTATGATTCTCGCCGCCGTGTGGTTGTGCAGGAATGGGGGAACTTTGCATTCGACGTGAACGGCAGCCTTCTCTATCGTGGCGAAGTTTCCGTGACCAACGGACGTTTCGACGGACTCTTCCCCATGCCGAAAGATGTTTCGTATGACCCCAACCCCGGCCGCATTTCAGTGTACACCTGGAGTTCTGCATTCGACGGCATCGGCTACACGGATAGTGTGCGTATTGAGGGGACCGACCCGAATGCAGAGGCGGATACGACGGGACCGAGCATCAAGCTCTATCTCGATTCTGAGTCGTATCGCCATGGCGACATTGTGAGACCCGACGCGCGGCTTATTGTGGAGCTCTTCGATCAGAGCGGGATTAATACCTCGACGGCAGCGATCGGACGCGGGCTGCAGGCCATGTTGAGTTCACGCCCGAAGCCCATCGACTTGGCGGAATTCTATCGCGGCAACCTCGACACGTACCAAAGCGGAAGGGTCGAGTATCAGTTCACCGATTTGCTGGAAGGTCGCCACACACTGAGGGTCCGCGCGTGGGATATCCATAATAACTCTGCCACGGCTGAGACGTCTTTCGAAGTGCGCGCCGCATTGGACGAAACGATCTTCAACGTTTTCAATTTCCCTAACCCGTTCTCGAGCACAACGGTGTTTACGTTCCAGCGGAATTCCTTCGAACCTATCGATATCGAAGTGAAAATCTACACGCTTGCCGGTCGGCTCATCGAAACGCTGAACGCATACTCCGTGACCGACCGTTTTGTGCAAGTTCCATGGAATGGTCGCGACCGCGACGGGAACGAACTCGCGAACGGCGTGTATTTCTACAAAGTCATCACCCGGTCGCTCGACCGCGCGTCGACAGCCGAGGTGCTCGGAAAGCTCAGTATCTTGCGCTAACACGGAGGATGCACGGTATCAGCATTGCTCTCACTGCCCCGTCTTGAATCTCATTGCAAAATAGTCTACTTTTATTTCGTTCCGAGTGGGCAGTCGTCGGGACGGAAAAACACAAGAGAGAGGACGCTCATCATGCTGAAACGACTTGTGGTGTTTGCACTGTTAGGAGGAATCGGTGCTGTTGATGTGATCCAGGCCCAGGTCTCCACCTCTGCGGTTCCATTTTTGCTCATTGCTCCCAATTCCCGTGCCAGCGGGATGGGCGAAGCGGGCGTTGCTATCGCTGACGACGCGTGGGCTACGTTCTGGAATCCCGCCGGCCTTGGATTCCAAAAAGGCTCCGAGCTGAGCATCTCCCATGCGAACTGGCTTCCCGCGTTCAATATTCCCGAACTGTGGATTGCGCACCTGATGTACAAGCAAGATGTTGAGATGCTCGATGGGACGGTCTCCGCAGGCGTGACGTTTCTGAACCTTGGGACAATCGAACACACAACATCTGCTGGTCCGGAGCCTATCGGAAGTTTCAAGTCGTACGAGTTTGCCGTCACCGCCGGGTATGGAACGCAAATCAGTAATACGCTCGGCATCGGCTTGAACACGCGCTTCATCCACAGTCGGCTTTCGCCCATCGCAACGGAGCAGGAACAAGGTCAGGGCATTGCAACGGGCTTCAGCTTCGACGTCGGTGTGCTCTACAAGCCGCGCTCGGTGCCCATTCCGTTTACCGATATCGACATCGGCAATCGGCTGAACCTTGGATTGAATCTTTCCAACCTCGGCCCGAGCCTCACGTACATCGACAAAGCTCAGGCTGATCCGCTGCCGACCAATCTCCGGCTCGGCCTTGCCTACAAGATCATCGAAAGCGAGTTCAACAATCTTACCTACATCCTCGATTTCAGCAAGCTCCTTATTCGTCGCCACCCGGATGGTACGACCGACCCGTTTTACAAAGCCATCTTCACCTCGTGGGGGGATAAGTCGTTGAGAGGTGAACTGCGGGAGTTTGTCACCGGAACCGGATTGGAGTACTGGTATGGGGCGCCGGCGTTTGTCGGGTTGCGTGTCGGCTATTTCTATGAAGACCCGCAGTTTGGCAACCGCAAGTTCATGACCTTCGGCGCCGGCGTCCGGTATGACATGTACGGGTTTGATTTCAGTTACATCAGCGCGTTTGAGGACCAACATCCGCTTGGCGATACGCTGCGCTTCACACTGCAGATCGCGTGGGGAGGCGTATCGTTCTAACGTGATGCCGAACGCCGTCGTCGGATCAACCAACCCGCCTTTGGCGGGCTCGATGCGCGTAGGCCTGCTGTCCATCCTTCTCGCATCAACCCTCGTTGCGCAGGAACCCCTGCTCTTCCAACGGCAGGCGATTCCCACGGTATCGGCGGGAGGACCGCCGGTTGTACGCTCGTTTCCCGATACAGTCCGCGTGCTGGCGTTGATGGTGGACTTCCAGCCGGACACTGACCCTCGAACGTCGGGCACGGGTAAGTTTGTGCTTCAGCCTATCGCTGCACAGCGCATCGACCCGCCGCCCCACGACTCCTCGTACTTTGCGTCGAAGCTGCTCTTCCTTGAGAATTATTTCCGCAACGTTTCCAACGGCAAACAAATTGTCAAAGGAGAAGTGTTCGGGCGTGTGGTGACGCTCTCAAAGCAGATGAGCGCGTACTCCCCGCCTGCACGCGGAGGAGAAGACCGACGCCTCGCCGACCTTGTGATCGAAAGCTGGCGCACTGCAGATTCGCTCTATCCTTGGATCGACTTTTCCCGGTACGATGTCTTCATCATTTTCCACGCAGGCGTTGGCCGGAACATCGACCTCGTCTCCATGCTCGGTTTCGATCCAACGCCGTCGGATATTCCATCGCTCTTCATCTCACTCCCGACGCTGCGCAAGTTCCTTAACCATCCCGTATACCCGGGCATACCGGTTCAGGGCGGGTCATTCCACATCACCAACACGATGATTCTGCCCGAGACGCAGTCGCGCGAGATTCAATCGGGCGGCAACACCGTCTTGCTGCAACTCAGTATCAACGGACTTCTTGCCAGCTCGATGGGAAGTTACCTCGGCCTGCCGGATCTCTTCAACACGAAGACGGGTCGCTCGGGCATCGGGCAGTTCGGGTTGATGGATGTCGCGTCGATCTTCGCGTTCAACGGGCTTTTTCCGCCAGAGCCGTCTGCGTGGGAGAAAATGTATCTTGGCTGGATCACTCCCATCACCGTACACGCCGCGGCACAGACCATTACACTCCCCGCGGTGGGGTTGACGAGTGTGGAGGAGGATACGGTGTACAAAATTCCCATCAGCGCGCGTGAGTACTTTTTAGTGGAGAATCGAAACCGCGATCCGCATGGAAACGGTCAACGACTGACATTCATCCGGAACGGTGTGCTGGTGACGCAACACTTCGGCCGCGATACGACCGGCTTTCGATACAACAACACCGATGCCGCATGGGGATGGCTCGTGGACGTTGAGGATTTCGACTGGGCATTGCTTGGAGTGAAAGGCGAGGCGGACGAAACGCTCGAAGGAGGGGGGATTCTTATCTGGCATATTGATGAGGAAGTGATCGGGCGGACTCTTGCACTCAATGCAGTGAATGCCGACCCCAAACGCCGCGGCGTGGCGCTGAAGGAAGCCGACGGCACAAACGACATCGGGCAGGTGTACGGTCTTTTCGACCCCGGCCTCGGTTCGGAGTTGGGAAGCCCGTACGACTGCTGGTTTGAAACTAATCCCTCGCGCATCTATACGAATACGTTCGGCCCGTCAACATTCCCGAACAGCAGCAGCAACAGTGGCGCTCGGTCGTTGGTGCGTATCTCGAACTTCAGCAAGCGCTCGCCTCGCATGACGGCGCGTGTGGAAGTGGGCGATACACAAGTGCAAACGATTCCGGCGTTGAGCCGAATGTTCGCCTCGACGCGCGTCACTCATGTCACGGTTGGACGAAGCGGCATCTTCTTCGGTGCGGGCGATTCGGTGTATGCGGTCGCGTTCGGTGGTGCAAGCAAGACCGCGCACTCTGCAGGTTTGCTGGCGCCGACCGGAGGGCGAATGGGAATTGCCGTTTTCGACCACAACGACCGTTTTGCTCTTCTCGCCGGCGCTCAGGGTTCCACAACATACATCTGGCATGTGGAAGATCACACGGGCGACGGTGTGTATGACGCCGTGCGCGAGGTTTCCGTGCTTCTGGGGCGTCGCGTGACCACGGCGCCGGTCATTCGTGACGATGGGGTGAAGACCGTTGTGGTGGTCGGCGGCGAGGAAGGCGCCGTTTGGATACTCGACACCGAAGGGCGTCTCGAAAACACCTTGCAGGTCTCACAGCACGCCGTAACCTCGCTTGCGTTGATGTCGACGCCGGGATTGACACGGCAGAATGCTCTGTATTTCGCAAGCGGAAATCAACTCAACAGCGAACAAGCAGGCACGCTCGTCGGCGGTGAGCAGGTGCGATGGCGGATCGCGGTGGCAGGCAGCGGAGCAAGCGCTTTTGTAGCTGCAGCAGAAATTGGCGGTGAACGAGTAGTGGCGTATGACCCCTCGCTTGGGCGGCAACTTTTTTTTAACACGTTTCCGGGAGCAGCATTCAGTACAATGGTCATCGGCGACCTGGATAAAAATGGACGGAAAGATTTGCTCCTCTCCTCAGGGAACAGACTCTACGTCCTCAACAGATCAGGATTTGTGATGGATGGATTTCCGGTTAGGCTCGATGAGGGGGATGAGTTCGTCGGTTCGCCCTTGGCCGTCGACCTCGACGGCGACAATGCGGCGGATGTTGTGAGCATGACGAAGCGAGGGCTTGTTGTTGCGTACAGTTCACGCGGTGAAATCAAGAATGGGTTTCCGGTTCAGGCGACGGCGAGGGGAGATGGATTCGTAGCGGCGTTTCGAACGCAGAACAATCGCATTGGTCTCGTAGCGATCTCGACAGCAGGAGAACTGAAAGCGCTCGAGTTGAACACGCCGTATAACGCCTCCCGCATCATCTGGGGACAGCACTTGCATGATGCGCAGCATTCCAACGCGGATCCTTCGGAAACAATCGCACCGGTCGAGCGGTATTCGACCTTTCTTCCTCCCAACTCCGTTTACAGCTGGCCGAATCCGGTTCATGAAGGATTTGCCAATATCCGGTTCTACGTGAGCGAAGATGCGAACGTGACGGTGAAGATCTATGACCTTGCAGGGTCGAAAATCACGGAGTTCAAAACACGCGCTGTCGGCGGAATAGATAACGAGGTGGCGTGGGATATTGTCGACATCCAAAGCGGGGTGTATTTCGCCCATGTCGAGGCAGTCGGTCGGTCGCAGACAGCGAGAGCGATCATCAAGGTTGCCGTGGTGAAGTGATGCAGTGAGGCGAGCATGAAACGACGGATGTGGTTCATGATGGTGGCGGCTGCGGTTTTCGTCTCATGTGAACGTGAATTCCTCGTGCCGCCGCAGGACGAAGAAATCGATGGATACGAAATTCGCGGGACAGTTCGCGATCGTCTCGGAAACCCTTTGCGCAACATCCCCATTCGCATTTTCTACGACTTCGTTCTAGTCGAGAACAGTCCGCCTCCTCCGACGGAGTTTGAGGTAACCAACTCAGCGCAGGTTATTCGTGTCGCCGTCTTCGACCGCTTGAACCGGCAGCGCTTGGTACTCTACAACGGAACGCACCCGCTGGGCACGATGGATATTCGTTGGAACAAGAAGGATGTGAACGGTCGGGACATGCCGAGCGGCGTCTATACAGTGCACTACATCATTGATGGGCAGACGAGGAAGTCGTACCCCGTGACCGTAACGGGCACGGTCAGCGCCCGCACCGATTCGAGCGGTGCGTTCCGCATCGGCGATGAGTTTCTGCCTGTCGGGTTTTTTCCTGTTCCGCTCTACAACAGCGATAGCACGCGATACTTTGGCCTGCATCGTATTACGGAAGGGGTTGGATTGCAATTTCTCTTTGACGAACGCCCGCCGAGAAACGTTTTTGTTACGCTCTTCAAAGGTGTCCCGTCGCGTGTCGAACTCTCAGTCAACTAAGCTCTCTTGAACTTCCGCCGATTTCTTTTCCTCTGGTTGTTACCGTTCTCTGCGCTCCTCGCGCAGGATGATGACATTGTCCACCCCGAATTGCGCTGGCACACCATTGAGACCGAGCATTTTCTTGTCCACTTTCACGAGGGAGCCGAATGGAGTGCACGGAGGGTCGCGGAGATCGCCGAGCGCATCTACCATCCCATTACGGAACTCTACCAGCACCGTCCGGACCAGAAAGTCAACATTGTCATCCGCGACCACGATGACTACTCGAACGGCGCGGCGTTTTTTTATGAGAACAGGATCGAAATCTGGGCGCCGGCATTGGATTTCGAGTTGCGCGGGACGCACCCGTGGCTGGAAAATGTCGTCACGCATGAGTTCACTCATATCGTTCAGATCCAAACGTCGATGAAGTTGGGACGAACGGTGCCTGCGATTTACCTGCAATGGCTCGGTTACGAAGCAGAACGCCGTCCGGATGTGCTCTACGGATTTCCCAATGTCCTCGTTTCCTATCCGCTCTCGGCGTTCGTCATCCCCTCGTGGTTTGCCGAAGGCGTTGCGCAGTACAATCATCCGGATTTGCTCTACGACACGTGGGATGCGCATCGCGACATGATTCTCCGAACGGCGCTGCTCGACAACAGAGTGCTCTCGTGGGAAGAAATGGCGGTGTTCGGGAAGAACAGTCTCGGTAACGAATCAGCATACAACGCAGGCTTCTCGTTTGTCGGATACATTGTCGAGCGGTTTGGGGTGGAGGCCTTACGGGAAATTTCGCGGCGGCTGGGCGCGCTGCATCGAGTGACGATCGATGCAGCGATTGAGGCAGCGGTTGGGATTTCCGGCAAGGAGTTGTACGAACAATGGAAGAGGGCAAAGCTCGAAGCATACCGGACTCTTGTGGCAGTGCAAGGCGCCGGCCAGCGAGAGGGGGAGATTGTTATTGAGGAAGGGTTTGGAAATTTCTATCCGACCTTCTCGCCGGATGGAAAGAAATTGTATTATGTTTCGACGGCTGACCGCGATTATTTTTCCCAGAGCAGCGTGTTTGAGTACAATTTGGAGACAAAAGCATCGAAGAGGATTGTTGCCGGAGTGCGTTCGTCCTTAAGTATTTCGCCGGATGGAGCGTCGTTGTACTACGCGAAGGCAACGCGCTCAAATCCGTTCTGGTCGGAATTCTTCGACCTGTATCGCTATGACCTCAGCGCGAAGCGTGAAGTGCGACTCACCCGCGGACAACGCGCGATGAACCCACGCCTCTCGCCCGACGGCAATCGACTTGTCTTTGTCACAGGCCGAGACGGGACAACGAACATCGCCGTGGCAAACACGGACGGGAGTGGCGTTACACAGCTCACCAGCTTCACGCAAGGCGAACAAGTCTTTGTGCCCGTTTGGTCGCCGGACGGAAGCAGGATCGCATTCGGCTTTTCGCACGGTCGCGGTCAATCCGTTGCGATGGTCGATAGCGATGGACAGAACTTCCGCATCGTCATCGCCGGGCCGGATGCGCGTGATCCATTGTTCTCTGCAGATGGTAAGCGGCTCTATTTCTCCAGCGACCGCACGGGGATCTTCAATATTTATGCTCATGACGTGGAATCGGAGGAGCTTCGGCAGGTTACGAATGTCGTCGGCGGTGCATTTCTACCGGCCGTCAGCATGGATGGAAAGCTCGCGTACGCTCTGTTCACATCGACGGGCTACAAGATTGCGATGATGGATGTGAACGACGCCGCTCGTGAACAACCGCGTCCTGCCACGCTGAGCAGGGCGAGGAATATGCCGCTTGTGCACGGGGACGCGGCAATAGCTCAGTCCAAGAACGGGAATCCTCATCCGGCAGTCAGAGAGTATCGAAACACCTTTACGAGTCTTTCTCTGATTCCGACCATTCGTGTCGACAACTACAACCCGCGGAACAAGGGCGTCGATATCGTCAAGCCTGGGCTGTACTTTACGTCAACCGATGTGTTGGGCAAATTTGCGCTCTTTGGCGGCGCGGCGGTCAACAGGAAGCTTGAGCGCGATCTCTTTCTGATTCTCGACTACAAGGATCGACTGCCGCCGTTCTTTCAACTCGGCCTTGATCCCGCGCTGTCGGTGGAGCTGTACAACACGACGCGCACCACGGATGCGTTCATCGACCTCCCCCCGTATGCGGTGAAGGCCGAGGTGACGTATAATCTGTTGGAGTTCAACGTTTTTCTCAGACAACGATTGCTCGCCGAGAGAACCGACCTCCGGCTTGGTTTTACGCTCAGTCGCTATAATGCGGACATTGGCACGTTCGTCAATCCGAATGACAACACGCAGTATCCTTCCTTTCGCACCACGTATCTGATCGCAAATACCTGGAGCGCTCAGGTTCGTCATGTGGACATCATGCCCTCCCGCGAACGCGAAATCAATCCCGTCGGGCGGGTGGCAACGTTGCGGTACGCCTACGAGCGGAATCGGTTTAATCCGAATGGCGATTACGAAGTGCGCAACGGGTTTCTTGTCCCCATCTATACCCCGTTCAACTTCCACAGGGTTGAGCTGCAGTGGAACGAGTATATCCCCCTGCCTGTCGCACGACACACCGTTGGGTTTGCGTTCCGTGCCGGTAGCATCCTCGGCGGCGCAGTGGACGACTTTTTCGATTTCTACGCAGGCGGCTTTACCGGCATGCGCGGGTATCCCTTTTACGCGCTCGGGGGAAATGAGATCGCATCGCTCAACATCTCGTACCGCTTCCCGGTCTGGCGGTCGATCAATGCACGAGTCCTGCAATTCTACGTCACAAAACTCTACGGCCAGGTATTTGGCGATATCGGTATGGCATGGACGGGGGACGTGCCTCCGCTGCGGGACTGGAAGACCGATGCAGGATTTGAACTGCGGCTGGAGACGTTCTCGTTCTATCAGTATCCGACGCGTATCTTTTTCAGCGGTGCGTACGGCTTCGATCGATTCACACGCACCATCAATACCGTCGATGTCACGTACGGCCGCGAGTGGCGGTTCTACCTCGGCGTGCTGTTTGGGTTTGAAATCAATCAAGGAGGAAGGATGGGTGGATCGTGAGGATTCTTTGTCTTGTGCTTCTGTATGGATTGCTTCACTCCGCTCTCCTCGGTCAGTGGAGGCGTGAGCCGGCGCGCGATCTGGATACCGTGGTTGTTCTTACAGGTAACCTTGCACACGATTTCTCCTTGCTCGATGGCAGTGCAGGTGAGGAGCGCGACTCTGTTGCATCCGTTGCTGGCAGAAGAAAGTCCGGATTACAAGCGGCGGTATTCTCGATGATCCTTCCGGGCGCCGGCGAGTTCTATGCTGAGAGCTACTGGAAGGCGGCTGCGTTTCTTGCCGCGGAGGTGGGACTCTGGGTCGCGTATGCGATCTACGACGGAAAGGGAGATAGACAAACAGCACTCTTCGAGCAATACGCAGACCGGTTTTGGGATGTTGTGAAGTACGCGCAGTGGATTGAAGAGTACGGCAAGCGGGTGAATCCCGATGCGCGAGATGAAGTCTTACGGAATTTATACAACCGTGCCGAAATCAATCTCCCGCCATGGAAGCGGGTATACTGGGATCGGCTCAATGCGGCAGAGGCAGAGATCGGACGGAGGACGGGGACGTACTTCACGCATCAGCTCCCTCGACGGCCTGAGCAGCAGTACTACGAGCTGATCGGCAAGTATCCGCAGTATAATCCGGGCTGGAAGGATGCGAACGTCGACAACACCAACTTCTACACGAATCTGACCCAGCGGTTCTTCGAGTACTCAGCGATGCGAGGAAAGGCGAACGACCTGTATGCGATAGCGGGGACAGCGGCGAAGCTCCTTGTGCTCAACCACGTGCTTAGCGCGCTCGATGCGGCGTGGACGGCGTCGCGCTACAACCGGCGCCTCGAACTCGAAGCCCACATCGCACCCGTGCCGCGACCGTTCGGGATTGTGGAGTTTGTGCCCACAGCGCAACTTCGATTGACATTTTGATGCCGGGGGTTTAGTACCTTCAGAGTAAAATCTGTGTACAAAAAGTCCCGCTCTTGGGATTCCGCTTTTCAGAATCCCGCTTTCTGCGGAATCCCAAAAAGCGGGAGATCCCGTCTCATTGTATAAGTAATTGTGACGGGAAAAGCGGAACAAAGATTTTTTACCCACGCCTGCCTGCCGGCAGGCAGGAATCTTCACTAATCGTCACTAATGATTTTGGACATCTTCGTGTAGATTCGTGTGGATTCGTGGGAGATTCTTGGTTGTGGCCTGCCTGCCGCCTGCCTGCCCTCGTTAAGGAAGGATATATTTTTTGGAGGCCGTACCAACAACAAGTATGGCGAAGTAGGGGCGACTCATGAGTCGCCCCTACAAAGTCGCTCCTACAAAGCCCCTACAAAGATTCGCGGCGGGCCAACGCTAAAACTGCAACACCCCGAACACCAATCCCCCGAATACGATCATTACTCCTGCTGTCAAGAACCATCCGATAATATCCAGCATAATCCCGGTTCGGATCATGTCGCTGAGGCGGATGTAACCGCTGGCGTAGACCAGAGCGTTCGGCGGTGTTGCTACCGGCAGCATGAATGCCATTGACGCTGCAAGCGCGGCTGCGACGGCAATCGTCACAGGGTTCGCACCGGATTGCATAGCGATGGAGATCACGATCGGCACCATCATGGAGGCGACAGCCGTGTTAGATGTGATCTCGGTGAGGAAATCCACCAGCTGGATGACCGCCAGCATCATCACGATGGTCGATAGCGTGCCGATGAGACCAACGAACGATGTCGCGATGAGTTTCGCGAGGCCGGTTTTGAACATCGCATCCGAAAGCGCGATTCCACCGCCGAAGAAGGGTGCGTTTCTCACCGCTGCTGAGTGGACCGAGTTGTGTGAGCTCCTGAGAAAGTCTCACTTTACCGCCGGGCAAGCTCACGAGCTCAGGCGGGTAGCGTTTCAGCAGAAGAAGCCAGACAATCGGGAGGAAACAGATCACGTAGGGAACGCCAAAGAGCATCCAATCGAGGAAGGTGATTCGGTGATATGTTGGGTCGTCGGCAAATGTGCTGTTCAGAATGCCCAATGCCGAAGAGGACGTACCGGGTGACGTTGGCGATGTTGCCGCGTGTCAGTAGCCAGAGGGTAAAGCGGCGGTCGAGCTTCCATTTTTGCATCGCTGCGGCAAGCAGGAAGCCGCCGAAATAGGTCGGTGGTAAGAACGGGAGAATATACGGAAGTCTCCAACATGATGCTTGTGAATTTCACCCAAATTATTCCGTTGCATTTACACGGTCGGTCAAGTACGTTGCTAAGCCATGAAGAACTCAAACACAGCGAAGCCCGCCGCAAGCGGGCCATCGAAAGCGAAGTCGGCTGCCGTGAGCTTCACTGCGCTGACCGACATCGTCATTCGTGGTGCGCGAGTCCATAATCTCAAGAACATCGATGTTACTGTTCCTCGTAGGAAACTCATCGTCGTGACGGGCGTCAGCGGCTCGGGGAAGTCGAGCCTCGCGTTCGATACGATCTATGCAGAAGGACAGCGACGGTATGTGGAGAGTCTTTCTTCCTACGCGCGACAATTCCTGGAGCGGATGGACAAGCCAGATGTCGACTTCATTCAGGGCATCAGTCCTGCCATAGCGATCGAACAGAAAACGCCAACACGCAACCCGCGTTCAACGGTTGCGACAACAACGGAGGTGTACGACTACCTGCGTCTCCTCTTCGGTCGTATCGGTTCAACATACTGCCGAGTGTGCGGGAAGCTTGTTCAGCATGATGCGGTGTCGACCGTACGCGAGCGTCTCGATGCAGAGCCCGACGGGACAAAGCTCTACATTATGTTCCCCATGCCCGACCACCCGGGCAAGTCGGTGAAGGAAGAACTCGATGCGTTACAGAAGCGCGGGTTCTTCAGGATCGTCGTGAACGGAGAGGTTATCGACCTCAACAACACTCCCTACAAGGGCAAGTCGAAAAAGGATGTGTTTGCGTTGGTCGATAGGCTCGTGTTGGGGCGAGATGACCCGCAAACTCGCCTTGCGGATTCGGTCGAGACAGCGTTCGTGGAGGGGAATGGCTATGCCGACGTGTGGCTGCTCGACAGGAAGCAGCTCCTGCGTTTCAGCCGCCACTATGAATGCGCTGACGACGGCACGCACTATGAACAGCCCGACCCACGGATGTTCTCGTTCAACAGTCCCGTCGGCGCGTGCCTGCAGTGCCAGGGGTTCGGCAGGTCAATCGGTATCGACATGGACCTCGTCGTGCCGGACCATCGAAAGTCGATCCGCCAGGGAGCCATTCATCCGTGGACGTTCCCGCGGTGGCGTGAAAATGCAGCCGATCTGCTCCGCATTGCGAAGCGCGCCGGCATCCCCGTCGATGTTCCATGGAAAGACCTCACGGAAGAACAGCAACGCATTGTGATGGAGGGCTACGATGGGTTCGATGGAATCAAAAAGTTCTTCAAGTTTATCGAACGCAAGTCGTACAAAATCCATTATCGCGTTTTCCTGAGTCGCTATCGAGGCTACGCGACGTGCGAGGAATGCGGCGGGTCCCGACTCCGCAGGGACGCACTCAACATCAAGGTTGCCGGCAAGACGATCCACGATGTCATTCGTATGACGATTAACGAAGCGAATGAATTCTTCCGCACGATCATTCTCACTCCCTACGAGCACGATGTCGCTCGCCGGATTCTTCAGGAGATTCGGAAGCGGCTGAGGTTTCTCTCCGAGGTCGGCATCGGGTACCTGACGCTCGACCGACTGACGATGACGCTTTCGGGCGGGGAATATCAGCGCATCAATCTCGCTACGTCTCTCGGTTCATCGCTGGTGGGTTCGCTCTACGTGCTGGATGAGCCGAGCATTGGTCTTCATCCACGCGATACGTCGAAGCTCATCGGCATCCTCAAATCCCTTCGCGACATCGGCAACACGGTGCTGGTGGTTGAACACGATGAGGAAATGATTCGGGAAGCGGATGTTGTGCTTGACATGGGGCCGCGTGCGGGCGAGCATGGTGGAGCAGTTGTTTACGTCGGAGATGTTCAGGGCCTGGAGCGTTGCCGCAGCTCCTTAACGGGACAATACCTCGCCGGTGAGTTGAACATTTCCGTTCCGAGCAAGCGGCGGAAGGACAGCGGCCGTTCACTCTTCATTCGCGGTGCATCAGAGCACAATTTGAAAAACGTAAACGTACGTATTCCACTGTCGATGTTCGTGTGCATCACTGGTGTGAGCGGGTCGGGCAAGAGCACGCTCGTCCACGACGTACTGTACGCGGGACTTCAGAAACACAAGCAGGGCATCGAAGGACAGGTTGGTAAGGCGGAAGCGATCGAAGGGACAGAGAACATTCGTCGAGTCGAAATGGTCGACCAATCACCCATCGGCCGCACTCCGCGGTCCAATCCGATCACCTACCTAAAAATCTTTGACCTTATCCGCGATCTGCTTGCGTCGATGCCGGCGGCACGGTTACGTGGATTCAAGCCGGGCTCGTTTTCCTTCAATGTTCCCGGCGGACGGTGCGATGTCTGTGAGGGGGACGGCGTGCAGAAAGTCGAAATGCAGTTTCTCGCCGATCTCTATCTGACATGCGAGGCGTGTAAAGGGAAACGATTCAAGCAAGAGATTCTTGAAGTACGGTATCGTGGGAAGAATGTCGACGATATTCTCGGGATGACGGTGAGCGAAGCGATTGCGTTCTTTTCTGAGTCGGCTGAAGGCCACAGGATCTCCAGGAAGCTGCAAGTTCTTGATGATGTCGGCTTACGTTATCTGAGGCTTGGACAGCCGGCGACGGCGCTTTCAGGAGGAGAGGCACAACGGTTGAAGTTAGCCTACCATCTGTCGGCATCGAAAGGGAATGACCCGGCATTGTTTCTCTTCGACGAACCGACGACAGGACTCCATTTTGACGACATCGCCAAACTGCTCACGTGCTTTAGCTCACTGATTGACGCCGGCCATTCGCTTATTGTGATTGAGCACAACATGCATATCGTGAAGTGTGCCGATTTTATCATTGACCTTGGGCCTGAAGGGGGAGAACAAGGAGGATATGTTGTTGCGACCGGAACACCTGAAGAACTTACAGCACACGAACAATCGCATACCGGCAGGTACCTGAGGCGGTATCTCTGATCTCAGATCATTATCGTAGGAGAAAGCACAATGGGAAAAATGATTTTCGTACTCGCAGTGCTTGTGGGGGCGCTGAGCTCCAACAGCATGGCCTATCAGCAGCCAAAGCGTCTTGGCATTGGGGTGATCATCGGAGCACCGACGGGGTTCTCGATGAAGTACTGGAGTTCGCGTTCCACGGCAGTGCAGGGATTCATTGGAGGAGGTTTTGGGGGGATTTCCATTGGGGCTGATTATACGATTCATACCAATGCACTCAGGAATCCGAATGCTCCCTTCTACTATGGACCGGGGGTATTCTTTGGCCAGGCAGGATTGGGTGCACCCCAATATGTTCGCAACACGGTTGCCCTTGGTGTACGCGGTGTTTTCGGCATTGACTACGTTTTTCCCAACCATCCATTTGACATTGCGGTCGAGTTGGGACCCGCGCTGTTGTTAACGCCATCGCTCAACATGGGCATCGAGCTCGGCATTGCGTTCGATTCTACCCATGACCCTGTGATGAGTGTCACCGTCCATCTCAGAGCGTATTCTTACGTTGCTACCAGAATATTGAAGCGCTTTGTGACACCGTAGAGCTGAGGGGAGGCTCTGCGGGTCCAAAGCGCTTCAAGAGTTTTGTAACGGATGTATCGTCGGGAAACGATCAGTTAGAAGAAAGAACCGAAGTTCAGCGTGATAAAGAACCCGCCGAAGCTTTTCACAGGAACTCCCTCCAGAATCTCGATACCGCTTCGAAATGGGATGTGGTAATAGCGGAACGTGATGCCGCTCAGCGTTCCTCGATCAATTCCGAAGTGCGCTCCTCCACCAACAAACCCACCGATTGTGTACTTCGCCTGTCCGAACTTTAGACTGCTGAAAAACTCGATTTGCTCGTAGTAGGTAAAGGTGCCTCCGCTCGGAACCGGCACCGTATGCGTCCGCGAATATGGCGCCACAAATACCATCGAAGGCCCGATGCCTCCGCTGACGAAAGGCCGGAAGCTCTCCACAATGTCGTCGGCAAAGAGGCGATATTGAACGCCGACCATAAGAGGGAACAGGAGCAGGCGATTCTTTTTACCGGGGATAAAGGTTTCACCCGTGAACTGGTTGAAGAACTCCACCTCGCCCTCATCTTTTACATCGGAGATGGCAAAAGAGATAAATCCGGCTGTGTTCTCGGTATACTGTCTTCTGAAGAAAACTCCCCCACCAAATCCGTTGTTGGACACCATAAGGTCAACTCCCCAGGCATTGCGCAAGGGTTGATAGGGGGACCTCGTGAAGAAATCCGGCCGCACAGGCTCGAAAATGATCGTAGTATCCGAGACAAACGTCTCCTGGGCGGCGGCAGGAAGAGCAAACAAACAAAGGATACTGGCGAGGAAAAACGGTCGTGCGAGTTTCATGATAGTACTCCAAGCGATGACGATATCTTCTCCTAACTAGTCGGTGAAAAGGTCGAACCACAGATTCACAGATTAGATGAGGAACGATTTGATATGCCGCGCTTCAATAATCAGTGAATCTGTGGTGATGTTTTTAGTTTTTCCCCTTTGAGCAGCTACTTCTCCAACGTGTCCGGGCGGAGCAGGGTTCCGCTGCATCAGGATACCTGAAAGATAGCAAACTTTAGATACTTTGTCTCCGGCATCGACACGAGCACAGGATGGTCGGGAGCTGCACCGGAACATTCTAACATTTGGATTGGCCTCTGTGCCGCACGACTTGCCGCATCTACAGCCCCTAAAAATGCCTCTTCCGTTACATGGTGTGAACACGACGCCGTCACCAATATTCCCCCCTCATTCAGGATTTCGAGTGCGAGCTTGTTGAGCGTTTTGTACGCTCGTAATGCTGCGGCGACTGTTTTTTTGTTCCTGCTGAACGATGGCGGATCGAGGACAACAACGTCACACGTGGAATATGAAGCCTGGAGCTCCTTCAACTGCTCGAAGCTGTCTCCCGCCTCAAAGGTTGTCGCGGTGGTCTGATTGATTGCGGCGTTGACCTTCGCTTTTGCGATTGCGGCGTCTGAAGCATCAATGCCAAGGACGTCTTGCGCGCCCCCTGCTGACGCGTTCAGTGCAAATCCTCCCTCGTTGCAAAAGAAGTCGAAGACACGTTTCCCCTTAACGTAGCGACGAATTGCGCGGCGGTTTTCTCGCTGGTCAAGAAAGAATCCCGTCTTCTGTCCGTTCAGGATGTCAACTTTGTACTTGATGCTATGTTCAGAGATGATGATCTGGTCGAGCGTGCCTCGCAGTACGCCTTTCTTCAACGGTAAGTGTTCGAGCGAGCGCAAGGGGGATTCGTTTCTCTCCACAATCGCTTTGGGATGGAAGAGGGATTCGAGGACATCACAGATGAGGGTAAGTCGTCTGTCCATCCCTGCTGAAAGCGTTTGGATGGAGAGCGACTCGTTGTACTTGTCGATGATCAGACCGGGGAGAAAATCGCTCTCGCCGTGGACAAGGCGGAACGTCTGTTCCTCGGGATACAAACGCGTGCGGAGGTTGAGAGCTTGCTGGATTCGCCGTTCGAAGAAATCGAACGAGATTTCCTCGCGCTCGTCAGTGAGCAACCGAAACGCAATGAGTGAGTGAGGATTGTAGAAGCCGACGCCGAGAAACTTCTCGTCGTACCGGAGCAACTCCACAAGGTCGCCGGCCTCAGGGTCGCCATGCACGGTCTTGGTCTCGTTGCTGAACACCCATTGATGGCCGGCGTGAATACGGTGCTCTTCGTTTTTTCGGAGTACGACTTGCTTCTTCACAACGTCAAAGTAGAAACTCTTTCACCAAGATGCAAGGCGGGTGACGCAAGTCAACAAGACACCGTGTGTCGCGTCAACGATCCGGCGTTTGCGTGATTTCGGTCAAGGCTGTCCACAACCACAGCCGTATATTACAGTGGGTTTCGTTAAGAAGCCTGCAACACAATGTTTCACAATTCACAATGTTTTACAATTTTTGGAGGGTGTCATGAGGGTTCTACTCATATCCATTTCAATCCTTGGGCTGCTTCTGATGGCTGCGTGCGACAGGAGTGATGTCGCCACGAATCCATCGGAAGGCGAAGGGGAGATTCGCATGCACTTGATTGACGCGCCGATGAACGCTGAAGAGGTCGTCATTGTCGTCAGCCGCGTTGAAGTGCATATGGCCGGTTCCAGCGAAACGAGCGGCTGGGTTGTGGTGAACAACCAGCCGGCAACGTATGATCTGCTCAAGCTCAGAAATGGAGCGAGTGCCATTCTGGGCAGCACTCGGTTACAAGCGGGGCGCTATACTCAGATTCGCCTCATCCTTGGTGCCGGCAGCTACATCAAAGTGAACGGCTTGGTGTTCAACCTCGGAGTCGCCAGCGGCTTTGAAACGGGCGTCAAGCTGGTTCACACGTTCAAAATCAAAGCAGGTGAAGTCTATGAGCTGTATCTCGACTTCGATGCTGGCCGGTCCGTGCGGCTGACCGGTGCCGGACAGTACCGGCTCATGCCGGTGATTCGTGCGCAGTCTGCGGTGATCTCCGGGTCGATTGCAGGTTCTGTGCAGCCGGCGAATGCCAATGCTTACATCTGGACGGTCGTCGGCAGCGATACTGTTTCCACGTGGGCTGCTGTGGATGGTTCGTTCAAACTGATGGCGCTGCCGGAGGGGACGTACACGGTCCACATCGCGTCGACGACGAACGCCAATGCTACGGCAACGGTGTCGAACATTGTTGTCACGCGACAACAGGTAACGAATATCGGAACGATTACACTGAACACCCAATAGTATCTTCTTCTCACATCTTCTCCTTCCTCCTGAAAGCCCATTCGTTGGTGGCGGATGGGCTTTCGACCTTTTTCTCCATTCTTGCAATCCAGATGAAGGATTGGTATATTTATCACGTCCTTCCAACGGTCCCAGCTCACAAGGAGACTTCCCATGACAAAGATCGAAGAAATCCTCGGCAGCGATGCGAAATCTCTCCTCGAACATCAATGCAAAACGATCCCGAAAGAATCGCTCCACCTGCCCGGCCTCGACTACGTGGATCGCATCTATGCGTTATCCGACCGGCCTGCGCAAGTCCTTCGTAGTCTTCAGCAGTTGGTCAACACCGGCAGACTGGCCGGCACGGGGTATCTCTCGATTCTTCCGGTAGATCAAGGCATCGAGCATTCCGCCGGCGCGTCGTTCGCGCCAAACCCGGCATACTTTGACCCGGAGAACATTGTGAAGCTTGCAATCGAGGGGGGGTGTAACGCAGTCGCGTCCACGCTGGGAGTATTGGGAGCGGTTGCGCGGAAGTATGCTCACAAGATTCCGTTCGTATTAAAAATCAACCACAACGAGTTTCTCTCCTATCCCAACACGCATGACCAAACGCTCTTTGCCAGCGTGAAGCAGGCGTTCGACATGGGAGCTGTTGCTGTTGGTGCCACAGTGTACTTCGGCGCGCCGGAGTCACGACGGCAGATTTGGGAAATTAGCCAAGCCTTCCAACAAGCTCATGAGTTAGGAATGGCGACAATCCTGTGGTGCTACACACGCAACCCGGCTTTCAAGACGAAGGAGAAAGACTATCACGTCGCTGCCGACCTGACGGGTCAGGCAAACCATCTCGGTGTAACGATCGCAGCGGACATTATTAAGCAGAAGATGCCGGAGAACAACGGCGGCTACACGGCCATCAACTTTGGAAAGACGCATAAGAAGGTGTATGAAGAACTCACCTCCGACCATCCCATCGACTTAACGCGATACCAAGTGGCCAACTGCTACATGGGTCGTGCGGGCTTGATCAACTCTGGAGGTCCATCGGGCGCGAACGATATCGCTGAAGCAGTGAAGACTGCGGTCATCAACAAGCGCGCGGGCGGGATGGGGCTGATCTCCGGCCGAAAGGCGTTTCAGCGCCCGATGAAGGAAGGTGTTCAGATCCTCAACGCAATCCAGGATGTTTACTTGTCCAAAGACGTAACGATTGCGTAGTGGTGGGTTGCGGGTTCGTGATCTATTTGGTGAGACCAGCCCCGTCTTCGGCGGGGCTTTGCTGTTTGAACGTGAAAGGAAATCACTGAATTGAAGTGCGTTATCTTCGACATGGATGGGACGCTCACCCAAACCAATCAGCTGATCTTCGATTCCTTTAATCATGTTGTGGAGAAGTATCAGGGGCGGCGGATGACGGAAGACGAAATCATCGCCCTCTTCGGTCCGCCAGAGGAAGGAGCGCTTGTTACGATTGTTGGGGAGGAGCAGTTACCGCAAGCATTGGATGAATACCTGAGGTACTATCGCTCGAATCACAGGAAGCTCGCTCGGGTGTATCCGGGGATGGCTGAGCTTGTGCGCTTCTTAAAAGAGAAGGGAAAACACCTCGCGGTCTTTACCGGCAAGGGCAAACACACCACGCGCATCACCCTGGAAGAGTGCGGACTGGTGGAGTACTTCGACCTCATCGTCACCGGCAACGATGTTGTCCATCATAAGCCGGATGCAGAGGGCATCAACCGCATCCTCTCGCATTTTGGCGTACGGCCCGAGGAAACCTTGATGGTGGGAGATTCCATCGCTGACGTGACGGCATCGCATGAGGCCGGCGTGAAGATTGCCGCGGTGCTCTGGGATTCGTACGCAGAAGAACGAGTGAAGCAAATGAAAACCGATTATCAATTTCGCAGCGTCGGTGAGTTCCGACGCTGGCTTGAGTCCGAGACCGCGTAAATGCAATTCTCCGAACAATTGTACTCCACAGTGTGGAGCGTTCTGATCAAGTACGGTCTTGTCGTTGTCGTTGGAGTCTTTTATGCACTTGCATTACTCCACTTCGAGTACACGCCGGACGACACATACATCTATCTCCAGTACGCAACGCATCTCGCAGGGGGCGAAGGGTTTTCCTTCAATCCGGATGAGCCGAGTTACGGCATAACCGGACCGCTGTGGGTGCTCCTCATCGCCGCCGGCAAAGCGTTGGCAATGGATCCGTATACCGTCGCCAAGACACTCGACCTTGTCTTTGCGTGCCTTGCGTTGATGCTCGTCTACATGTTTGCGTATGTTGTTGTCCGGGAGAAGGTGTATGCGGTGTTCGCTCCGATGATGCTGGCGTTCGACGGTTGGTTCCTTCGTTGGGCCGGGTCGGGGATGGAGACATCGCTGAGTGTGCTGCTTGTTCTGCTGTGCATTTGGTATGTGTACCAAAACGAGTATGTGCTTGGTGCTCTTGCGGCTGGGGCGTTGACGCTGGTGCGGCCTGAGGGCGCGCTGTTGTTTTTCGTCAGCCAAATCGACAATTTTATCAACACACGCGACTGGCGTCTGGCAGCACGGTCGTTCGTCGTCTCGTCTGTGGTGTTTGGGGTGGTTGTTCTCCCATGGATTGTTTTCTCGTATCTTCATTTTGGAACGGTTATTCCTAACACCTATGCGGCAAAGACAGGCGGCCTCTCGCTGACGGAAGCCATCTTCGCTGGGGCATCGATAATTGAAATTGTCGGCTCGACACAGGGACTGTCGCTGCTGGCCGTAGCGATTGGAATTCTGTTGGCGTTACGACATCTTGGGTGGCGAGTCGTGCGCATCGACTTCTTCCCTCTCGTGTGGGTTGTCGCGCTTCCGCTCGCCTATGCGGTCATCAACGTGCAGGTGGTTTCGCGATATCTTCTGATGATTGTTCCCGTGGTCGTCATCTACGGGCTGTGGGGAATCAAGCACATCGGGGAAGCATTGCGATGGTCGGAAGGTCGTGCGCGCCGTGTGGTGTTTGCGCTTGCGTTGTTGACGGTGGGCATAAGCCAAACTGTGTATTGGACGCGCATCGTGCCGCACATGAAGCAATTCTCGGCCGGCATGGAAGAATGCATCCGACCGATTGCATACTGGCTGCGCGATTATGCGGAGCCGGATGCCACCGTGCTGACCCCGGATGTCGGCTTGGTCGGATACATTTCCAGGCGTATCATGTTTGATACAGCGGGATTGGTGACGCCGGAAGTCAAGCGCGCATTTAACGGACTTCACTATGACGAAGGAATGTTCGAACGGCGGTATGAACGCGTCATCCAACCGGACTATATCCTCGACCGCAGCAAGCA
>JBGFRR010000092.1:0-39200 GCA_041695045.1 Bacteroidota bacterium
AAATACAATCAGCTCTACACTGAATCTGTCCTCAAATCGCTCCAGAAGAAGGCCAAACAGTTTAATCTCCAATTGGTACCTCTTCCATCTGCTTAACTCACCCAGACAGGTTCATTGGCAGACCCCCCACAGGGAGGTGATTCTTTGGTCGGCATTATTATTGGTGAGAACGAACCGATCGACCGCGCAATTCGGCGCTTCAAAAAGAAGTACGAGCGGTCGGGTATTCTGAAAGAATACAAGAAGCGGACGTTCTTCACGAAGCCGTCTGTCAAGCGGCGCATGAAGAAGGCGAAAGCCATCCGCCGCACACAGCGGGCCATGGCTGAAGAAGCATAAGCCCTACACGCTGTACTCTATAGAGTAGGAGGAGGCTCAGTTCGAGCCTCCGTCCCCCCCATCAAACTCCGCCAAAGGCGGAGACGGATTTCTCACCCCGTAAGCGAGACTTTCCTGTAAGGTTGCCTCCTGACCCCGATGAATCGGGAGGGGCAGGGAGCAACAAGTGATTAGCTTTGAGAACTGTGGCCTGCCTGCCGGACAGTCGGGCGTGCGGGCACGCTACCCGCAGGAGTACTGAGTCGTATGTTTCGTAGCTGACTTCCCCTTTTGTTGGTCCCGACAAAGTCGGGATCGATGGAGAAGGCCACCTCGATTTTTCCGACCCTGCCTTCGGCAGAGCATTCAGTCGTGACAAGACTGTAACCTGTCAGTTGATGATACTGCACGGCACACAACAGAAATGCCCCCATGCGGGGGCATTTCTCTGTGTGGGAAAAATTCTCCTACGACCGAGAATACGGTTACTTCAACTGCGCTATCGCTTCCTGCAGCGCTTCCTTAAAACCATCCGCCGCGCTGCTGAAGACGTTGATGCTGCGCCTCGAATACTTCTTCTCTCCCGATTCCGACGGCTGGCTGGCGGTGATCGTGAGGTACTTCGATTGGTTCTTAGCTTCCTTCACATCGAAGTAGTATGTGATCTTGCCCGCCTTGATGGATTTGCTGAACAGGGAATTCATGAGACACCGCTCCTTTCAGGAATTTATGAGTGATGAAGAATAGTGAGGTGAGAGCCTCAGGAATGTGCTTCGCCGATAACCGGCAGATACTTTTGCGTTCGAGGATGTGAGCGAATCTAAGAGTTTTCGTCGAAATTGTCAAGGGTCTCGTACCCAAAGAAAAAGCCCCGCCCCGACTTGTCGGGGCGGGGCATTCTTTGCTTCTCTCGCCTCATGCTGACCGCATCATACCACAACGCGGGTCGGCCCGGCATAACAGGAGGCTTTGTACGGAGTGATGGCTTTCGCCATATTAGTACATGTCGCCGCCCATTCCCCCGTGCGGCATTGCGGGAGCCTTTTCTTTCTCGGGCTTCTCCACAATGGTCGCTTCGGTCGTCAGGAGCAAGCTGGCGACACTTGCGGCGTTCTCCAGAGCGATACGGGCAACCTTGGTCGGGTCAATGACGCCCGCCTTGATCAGGTTTTCGTACTGCTCGGTCTGCGCGTTGAAGCCGAAGTCGTCCTTGCCCTCCTTCACCTTGTTCACCACCACCGAGCCTTCCAGACCGGTGTTTTCGACTATCTGGCGAATCGGCTCTTCAAGCGCACGGCGGACGATATCAACGCCGATCTTCTGGTCCTCGTTCTCGACCTTCACCTTATCGAGGTCCTTCAGGCATCGAATGTAGGCCACACCGCCACCCGATACGATACCCTCTTCAACGGCTGCTCGGGTCGCGTGCAGCGCATCCTCAACGCGGGCCTTTTTCTCTTTCATCTCAACCTCGGTGGCCGCGCCGATCTTCAACACCGCAACACCGCCGGAAAGCTTTGCAAGCCGCTCCTGCAGTTTCTCACGGTCGTAGTCCGAGGTGGTCTTCTCAACCTGCTGCTTGATTTCGTTGATGCGCTTCTTGATCTCCTCCTTCTTGCCGGCGCCTTCAACGATCGTGGTGTTATCCTTATCCACAGCGACGCGCTTGGCAGTGCCGAGGTAACTGAGCTGAGCGTTCTCGAGCTTGAAGCCCTTCTCTTCGGAAATGACCGTGCCGTCGGTGAGGATTGCGATATCCTCCAGCATTGCCTTCCGACGATCGCCGAAGCCGGGGGCCTTCACCGCGCACACGCGCAGCGTGCCGCGCAACTTGTTGACCACAAGCGTCGCAAGAGCCTCGCCTTCTACCTCCTCAGCAATGATGAGGATGGACCGGCCTGACTGCGCAACCTTCTCAAGGATCGGGAGCAGATCCTTCATTGCGCTGATCTTCTTGTCATGGATGAGGATGTAGGGATCCTCGAGCACCGCTTCCATCGTCTCCGCGTCGGTCACAAAGTAGGGCGAGAGGTATCCGCGGTCGAACTGCATGCCCTCGACAACTTCCAACGTCGTCTCCGTCCCCTTCGCTTCCTCAACCGTGATGACGCCATCCTTACCAACTTTTTCCATGGCGTTGGCGATCAATTCACCAATGCTCTTGTCGTTGTTAGCAGAAATGGAGCCGACTTGAGCGATCTTCTCCTTGTCGTCGCCAACAGTTTTGCTCAACGACTTCAAGCTCTCAACAACCTGCTTGACGGCAAGATCGACGCCGCGCTTCAGGTCCATCGGGTTCGCGCCGGCAGTGACGTTCTTCTGGCCTTCACGGATGATGGCCTGCGCGAGAACCGTTGCCGTCGTCGTTCCATCGCCTGCAACATCGGAAGTCTTCGAAGCAACCTCACGAACCATCTGCGCCCCCATGTTCTCGATGGGGTCGGAGAGCTCGATCTCTTTTGCAACCGTAACACCGTCTTTCGTTACCGTCGGGGGACCGAACTTTTTGTCAATCACCACATTGCGTCCCTTCGGCCCCAACGTAACCTTCACTGCATCCGTAAGCTGATCGACACCGCGCTTGAGAGCTGCGCGGGCCTCAGCGTCAAATTGAATGAGCTTCACTCCCATAATTCATCACTCCTTTTGATAGGTTTAACACATTCGTTCATGAAAAAAAAGCGCTGTATCCCCCCGACAAGTCGTGGGGACACGCACCCACCATATTACTTTCCGTTCGGCATAATGGCGAAGATGTCGCTTTCCCGCATGATCAGAAGTTCTTCACCATCAATCGTCACCTCAGTGCCCGAGTACTTGCCGTACAGCACTCGGTCCCCAACCTTAACCTCCAAGGGGATGTGCTTCCCTTCCTCTGTCGTTCGGCCCGAACCCGCTGCAATCACTTCACCCCACACAGGCTTTTCTTTTGCCGTGTCGGGTACGATGATGCCCCCTTTGGTCTTCTCCTCTGCCTGTGACGGCCGGACAACAACGCGGTCTGCCAATGGCTTGAGCTGCATACGACTTACCTCCTGTCTAATTTATTGAAATGTATAAACTTATAGGGTGGAGAGTGTTTGAAGTTTAGCACTCTCTTACGATGAGTGCTAATAATATACAGGCCTATCCCCTTTTTGTCAAGAGGTTTCTTTGGGTAATTGAGGATGGATTAATATCAGTAGAATAAGTGAAGGAAGGCAAGAAAAAGCCACGGCTCCTTAGGTCTCCACACCGGAGCCCTGAATGATGAGGACGAACTCACCCCTTGGCGTCTTTTTTGACAGAAACTCACGCACGCCGGACACCGGCCCTCTGATCACCTCCTCGAACTTCTTCGTCAGTTCACGAGCAACGACAACCTGTCTGTTGCCGAGATGCACCTCTATATCGCCGAGCGTCTTCATGATGCGATGGGGGGATTCATACAGGATAATCGTGCGGGATTCAGTGCGTAATGCCTGTAACTTCGTCTTGCGCCCCTTCTTATGCGGAAGAAAGCCTTCGAATATAAATCGATGCGTCGGCAGGCCGCTGACGATGAGCGCTGTAACAAACGCCACCGGACCAGGAAGTGGAACGATGGGAATCGTATGCTCAATAGCGGTCTTCACGAGAAGGTGGGCAGGGTCGGAGATGCCCGGTGTGCCTGCATCCGAGACAACGGCAACGGACTGGCCAGCACGCAGGCGTTCAATCAACTCCGGAACACGACGCTGCTCGTTGTGGCTGTGGTAGCTGAGCATCGGCTTGGAGATGTTGTAGTGATCGAGCAAAACTTTCGTGGTGCGCGTGTCTTCCGCTGCGATAAGGTCTACTGAGGAGAGAATGCGAACAGCGCGGTAGGTAATATCTTCTAAGTTGCCGATAGGCGTGGCAACAATGTAGAGAGTACCGGGAGAACGACTCGTGTCCATACCATTGATCGGTACAAGGATGGGACGTTTGCTGGAACGGATTTAAATTCCCCAATCGCGCACGTAACGGAAATCCACATTCAGCGTTCGGTAAGAAATTTTCGCGATCAGTGGCGGCCTGCGTTTGAATTGATTGTTCTTCACGCGGCTGCGAACGGCATTGCAGAACTCCCGTTCGAACCCTAACTGCTCCAACTCTTCGTCGCTTCTTCGATTGTCGATCATCTCGTACAGCAGTTGATCAACTCGACTGTAGGAGAATCCCAACTCCCCCTCATCTGTCTGTCCTTCCCACAATTCTGCCGAGGGGGGCTTCTGAAGAATCGTGGCTGGAACGCCGAGATATTCCGCCAACTGCCACACTTGGGACTTGTAGAGATCGCCGAGCGGATTGAGGGCGCAGGCTACATCACCGTGCAACGTTCCGTAGCCGAGCATGATCTCGCTCTTGTTGCTCGTCCCGATCACAAGGGCGCTCGCGCGCGCCGAGAGGTCGTACAACACGATCATTCGCATTCGGGCCATAATATTGCCGCGCCGGATCTTATCGCTCACATTGTGTCGCTCGCAATACGCATCCACCATCGGAGAAATGTCAATGGTTTCGCTGCGGACTCCGAGCTGTCGGATCACTTCCTCCGCATCGTTGATGCTCTGCGGACTCGTGGTCTGGTACGGCAGGATAACGCCTACAACATTCTCCTTCCCCAGTGCCTCAGCAGCAAGGTACGCCGCGACTGCGGAATCAACACCGCCTGAAATGCCGATAACGCCCTTTGAGAAACCGGCATTGGCCGTTTCATCGTGCAGGAAGCTGACCAGCAGTTCCTTCACAAGCTTCATATTGAGCCGGAGCGAGCTATGGCCGTTTCGTTGTGGAGTTTCCATGGCATTCTTTAGGGTTGTTCACTCCCCTTCCTGAATCTCCTTCAACGCCTGTCGCATGACCGCAATGCCGAGATCGACCTCTTCCTTCGTCATCGTGAGAGGCGGACGGAAGCGGATCGCATGGTCACCGCAGCCGATAAGGATGACGCCCTCTTCGTACGCCTTACTTCGGAGCTGATCGCGGTTCTGGGCTGTGTCAAGGTCAAGAGCGCAGAACAGACCGACGCCACGCGCATTGTGCACCAGCTCTGGGAATTCCTCCTCCAGCGCCCGCAGTTGCTTGAGCAGATGATTCCCAACGTGTTCTGCGTGGGTAAGGAGTTTGTCTTCCTCGATAATCTCGAGTATTCGCGCGAAACGGACCATATCCACCAGATTCCCGCCGAATGTCGAGTTGAGTCTGCCCGGCTTATGGAAAACATTTTCTAACACATCATCGATGCGTGTGCTGCAGAGAAACCCGCACACCTGCGTCTTCTTCCCGAACGCCAGCATGTCCGGTTGCACGAAGTACTCATGCGCCCACATCCGGCCGGTGATGCCGATACCGGTCTGCACCTCATCGAAGATAAGGAGGATGTCGCTCTCGTCGCAAATCGTCCGCAACTCGACGAAGAACTCTTTGCGGAAATGATTATCCCCCCCTTCTCCTTGGATCGGTTCGATGATCAGCGCAGCGATGTCGTCCGGGCTATTGACGATGGCCTGCTTGATTTGCTGGAGGGCGACGGCTTCCTCTTTTTTCACCCGCTCGATGTTCTCTTCGTTCAACGGAAATCGGATTGCCGGATTGTGCACGCGCGGCCACTTGAACTTGGGGAAGTAATTTGTCTTGACCGGATCCGTGTTGGTCAACGAGAGCGTATAGCCGCTGCGTCCATGGAACGCCCGCCGGAAGTGTATCGCCTGCCGTCCGCGCTCTTCCGTGTAACCCTTCACAAAGTTCTTTCGAACCTTCCAATCGAACGCCGTTTTCAATGCGTTCTCCACGGCGAGCGCACCGCCATCCACGAAGAATGCGTAGGGAAGATACCGCGGCTGCGCGAGGCGGGCAAACGTTTCAACAAACTCCGCCATCTCCACCGTGTACGCATCGGAATTCGACGGCTTGTTCACCGCGACGTACGCAAGCTTCTCCATGAACTCGGGGTTAGCGATCTTAGGATGATTCACCCCCACCGAACCCGAAGCGAAGAAGGTGAAGAAATCCAGATACCGCTTGTTGAAGCGCGAGTCATACAAATACGATCCTTGACTCCGCTTGAGATCGACAACAAGGTCGAAGCCATCCACGAGCATACGTCGAGCAAGTGTAGAATGAACTTCCGTCGGTGAGACGCGCACGGGGTTCTGTGTGGTCGGCTTGTGTTCGGACGCCTCCGGCGTTGTATGGAGTTCGGCTGCGGAGGGACTTCTCATGGGAAGGGTGTTCCCCGGATTTTTTTCGGGCATGACGCACCTTTACGTTCTTCTATGGTTAAGGGAAATGAACGGACACGCATAACTCCCCTCAGAAGAACTCCTGGTGCTCGTATAATTGGATGATGAATGGCCGGCCGGTCACGACTTACTCCCGCACATTATCGATTTGTGCTCGTTGGAGTGTGCCGCTGTAGTCGACGTACACGGTCTTCCACTCAGTGAAGAAGTCGTAAACAGTCCAGCCGCCCTCGCGATGGCCGTTGCCGGTCTCTTTCACACCGCCAAACGGCATATGCGCTTCAGCACCAATCGTAGGACTGTTGATGTACGTAATACCCGCCTTGATATCACGGATTGCCTGATAGGCATTGTTGATGTCTTGCGTGTAGATGGAAGATGACAACCCATACGGCGTGTTGTTGGCAACGGCAATCGCGTCCTGAAGCGATGTGACTTTGAGGACGGACAGCACCGGTCCGAAAATTTCCTCTTGTGCCACGCGCATATCTTGCGTCACGTCGGCCAGCACGGTAGGCTCGTAGAACCATCCCTTCGCAAGACCGTTGCCCGCCGGCCGCTTGCCTCCGGCGACAATCCTCGCGCCTTCCTTCACTCCAATCTGTACATACTGCTCAACCGTATTCCGCTGGCCCTCGTTGACGCATGGGCCGACATCAACATTCGGGTTGAGACCGTTTCCAAGCCGGAGCGTCTTTGCTTTGCCAACAACTATGGAAAGAAACTTGTCGTACACTGTTTCATGAATGATGAGCCGGCTCGTTGCCGTGCAGCGCTGGCCGGTCGTGCCGAACGCTCCCCAGAGAACTCCTTCTAGCGCAAGGTCGAGATTCGCGTCATCCATCACGATCTGGGCATTTTTTCCACCGAGCTCGAGCGAAACGCGCTTCAGCGTTCTACTCGCTACCTCGGAAATCTTCTTGCCCACCGCGGTAGAGCCGGTGAAGCTGACGAGATCGACATCGGGGTGCTCGACGAGCGCCATTCCCACCTCACTCCCGCCACCGTGGACGATGTTGACAACGCCCGGTGGGACGCCGGCCTCGATAAGAATCTCGACGAGTGCCGTCGCTGTCGCCGGCGTATCCGAAGCCGGTTTGAAGACCACGGTATTACCGCAGATGAGGGCGGGAAAGATTTTCCACGTTGGAATCGCCATCGGGAAATTCCACGGCGTGATGATGGCAGCCACTCCAATAGGCATGCGGATGGCCATGTTGAACTTGTTGGGAAGCTCAGACGGCACGGTGTGGCCGAACAGCCGTCGTCCTTCGGCGGCGGCGTAGTACGCCGTATCGATACCTTCCTGCACATCGCCGCGCGTCTCAAGCAATACCTTTCCCATCTCCATCGTCATTTGCCGCGCAAGCTCCTCTTTGCGGGCTGTCAGCAGATCACCCACCTTACGCACGATGTCGCCGCGTTTAGGCGCGGGAACAAGTCGCCATGACTCGAAGGCTGTGCGCGCTGCCTTCACCGCTTCATCGACATCCTCTTTGCCGGACAGCGGGAACGTTCCGAGCACTTCTTCCCAGTTTGCGGGATTGCGATTCTCAAACGTCCTACCGGACTTTGCATCAACCCATTGACCGTCGATGCAATTTTGGAATTTCTTTGGCATTTGAGCTATTACCTCTCTGTATACTTTACTTCGATGACCAATGACGCCTATCGTTTCCGAAAACTACGCAACACCGAACTCCATTCTCTACAATTGAGTGAGGCGTTGAGCGATCCGCCTCCGGCGGAGAGCGACGTAGTTTTTCGGTGTTAGCTGCCGTGCGCACGCTGCTGGGAAAGGAGTTCCTTCAACTGCTTGGCGGCTTCTCTCATCTTTTTCAGGTATTCAGCCTTATCCTTCCAATAGAGGGCGGCTTGCTTGTCCCGAATCTTGCGTGTCATCTCAACAGCATTAATGGTTTCAGTTTTCATACAATGTTAAGGCTCCTTCCTGAACATAACGTTCTGCCAAAGCCAATGCCTCGTCCGAGACAGCGACGATATTCAAGCTCGTTGAGGGAATTCGTGCGATAAGGTTTCGAACGAAATCGGGGGCTTCCAACAATTCCTGAGCGGTCAACTCAGAAATAACAACGGAGAATCGTCCATTCCCGATCTCAGCAAACAACCTCTGAGTGTCCGCCTCAAATCCTTCATCGAAGAAGCCGCCAAATACCGATGTGTCGAGATAGAATCTCATACCTCAAATGTATCAGTTATGGTATGCACTTTCAAACGCGCAGTGCGCATGGCGTTTAGCAAAACACCGCAGTGCTGTTGTCCCGATACGTTTTTCGCATCGGGGTGAGCAAAACCGTTGAGCGATCCGCCTCTGGCGGAGAGCGCCGTTGTTGCCGCTGTTGGGCGCCGCTACGCAACTTCTTTTCTGTCTCGTAAGCCTCTCTGATTGCCTTTTCAAGTTCGGTCGACTTACGGAGATACTTATCGAAATCTGAAATGTTCTCTTTGTTAAGATGAAGCTGGCCTTCTCCAACGTTGCCACGATGTTGACCCGGAGAATAGTGGGGACTGTGTTCAACATCGTACAAAGGGATGACCCAGTATTTGATCGCATCTCTCCAGGCAGCAAGCCAAACGAAAACGTCACAGCAAGCTGGCTTTATCTGCTGAAAATTCATATCAAAAGGACGCTTTGAGTCAGATGCCAGAGCCTTAACATAAAGGGGTTCGTCAGATTCAAAGTCTACTGCTCTAGCAGGCTGATGAAAAAGAAAACCGCGAAGGCGCAAAGGACGCCAAGACGAAAATAGAGTGTCTATTTCTTTCTGATTTCAACATTGTTACTTCGCGATCTTGGCGTCTTGGCGGTTCGTCTTTTCTTCGATAAGGGTTTTTCAACACCCTGCTAGAAGCTTTAACTTCAATTCGGATGTTAGGCGGGAGAAAGAAGTCGTATTGCCCAGAGTATTCTGGATCAAGTTTCTTTGTCGGACGCTCAAGTGATGGAACAAGCTCTTTCAGATGACCGTGAGCCCAGACCTCACCAAAGCCTCTGGGAGCACTTATCTCGAATAGGTACAGGTAGAGATTGCGATTGATGTAGTCGTCACGAAGCTCGTAGTACTCCTCGATCGTGAGTTTGTCGGCGGCAAGCAAATGAGAGATGATGTATTCATATTCACTGAATGGATAAACGGATTTGAGACCATCGAGCTCTGCGCGAAATTGTTCAGAGTTGGAGAGCCTATCGATTAGCTGGTCTAACTGTTGTCGGAGTTGTTCCATAGAAGTCAGATTAGAGAAAGTTGATTGTCCTCGACTACTGTTGGTATTTCACCAATAAGAGATTTGAGTTCGGGATCAGATAGAATTTCCTTCTCAAAAGGATTTCCATTCTGCCAACCCGTCTTGCCAGTTTGCCGGAATCGCTCAAGGCGGCGGATTGCTATCTCGCAGTAAATGGGATCGGAGTCAACGGTGTAGCAGATTCGCTTATTCATTTCCGCTGATATGAGCGTTGAAGCAGAGTGACAGAAGAAATCTATTATAAGGTCTCGCTCCCTTGAGCTTGCACGAATGATACGCTCAGCGGACTTGAGTGGTTTTTGGGCATAACAGCCATTGACGTTTTCTTCCATTCTGTAGAATACTTGCTGGATGTCAACCCAAACATTGCCGGCACGGATGTTCTCAGACCTGCTTCGCTCAAAGTTCTCGGTGATCTTGCCATTTACTTCTTTGTAATAACCCCGAAGTATTTTCGGGATGTCAGTGTATTCAGCGTCAACGTTGAAGATGGGATCGCCCTTTATGTAATAAAGCAACTCTTGTCTAACAGCCATCCAGTTATTTGGTGTACCATAACCTCTTTGGTTGCGCATTGTGATAAAACTACGTGTCTGAAAGGGAGTGTGTCGCATCATTAACATAAAGTCTGGCAATGGTTGAAAGCCGTTTCTTTGGTCAGCGCCGAGCCAGACATAGAGAGAACTGTTTGGAGCTAATGCATAATCGGTTGTTGAGATCCATTTCTTGCACCATTGGATGTAGTCGTGGAGTTCCCTTTCTTCGAAGGCAACGAGGTTGTATGGGGGATCGTGGATTGCAAGAACCGCATTCTTGTCGCTCATCAGTCGTTCAATGTCCGTTTGGCTTGCTGCATCAAGGCAACCGATGCGATGTTTTCCAAGTGGGTCATCCCATATCTCACCTTCTTTAAGCCGAGAATACTTGAGAAAGCATCTTCTGACGTCGGGATTCTTGTCCAGTCTGGGTATGGGTAAGTTTATCATAGTGACGACAATATACTAAACGGAATTCACTGTTGCGTAGTGGCGTATAACTACGGTAAATACGATTTCGTTTGTGTATCGCAATTCCGCCATATGGCGTGTATGTGAATCATATCTGCTATATGGCGTTTAAGAAGCTTCAGTCTGATTCAAGGCGCGATCGAGCGGACTGATAATCTTCTCCAATTCGAAGAGGCAACTGGCCAGCTTCTGGGGTATTGATGACGATTGCGGGCCGAAGCTTTTTGATCTCAGAGCCAACTTGCGGCTCGAAATTGACCAGCCAGATTTCTCCACGCGCGGGGTTTGCCTTCATCATCAATGAATAGGCTCATCCACATCAGGAAGCAACGATTCTATGTTCTGCTCATAGTAAAGTGCCCCCTTTGCAAATTGGCTCTTCAAGTAATTTTCTCTTCGGCGTAAGGAAGCTTTTCGTACCTTTCTCGCCCGCAAGTCCCGCTGGTTCGTTTTTGTTCGATGTTTTCGCTTCGTTTTCATAACTACTGTTGTTGTACTCATTATATCCCCACCTGCTCAAAAATATACTCAACGTTTTTGACACTTTTCTGCAGGTCAAAGAGCTCGTTCAGTTCTGCCTCCGAAAGATACTTCTTGACTTCTCCGTTCTTCTCCAACAGTTCCTGAAAATTCTGCTTGGTTTCCCAGACCCTCATTGCCTCGTCCTGCACGACGCGATAGGCATCCTCTCGCCGCATCCCTTTCCTCGCCAATGCCAGGAGCACCGCCTGTGAGAAGATCAGCCCGTTCGTTAAGCCAAGATTCCGCTTCATCTGCTCCGGATAGACGACGAGGTTCTCAACAATCTTTGTGAACTCCGCCAGCATGTAGTCGAGCAGGATGCAACTATCGGGGATGACAATGCGTTCGACCGACGAATGCGTGATATCCCGCTCATGCCACAGGGCGATGTTCTCCATGGCTGCGAGGGCGTTACTTCGCAAGACGCGCGCGAGGCCTGCGATCCGCTCGCACGTGATCGGGTTGCGCTTGTGCGGCATAGCTGAAGAACCTTTCTGTCCCTCCGCAAAGAACTCCTCGGCTTCTAACACTTCGGTTTTCTGCAAATGCCTGACCTCCGTCGCGAACTTCTCTAACGACGCACCGCACAGAGCGATGACGGAGAGAAACTCCGCATGGGCATCACGTTGGACAACCTGCGTCGCAATCGGCGCGGGAGTGAGGCCTAACTTTTCACACACATAGCGCTCCACCGAAGGGTCGAGATGGGCATACGTACCGACAGCTCCTGAAATCTTCCCCACGGCAGCGCGTTGCAGTACCGACGTGAGGCGTTCGATGTTGCGGTCGACCTCAACGACCCACAGCGCGAGCTTCAGCCCGAACGTCACCGGCTCGGCGTGGATGCCGTGCGTGCGTCCGACCATCACGGTCCACTTGAATTCCTTCGCCCGCCGCGCCAACACCTCTCGTAACCGCACATGCCCTTGCAACAGCAACTCCGCTGCTTGCTTCATCTGCACGGCAAGCGCCGTATCCAGCACATCCGATGAGGTCATGCCGAGATGGATGAAGCGCGACTCCGGCCCAACATACTCACCGACGTTCGTCAGGAACGCAACGACGTCGTGTTGAACTTCTTGTTCGATCTCTAACACACGTCGGGCGTCAAACTTCGCTTTTTCTTTGATGACGCGAACGGCTTCTTTCGGGATAAGCCCCAACTCTGCTTGTGCTTCGCACGCGAGTATCTCAATCTCAAGCCAGATGCGAAACCTGTTTTCATCTTCCCAAATCTTGCCCATCTGGGGGCGTGTGTAGCGAGCAATCAATGGTCGAGCTCCTTATGCCGGCCGACGTTCAAGTCTCAGTTGCAGTGTGATGGTCGTTCGTTCACGATACACCTTCATCCTCAGCACCTCACCCGCACGGGCGTCAACAAGCAGGGTCAGAAGGTCCTGCTCTGAACTAACTTTCGCGCCGTTGATTTCCAAAATAATATCCCCCACCTTCAGTCCGGCTTTCTCAGCAGGACTGTTGGCCACCACATCGCTCACGATAATGCCTTCCACCCGTTGCAGACCAAAGTAGCGGGCAACGCGTGCATCAACCGGCTGGGATTCGAAACCTGTCCAGAAATCACGCGTCACTTTCCCCTTCGCCCGCAGCTCGGCCACAATCCGCTTTACTTTGTTGATGGGGATAGCAAAGCCATATCCCACAAATGTTTGACTTTGCCCGGTAGTGTAGATGAGCGTATTGACGCCGATAACCTCGCCGTTCGCATTGACGAGTGGTCCACCGCTATTCCCACTGTTGATCGCTGCATCGGTTTCAATCATATCTTTGTAAACACGGTTCTGCTGCTGGCCGAGGTTCATCCCTGTTGAACTCACCACACCGACGGTTACCGTGGGCTTATCGTTGATGGCGAACAAGCCAAACGGGTTGCCTAACGCAATCGCCCACTCGCCGATGATGAGACCGTCCGAATCCCCTAACGTGACGGTGGGAAGATTTTTGGCGTCAACTTTCACGAGAGAAATATCGGTCAGTTGGTCCGTCCCAATAAGCTCGGCCTTCATCTTCGACCCTCCGGTAAAGGTTACCTCGATCTCCTTTGCATTGCCGGCAACGTGGTCGTTGGTAACGATGTAGCCGTCGGGTGAGATGATGAAGCCGGAGCCAAGCCCGCGTACTTGCTGGCGATACGTGCGGTCCCCAAAGAAGCGGCGGAAGAACGGGTCGTTCCCGAACATCTCCCAGAACGGATCACGGAACTCCCGCACCTCGATGACGTTAATGCCGACCACCGCCGGGCTGACCCTCGCGACCGCGCGGGTGATGGCGGTCTCGCGTGAATGCGTAACCTGCTCCTGAACCTCCGCGCGCACAGGCGAGGTCGTAACGACCCCCTCGGAGGAAAGCAACTCTTCAGCCGGGACGGGGGCAACCGGAGTCGCAACCACCGACTTGAGCGCATACCCGATTCCTATTCCCATCAAGAGGGGAATAAATAGAATGACCACGAATCTTTCGCTCATCGCATCTTCCTCATTTCGGTTTTGATTTCAACCATCCGGTAAACACATCGGCGTGACTGAGCAAGAGCACAGCACTCAGCAGTGCAGCGAACATTCGATATTCATCTGCGCTGACCTCGCTCATCATGACCGCCTCAAGCCAGCCCTCCGGCAGAGCAAGCAGAATCGGCGGTGTTGCGAGCGAGGCAAGGACATTCGCGGTCACAATGTCCTTCCGCCACCGATTCAACAGAAGCCAGAGCGAGCACCAGATGATTGTGTAGCTGATGCCGACAGCGAAGAATGCCCCTCCCGCCGTCGCCAATCCTCTGCCGCCCCGAAACCGAAGCCAGACCGGATAGATGTGGCCGAGAACCGCCCCCAACATTCCGACTGCCGCGGTACTGAAGGGCATCTCAAAAATCCATACAATCCCTCCAACAACTGCAAACCCCTTCAGTCCGTCCAGAACACCGACAGCAATACCGACGGCTTTCGAGGATGTAACCAGAAACGCGTTGAAGCTCCCAACATTGCCGCTGCCTGCCTCTCGAATATCGATACCAGCGCGCTGTTTCACGAGAAGGTATGCAGTCGGGATACTACCGACGAGGTATCCGAGGAGAAAACTTATGAGCGTACTCACCGGGGCGGGTTACCTGCAAGAACACGAACGCGGCAATTGTATGATGAAATTAGGCAAAAAAGGAGGGAGAAGCAAGGTAGGACAACCCGGTGAGAACGGAATGATTCGGAAGAAGCGGGAAGTAAAAAACAAAAAGTATTAACTGGTAGGCTTGATGCGTTGACAGGCCTGAAGGGAGGAGATTCGGCAGACGGGTTGATTTCCGACTTTCCGCCTACACAAACAACTTTTCGGCGGACAAGCTGACCTTCCGCCTCAAACAACACTTCGGCCTGCCTGCCGGACAGGCAGGCGGACAGGCTGATTTCTGATTTCTGATTTCTGATCTCTGATCTCTGACTTCTGATTTCTAACCTCTGTTCAAATTGGTGCACCAATGAAAGAGGCTAACGACACTGCGGTTTCAGGAAAGTCCTTGAGAATCTGCTTGTCCACAGTGACCAAAGGAACCCCCAGCACCTGAGCAAGTCGGAACTCACTCCGCCACAACAGCGGTGCATGCCACTCAGGGTCCTTCATCAAGACCTGTTCAGCAAGTGGGGAATGTTTGCTTTCCAAGTATAAATAGACAATCAGATTGGTATCAACAACAATCATAAACGCCCTGCCGCCTTAGCCGCTTGCAATCTCGTGTCAGAGAGGGGATGACTCTTTGTTTTCTGACGCAACCGGCGTGCACGCAGAATCAAATCATAAACTTTGCGGCCACGGCTACCGCGACGAATGGTGACATCGTTAGGGATAGTTTTAACCTTCGTTGTAGACATGATCATGCTCCAGAATGGTTCGTGTGTCAAGCACATTATACCGCTTGCATAATACGTAATCCCGCACCTGCTGTCAACTCTGTTTACTTCAAATACATCCGCATTCCGTTCCTCCTCACTCCCCCTTCGCATCGCGCGTCATCAGCTCTTCCGTTGCGTCGTGAGGATTCCTTCCTTCAAACAACACTTCATGCACCGCCGTGATAATCGGCAGTTCGACGCTGTACTTCTTCTCAAGCGAGAGTGCCGACCGCGCGGTCGCGACGCCTTCCGCAACCATCACCATTTCCTTGAGCACATCCTCCAGTCGGCGGCCTTTCCCCACCTGCTCACCCACGTAGCGATTGCGGCTGTGGCGGCTCATGCATGTTACGATTAAATCGCCGACACCCGAGAGGCCCGCAAACGTCTTCGGCTGTGCCCCAAGCCTGGCGCCGAGCCTGGTGATTTCATAGATGCCGCGCGTCATAATGGCCGCTTTCGTATTGTCGCCGAACCCCGCCCCATCGCTGATACCGGCGGCGATGGCGATGACGTTCTTCAACGATCCCCCCAACTCCACACCGCGGATGTCGTCATTCACATACACGCGGAAGTACGGCGTCATAAAGGCATCCTGCACCATGCGGGCTGTTTTCGTTTTAAACGAAGCCGCAACCACCGCGGTCGGAATTTTCCTTAAGACCTCTTTGGCGTGGCTGGGTCCGGAGAGTATGGCCACGTGTTCTTTTTTCGTCTTCAACACTTCCAGCATTACTTCGGACATCGTGAGGTTGGTGGTGTTCTCAATGCCTTTGGCAACGTTGCAGATGATGGTACGGTCGAGCGGGAGATGCGCCATACGCGTAATGACCGAGCGGAGGAACTGCGCCGGAACGGCAGTAACAATCAGGTCCTTTCCGGTGCAAGCCGCTTCGATGTCGTTCGTGATGTGGAGTTCGGGAGGAAGGGAAATGCCGGGCAGAAACGCGGAGTTCTCGCGCCGCTCCTGCATGATGCGAGCTTGATCGTCCTTGTACGTCCACAGCGTAACGTTGTGGCTGTTCCCCAGCAGCACAAGTGCAAGCGTAGTCCCCCAACTTCCGGCGCCGAGCACGGTGATGTTCATAGCAGAGATACTGTGGATGGTAGAGACCTGCGTGCGACCGGCAACGATGGCGTTCCAATGCCGTTGGTGTGCAGTCGGTCAGGACTCTGATTTACTCCGTTGCGCGGCACTGGTGATGCGACGTTCGGTCCCCTCCAACAAGCGTTTGATGTTGGCGCGGTGAGAATACACGAGCAGTACAGCAACAGCCAGGCTGAAGAAAAAGAGCGTTTGATAACTCTGAATCTGGTCGCCAAAGATATTCTGCCGGAAGAACACGGAAAGTGGGAATGTGATAGCTGCGGCAATCGAGCTGAGGGAAACATACTTCCATACCCAGAAAACGATGAAAAAGACAGATACACAGATGGCAAACTCTGTCGGCGCGATGCCGATGAGCACCCCGGCGGCAGTGGCTATCCCCTTGCCGCCCCGGAAGCCCGCAAAGACCGTCCAGATATGTCCGACGATCGCTGCTACACCACAGATGATTTGGATGAGCGTGAAATCATCGAACGGTGTACGGTTGTAGAACGGCAGCGTCGGATCCCAGAACAGCCGCGCGATGACAACTGTGGTAAGGACGCCTTTCCCCACATCAACAAGCGTGACGAGAAGGCCGGCCTTCCAACCGAGAACGCGAAAGACGTTCGTTCCGCCTGCATTGCCACTCCCTTTCGTGCGGATGTCAAACCCGTGCACCCATTGGGAAAGCATAATGCTCGACGGAATCGACCCGACGATGTAACTCAGCAGGATGACAAGGAAGAGATCGATCATGGTATCAGGTCCTCAAAGATATTCCGGAAGGTGTTCACGTACTCCGAGAACGTCGCATCGTTACACGTGCGCGGACACAAGGTAGAAAGTTGGCAAGTGAAATGCAACCATGAATTTCTCCGCACCTGCCTGCCGCCTGCCTGTCGGCAGACAGGGCAGACAGGCGGGTGCATCATCAGACACGAATCATCGAATTCCTGCCGCATTCCAGCGTTCGAGAATCAATCCGCCCAACTCCACATCCTCAACCGTTGTGATCTTGATGTTGTCGTAGCTGCCTTCAACGACACGAACCTTCACTCCCAACCGTTCCACCAACGCCGCTTCATCGGTTGCCGAGATACGATCTCTTCCTGCGCGTTCGAATGCTTTCAGCAGCAAACCGGCTTTGAACGCTTGCGGCGTTTGAATGAGCCAGAGTGCAGAGCGGTCGAGCGTGCCGTCAAAGTGAACGCCCCCCTTCGATTGACGGACGGTGTCCTTCGGCTGGACGGCGGGAACGGCGGCGTGATGCTCGCGGCACTCACGAATGAGCCGAGCGATGAGCTTGCCGTCAATGAACGGCCGAACGGCGTCGTGCACCAACACAACATCGGAATCCTTCAACGCGACACGTTGGAATGCATTGAACACCGAGTCCTGCCGCCGTGCGCCCCCCGCCACCACGACGCCAACCTTATGCAGCCGGTAGCGCGACACAAGCGCTTCGACTTCTGCGATCGAGGCCTCGGGCACCGCAACGGCGACCTCATCGACCTCCGGCGCGAACTCGAACCGCTGTATCGTATGAACGAGCACCGGCTTGCGCTGCAGCAACAGGAACTGCTTCGGAACGTTCGACTTCATTCGCGTTCCCGTTCCTGCCGCCGGAATGATTGCCACAACCTTCGGTCGTAGTCGCGCCATGGGCACTCAGAGGATCAACATCGCATCGCCATAACTGTAGAAACGGTAGCCGTCCTTCACCGCTTTCTTGTAGGCGCGCATGACAAATTCGTGACGCGCAAATGCACTCACGAGCATCATCAACGTCGACTCGGGCAGGTGGAAGTTGGTGATCAGCTTATCCGTAATCTTAAAGTCGTACGGCGGAAAAATAAATTTGTCCGTCCAGCCTTTGGAGGGCTTCACATGACCTTCTGAGGTGACGCTCGATTCGAGCGCACGACAGGTGCTCGTTCCTACCACAAACACGTTGCGCTTTGCATCGATGGTCTTGTTGATCGCTGCTGCTGCCTCCTCGGAAATCTCGTAATACTCGGAGTCCATCTTGTGCTTCGTCAAATCCTCCACCTCCACCGGCCGAAACGAGCCCAGCCCGACATGCAGCACGATCGGCACAATCTTCACCCCCTTGCGCTTGATCTTACTCAGCAGCGCCTTCGTGAAGTGAAGGCCGGCCGTCGGTGCGGCAACAGCGCCCAACACACGCGCATACACCGTCTGATACGCCTGCTTGTCCTTCAGCGTCGGATCACGTTTGATGTAGTACGGAAGCGGCGTGAGACCGATGCGCTCGATAATTTTGAAGATGTCGCCCCGGTGGTTGAAGCGAACCGTGCGGCCGCGGGAAGTCGTGTTGTCAATCACCTCACACCACAGCTTGCCGTCATCGAAGAAAATTTTATTGCCGATGCGGACTTTACGCGCGGGGTCGACGATCACATCCCAGATATTGTCCTCCTTGTTCAGTTCCCGCAGCAGGAAGACTTCGATCTTCGCATTGGTTTTCTCTTTCTTGCCGAAGAGCCGGGCCTGAAAGACTTTTGTCTCGTTGACGACGAGGCAGTCGCCCCGGTTCAGGTATTCGACGATTTCGTAAAACTTCCGATCCTCAATCGATTCTTCAGCCCTCTTGAGCACCATGAGCCGCGAGTGATCCCGCGGCGAAGCGGGATGCTTGGCAATGAGGTTTCGCGGAAGCGGATAGCGAAAATCGGAAAGCTTCATGTGTTCATCCTTTCATCATACGCGTGTTCGCCTGCGGCGAGTAGCTTTTGTGTTCTTCGCCGTGGCACGGGAAGAACGGCCTTTTCCTCGTACAGCAAGCTTGTTGTGCACTAACGATGCACGCGCCGCCGCTAAGCGAGCAATCGGCACACGGAACGGCGAGCAGCTTACATAGTCCAGGCCGATCATATGACAGAACTCGATACTTGCTGGATCGCCTCCATGTTCACCGCAGATGCCAAGCTTGAGCAAGGGACGGGTCGCACGACCGCGCTCTACCGCCATTCTCATCAGCTGTCCCACTCCTTCGCGGTCGAGCACCTCGAACGGATCCTTCGGATAGATTCCCATCTCGACATAAGGAATGAGGAACCGCGCTGCATCATCCCTGCTGACACCCATCGTGGTTTGCGTGAGGTCGTTCGTACCGAAGCTGAAGAAGTCCGCGCTCTTTGCGATCTGGTCTGCCACGAGCGCGCCGCGTGGCACCTCGATCATCGTGCCGACGAGATAGGGGAACTTCACACCGCGCTCCTTCATCACTTCATCCGCCACGCGACGCACGATCGCCTCCTGGTGCGCCAGCTCTTTCGCATTGCCGACAAGCGGGATCATCACCTCCGGCTCGACAGCGATGCCGCGCAGCTTCACGGCCGCAGCCGCTTGGAAGACCGCCCGCGCCTGCATCTCCGTGATCTCCGGATACACGATGCCCAGCCGGCATCCGCGAAAACCTAACATCGGGTTGAATTCGTGGAGTGATTCAACGCGTTGCTTCACCGTCTCGTAGGAAATCCCCATCTCCTGCGCCAACGCACGCTGTGCCGCTTCGTCGTGCGGCAGAAACTCGTGCAACGGCGGGTCGATGGTGCGAATCGTCACCGGGCGGCCGTTCATGACGTCGAAGATGCCTTCGAAGTCTTTCCGCTGGAGCGGCAGAAGTTTCGCGAGCGCCGCCTTGCGCTGCTCGACGGTATCGGCCAAAATCATCTCGCGCATCAGGCCGATCTTTCCTTCCCCAAAGAACATGTGCTCCGTTCGGCACAAGCCGATGCCTTCCGCGCCGAAGGCAATCGCGTTCGCCGATTGGTCGGGCTGGTCGGCGTTGGTGCGAATCTTCAGCCTGCGGTACGTATCCGCCCACGTCATCACTTGTGCAAACGTCTGATACGTCGGTGAGTCTTTCGGGTCGAGCGTCTTGTCGATTAACACCTGCAAGACTTCCGACGGCTTCGTGCTAAGCTTTCCGGCCAACACTTCGCCGGTCGTGCCGTCAATGGAGATCCATTCTCCTTCGTTCAACGTCTGACCATTCACACGCATGCTGTGCGTCGTATAGCTAATCTCAAGGTCGTCACAGCCTGCCACGCAAACCTTCCCCATCTGCCGCGCAACTAACGCTGCATGCGACGTCATGCCGCCGCGGGCGGTGAGGATTCCTTCGGCTGCGCTCATGCCTTTGATATCCTCCGGCGATGTTTCGACGCGCGTCAGGATGACTTGCTCGCCGCGCTTTGCCCATTCTTCAGCATCCTGCGCGTTGAACACGAGCTTGCCCGTTGCGGCGCCGGGGCCTGCGTTCAACCCCTTTGCCAAAAGCTTGCCCGCTTTGATCGCAGCGGCTTTTTCCTGCACGTCGAACACGGGCCGGAGAAGCTGGTTGAGCTGGTCAGGCTCGATACGCATGAGTGCTTCGCGCTCGGAGATGAGCCGCTCCTGCACCATATCCACCGCAATACGGATTGCTGCGAAGGCCGTTCGCTTCCCGACGCGGCATTGCAGCATGTAGAGTGTGCCCTGCTGGATGGTGAACTCAATATCCATCATGTCGCGGTAGTGCTTCTCGAGAATCTTCCGAATACGGTCGAGCTGCTTGTAGATTTCCGGCCGCTCAACAGCAAGCCTGGAAATCGGCAGCGGCGTTCGGATGCCGGCAACGACGTCTTCGCCTTGCGCATTCATCAGATACTCGCCGTAGAATGTGTTCTCGCCGGTCGCGGGATCGCGCGTGAATGCGACACCGGTTCCGGAATCTTCACCCATGTTCCCGAACACCATCGCTTGCACGTTCACGGCTGTGCCCCACGACTCGGGGATGTCGTACATCTTCCGGTACGCGATGGCCCGTTCGTTCATCCACGACCCAAACACGGCGCCGACAGCGCCCCAGAGTTGATCCATCGGGTCGTCGGGAAAATCCTTGCCGGTCTTTTCGTGTACCGCCGCTTTGAAGCGAACGACGAGGTCCTTGAGGTCGTCGGCCGTTAATTGTGTATCAAGCTTGACGCCCTTCTCTCGTCTCTTCTCTTCGATGATGACTTCGAAGGGGTCGATGTCGTCTTTATGCACGGGCTTGAGGCCCAACACGACATCGCCGTACATCTGCACGAAGCGTCGGTACGAATCGTACGCGAACCGCTCGTTGCCGGTTTTCTCGATCAGTCCGCGGACAGTCCGGTCGTTCAGGCCGAGGTTGAGGATGGTGTCCATCATCCCGGGCATTGAGGCGCGAGCGCCCGACCGTACCGAGACGAGCAGCGGCTTCGAGGGGTCGCCGAACTTTGCTCCCATCGCCTTCTCGAGTTTTTTCAGCGCCGCTCCAACCTCAGCGCGCAGTGTCTTGGGGTAGTGCCGCTTGTCGGCGTAGTAGTACGTGCACACCGCCGTGGTGATCGTGAAGCCCGGTGGCACCGGCAGACCGATGTTGGTCATCTCCGCAAGGTTCGCACCTTTGCCGCCGAGAAGGTCTTTCATTTGTGCTTTGCCTTCGGCTTTTCCACTGCCGAAGGAGTAGACGTATTTCGTTGACGTAGCCATCCTGTTTCTTCTCCGTGTATTCGATGATGTGAGTTCGATGAAATGAAAGCAGAGGACATGAGTGATGATGATACGAGAACGACGACAGTATGAATAAAAAAAGTTGTGAGGGCGTTTGCGCCCGTGGCGCATCAGCCCATGGCTGAGAACTCCCGAACAACAATGATTCACGCATCGATAGATTGCCGAACCTCATGCAGAAAGTACTCCGCAATGTTCCGTACGTAGGGATTGTCGAAATCCTTCATGCGCTCCGGATGCCACTGCACCAACAGGAGGAACGGCATACGATCCTTCAGCGCCCACTCGGCTGCCTCGATTACGCCGTCGGGCGAAACGGCTGAGACCATGAGGCCGCGCCCAAGCTGGTCAATCGCCTGATGATGGACAGAGTTAACGGTCTGTTCCGATTTCCCCGTTACAACATCGAGCATGGTGTGCGGAACGACCGTAACGGCGTGCCGATTTTCCTGGCTGTTGCGCTGCGCGTGGTCGTTGAAGCCGAGTGAAAGGAGGTCAGGAATGAGCGTGCCGCCAAGCGCAACGTTTATGATCTGCATTCCACGACAAATGCCGAGGATGGGGATTTCACGACCCAGGGCGTCCTCAATGACGTTCAACTCAAACTCATCCCTCAGCTCATTGACCTCTTCGGTCTGGTCGATGGCGTTAGGGTTCCCGTAGAATTTCGGATGCACGTCCCCTCCGCCGGTGAGGATCAGCCCATCCGCTTTGTGAATGAGGTGTTCATTCTTGAGGTGATAAGAAAGCTTCACCAGCTCGACGTTCGGGTTGACGCGATGAATCCAGTTAATATAATTGTCGAAGTACAGCTTCGGTCGGTGGTTATCGGTAATCGCGATGTTCACAACGCCGCGTTCCTTCTTATACAACAGCAATCGGTGTATCGGTTTCGAATTCCTCGATGAGACGCTCCGCGACGGCAAGGAAGGTCCCTTCACGCTCAAAGATTTTTCGTTGGCGTTCATAACTGAGACCTCTTGACATCATTTCGCGAACCGTGTTGAACTCCATCTCGCATCCCAACGTCTTCGCATACGGGGCAAGGAGTGCGATGAGACGTTCGATTTCGGTCCGCAGGAGGCCGGTTCGGCCTTCCTCGTCGAGAATGATTTCTGCATCGAGGCCATAGCGCGAGGCTTTCCACTTGTTCTCACGCAGAATCCAATACAGCGGCGGGGAAAACTTCTTCCCGTTTCGATACTCTTCATCGAGCCATGCGTCGAGAGGAACTCCTCCCAAGCTGCAAACGTACACGGATGTCCGCCCGTGGGAAGCGCATCGAAGATGGTCACTCGGCACGATGCAAGCCCCGTATCCTTGCCCTGCCAGAAGGGAGAGCTTGCCGAGAGTGCGAGCACATGCGGGAGATAGTGCATCATGGCGTTGTTGAGCTGCCACATGTGGTCGACATCTCGCATCCCGACATGCACGTGGAGGCCGAAGATCATCAGGCGGCGCGCTATCCAGCGGTTGCGGTCAATGAGATACGCATAGCGCTCGTCCGGATACGGGATGCGGTCGGCGTAGCGCGCGAACGGATGCGACCCCGACGAAGCCAATGTGTATCCAAGCTCGCCACACACGGTTCGGAGAATGCCGACTTGCTCATCGAGATCGGTACGGACTTGCTGGACGTTCTCACACACGCCGGTGTTGATCTCGATCATCGCCTGCATCAGCTCCGGTTTGATGTGCTCTCGCTCGCCGCCGAGCTTCTCGAAAATCTTCGGAGCGCCGGCAATGAGGTCCTTCGTCTTCCGGTCGATAATCTGCAACTCCATCTCGACGCCCAACGACATCGACCTCGAGCCATGAAAGGTTAACGGCATCGTGTTAGCTTCGTGATTGAACAAACAACCCGGCAAGGTTGGATGTGATGATCTCTTCACCAACCAAAACCTCGGGACGCACTTCTACTGCGTAGACGGCCTGACCGGAAAACACGCGCTGGAAGAGCGCTGCATGTCCCAACATTCGAGCTGCGTCTTTTTCTGTTGTGAGAATCAACTCTGCCTCTCTTGCCATCTGAGCAACGCCTTGCAACTCCTGTTCCGTGAACTCATGGTGGTCCGCAAATCGGAAGTGATGCACAAGAGCGACGCCGACATCACGAACCGTATCTTCAAAGCCATCCGGAGAGCCAATGCCGGAGAGCAGAACCGCCTTCTTCCCCCGAAGCTCGTCGAGCGCTGCTATTTCGCCGCCAACCCGCTTCGCCTGTATCGCTGCTGTGCGGACGGCAACCATCGGGGCATTGGTGTGGCGCTGCAGCGTTCGGCGGGCAATCTCAAAATCGTGCTGATTGCGACAACGCGAAACGATCACCACATCCGCCCGCCGTAACGAGCCATACGGTTCGCGTCGATCTCCGGCTGGGAGAAGGAACGCCGGCCTTCTCACCTCGTTTGCCGCGACGACAACAACGTCGAGGTCGCGTGCGAGATACCGATGCTGGAATCCATCGTCAAGGACGATGACATCTGGAGAAAAATCTCGCAGCAGGCGCTCCGCTCCCCGCACACGCTGTTCATCCGCTGCAACAACTACACCGCCCAACTTCTCTGCAAGCTGCGCCGGCTCATCGCCCGAGTCCCACACTTCCGCACAGCGCTGCCTGCCATTACTGACGACCACATAGCCTTTCGACTTGCGCTTGTAGCCGCGGCTCAACACAGCCACCTTCCGCCCATCCCCTTGCAAGCGACGCGCAAGATACTCCACAAGCGGCGTCTTACCCACGCCACCAACGCTCAGCGCCCCGACCGAAATGACAGGAACGGCCACGCGCCGAGCCGGAAGAACCCCAATCTCAAACAACCAATTCCGCAACAGCACCACAGACCCGAACAGCATCGAGAACGGCAGCAGGGCCAACCGAAGGGTCTTGACCATTACACCACTTGGAGGATGTGCTCCGCCACGCGCTTCGATGCGCCGCTTGACCCGAGGCGATGTTTAACCTGCGAGAGCTCGTTGCGCATCGCCTCGCGGTCGCCATCATCGCCGAGGAGCCGCCGGACTTCCGCCGCAATGCGTTGTGCTGTTGCGCGGTGCTGGATCAGCTCCGGCACGATTTGCTTGCCTGCAACAATGTTGACCAAACCGATCTTGTTGACGCGCACCAACAAGCGCCCTAACAGATACGTAAGCCATGATGTTCTGTACACAACGATCATCGGTGTGGCAAAGCATGCCGTCTCGAGCGTGGCCGTGCCCGACGTAACAACGGCAACATCGGCGTGCTTCATCACATCGTACGTTGCGCCAGCAATGAGCTGGACTCCGTCCAGATCATACATATCGCTGAAGTACTTCGGCGTGAGCGTCGGCGCAACACCGACGACAATGTTGATGCCTTGCTCGGCGGCAATCCGTCGCGCCGCGTTGAGCATTTCGGGAAAGATGTGGACGACCTCCTGCGTTCGGCTGCCGGGAAGCAGAGCAAGAAGCGGTTTGTTCGGGTCGAGGCCGTAGCGCCTGAAAAAATTCTTCCGGTCGAAATGCGTTTCCATCACTTCCAAGAGCGGATGGCCGACAAACTCTGCGTCGACTCCCTCCTTGGCATACAACTCCTCTTCAAACGGAAAGATCACAAGCATGATATCGACGGTTCCTTTCATCTTCTTGATGCGGGAGCGGTGCCACGCCCACACCTGCGGGCTGATGTAATAGACGACCCTGATGTTCTGTCGTTTCGCCGTGCGGGCAAAGCGCAGGTTGAAACCCGGATAGTCAATCAGCACAACAACGTCCGGCCGCTTGAACTTGAGCAGCATAGAAAGCGTGCGATGCACCGACCGGATCAGCGGGAGGTGTTTGAGCACCTCAAGAAAGCCCATGAACGACAGCTCGTTCACGTGATACACGAGTTCCATGCCGGCGCGCCGCATGTTCTCGCCGCCGATGCCGAAGACCTCGATATCCTTGCGCCGCCGCTTGAGCTCCCGAACAACCCCGGCGCCGTGTAAATCTCCCGATGCCTCTCCCGCGATCATCATCACGCGCTTCACCATCGCTTAGCTCCAGTACCAGAGCGAGAAGAGCACAACCAAGATGAGGCCGAGCGCCTGGAGCGTTCTGCGCTCGGAGTGCAGTGCGTCGTTCCATCGGGGGCGCTGGTCAACTTCCGTGCGATGTGGAATGAGGCGCGGGATAAAACGCGGGACGTGTCGCTTGTATTCGAGATAGCCGGCACCGAATGTTTGTTCAAGAAACTCTTCTTCCAACGAAACGATGAGCGCGTACTGCGCGGCGAAGAACACCACCGCAGCCACCTGGAGCCACGGCACGAGCGCGTGGGAAGCGATACCGATGCCGAGATAGATCAGCATATTGCCGAGGTAGAGAGGGTTCCGAACGTACGCGAACGGTCCCTTCATGATCACCTGCGGCGCGCCGACGCTGCCTGTGGCGCGCGTCAGACTTCCTGCGTACGCCACTCCCCACACGCGAAGCAACTCTCCCACCACCGTCGCCGCCACGCCAACGGCCATGCTCATCGTCGTTGGCGATGCGAACGCGATCATCACCGCGAGGAACGGGATCGGCGTGTAGCTGCGATACGTAAAGAGACGTTGACGCAACGCGGCTTATCCTTGCATGAATAACTCGCGCCGCGCCATCGCCGCTTCTCTGCGATGACGGATACGCTTCCGCTGGAGAATGACTTCCATCCGTTCCCGAACATCTCCAAAGTGGCGGAACGGATGATACGTGATGTTCTGCTCCTGACAGTAGGGAATGAGTTCACCCTTCGCAAACACGATGTCCGCGTATCGCACCGGGCAGCGGTCGGAGAACCCGTTGCCGACATACACGAGCACGTCCTCTTCGGCCGACTGCGTAACCATCGTGTTCCGTTTGCAATGCGCGCATCGGTCGCATTCCGAATCGGTGTATGGAAAGGACGGCACCCATACCGTGCGCTCGTTTTCTATTTTGAACTCCAGCCGGTTCGCATACCACGGCAGATGCCCAAGTCCTTCACGCCGCAGAAGCCGCTCGACGTAGAAGTCGAGGCCGTCGCTGAGGACGGCGAGGGGAATGCCGCGAGCAGTGCAGAACCGGACAAACTCTGCAAAGTGTGGGTCGAGCGAAAACTGATCGACAAACCGCGCGAGTTCCTCGGCTGAGCAGTTGTTGACCGCGGCGCATTCGGCAGTAAGACACTGCCGCGCGTTGATCGTCCCGGCAAGGTACTGTTGAACGATTTCGACCGCCCGCCCGTCGGCAAACGCTCGGAACATCTGATTGCCCACGTCGACGGGGGCAATGGTTCCATCAAAGTCGCAAAACACTCTGAGCATGAGAAGGCTGCACGGTTACTGGTTGGCGAGCGATTCGTTGAAGCGGACGGAGACGAGCTTCGAGACCCCCTCTTCTTCCATCGTTACACCGTAGAGGGCATTCGCGGCTTCCATCGTGCGCTTGTTGTGTGTGACGACGATAAACTGCGTGCTATCCGAAAACGTATTCAGGATGCGCGTGAAGCGGTCGATATTCGTGTCGTCCAACGGCGCATCGACTTCGTCCAGGATGCAGAACGGACTCGGCTTGACGAGATAAATAGCAAAGAGGAGCGCAATCGCCGTGAGCGTTTTCTCACCGCCCGACAAGAGGTCGATCGATGTGGGGCGCTTACCACGCGGCTTGGCGATGATTTCGATGCGCGCCTCTAAGGGGTCGACCCCCTCTTCGAGCCGGAGGTCGCATTCATCCCCTTCATCAAAAAGTCCTTTGAAGGTGGCGATGAAGTTATCGCGAATCTTCCCGAACGTTTCGAGGAACTGCCGCTGAGCCGTCGTGTTGATTTCTTCGATTGTGGCGAACAGCGTCTTCTCCGCTTCGGTCAGGTCGTTGCGCTGGGCGTTGACGAAGTCGAGCCGTTCCTTCTCGCTCTTGTATTCTTCGAACGCCGCAAAGTTGACGGGACCGAGGGACCGGATTTTTTCCTTCAGCGCCCGAGCCTGCTCTCGCGCTGCGGCGAGGTCGAATTGCTCGTTATCCGGAAACTCCTGAAGCTCAAGTGCAAACTCGAATTCCTCCCGCGCTCGCGTCTTCAGACCTTCCGCCTTCATGGTCAGTTCCTGGAGGCTCATCTCAAGATCATGGGTGGCCTTCAGTCGGCCTTCGTGCAGCAGACGCTCATCCTTCAGCTTGAGTTCGATCGCGTGTACCCGACTTCGCTTCGCTTTGAGTTCTGAACCGGCGCTTTCCTGCTGTTCGATCAGACTCTGGAGTTCCGACTTTGCGACAACGAGCGATTCGTCTGTTTCCTTGAGCTCGCCGGCGAGCCGGTCAATCTCTTCCCGAGCCGAAGCAATATCGGCGGTGCGGCCGTCGAAAACGGTGGAGATCGATTGAATTCGCGCCGTGGCGTGCTCGATCTCTTGCTGAATACTCCGTCCGTCAGCTTTCAGGGACAACACGTTCAGATTGGCGTCGTTGGCAACGCGGGAGTACTCATGCCAGTGCGCTTCCATCGTTTCGAGCTCGCTGGTGAGCATGCCAGCCTGCCGTTCGGTCTCGGTCTTCTGTCCCTCTACGTGCTCGACCGTTGGCCGGAGAGCAGCTAATTCTTCGTTCAGCTCTGCAATTTCTTTTTGGATTCGCTCGCGCTCCGTCGCATTCCTCTCGATGCTTTCGCTCGCACGCTTCTTCTCAAATTCCAGCTGCGCAATCCGCACTTCCACCTGCGTCATCTCCTGATGCAATGCACGCGCTTCTTCCGTGAGATGTTTGAGGTCGATGCGCGCTAACTCGACGGCCTTCATGTTGACCTCGTCCTGCAACGCTGAACGCTGTTGTTCAAGGGCGCGAATCTCTTCTTCCACTTCCTCCAGCTGCGACTTGCTGCCGATGTGTCCGCCTTCATCCTGACGCACACTGCCGCCGCGCAGCACGCCGCGGTCGGTCACCACACTGCCGTCCAACGTCACACAGCGGATTCCGGGCATCCTCCCGATCATCGCCATGGCATTGTCGATAGTGTCGATCACCAGCGTAGAGTCGAGGAGGAATATGAACAGGCTGCGATACCGGCTCTCGCAGCGGACGAGGTCGTTTGCCCAGCCGATGACACCCGGCTCGCGTAGTAAGGGGCGGTGATTCGTGAGGGGCGGGACGCGGTCCAGACAAATGAACGTGGCCTTCCCTTTCTCGTCGCGCTTGAGGAGGTCGATGGCCGCGTAGGCTTGTTGCACACTTTCGACGACGACGTAGCCTGCCGCTTCACCGAGTGCCGTTTCGATGGCGATGCGATAGCGCGGGTCGGCAGTCAGCGCCTCACCGACGGTGGTCTGAATGGTAGCGTTCCATTCGTTGCTCGTGATGAGGTAGCGGGCCCCTTCGGACACACCGTCGAAGCTTTCGATGAGGCCTTGGAGAAAGTCCCGCTTGGCAAGCTTTCGCTCGATGGTGGTGCGGAGGTCGGCTTCCTGCGAGCGAAGATGGTCGATTTCTGTCTGCAGCGTTGCCTTGACCTGGTCCATTTGATGGACGCGCACCTCGGCTTCCGCATGACGGCGGCGAAGCTCTTTGTCGCCTGCGGTCAGGCGTGTAACAAGCTCGGTGTTCTTTTCGATCTCCTGCGCGGCGATCTGGTCTTCCTCGAGCGTGTACTCGATGCGCCCGCGGAGGTTCTCGATGCGCGCACGTGCCTGCGTTTCCCGATTGCGGAGGTCGGCGATACGATGCAGCAGAGCAATCACGCGATCCTGCGCCGACTTGAGTTCTGCTTTCTTTTCGTCTAGCTGTCGTTCGAAATCATCCAGCGCGTGCTTCTTCTCAGCATACACAGCTTCAGCTACAGCACATGCTTCACGCACAGCGTGGAGTTGTTCGAGCAGCTCTTCCTGTTTCCGCTCGAGTTGTTCGCGTTGCGTGCGGAGCTCAACCTTTTCCCGCTCATACCGTTCGATAGCTGTCGTCAGGAAGCGCATCCGCTCGTGCATCGTTGCTTTGCGCTGCTCGAGCTTGTGCTGAGCGGAGCGCTGGCTGGTGAGCACGTGCTGTGTTTCGGATGCGCGCTGCTCCAGCTCGTGCATCTCTGTGCGCAGGACATCGAGGAGCGCTTCCTCATGCGTAATCTCTCCGTCGATTGTCGTCTTTTCCTTGACGGCGGTCTCAAGCTGTTGGCGCAGCGGTTGAATCTTCGCGAGGATGCCTGCGTATTCACGCAGCAACAATTCTTTCTCGAATGTCTGCAACTGCCGCGCAAGCTCGTTATAGCGCTCGGCTTTGTTGGCCTGGCGCTCGAGCGAGTTCACGGCTTTCTGCACTTCCCGAACGATATCGTTCACACGCTGCAAGTCGTGCTGGACGGTTTCTAAGCGTCGATACGCTTCCTTCCGGCGATGCTTGTACTTCGTTACGCCTGCGGCTTCTTCGAAGAGACGCCGCCGCTCATCGGCTTTGTCGCTGAGGATCGTCTCCACCATCTTCAGTTCGATCACCGAATACGCATCCGCGCCCATGCCGGTGTCCATGAAGAGATCACGAATATCCTTGAGCCGGCAGAGCGACTTGTTGAGATAATATTCGCCCTCTCCTGACCGATAGACACGGCGCGTGATGGTGACTTCGGAGAACTCCGTCGGCAGGATGCTGCGGGTGTTCTGGATGGTTAATGACACTTCCGCCATACTGAGTGGCTTTCGGGACTTTGTGCCGTTGAAGATCACATCCTCCATCTTGTCGCTGCGGAGCGTGGTGGGACGTTGTTCGCCAAGGGCCCACCGGATCGCGTCGACGGCGTTCGTCTTGCCGCAGCCGTTCGGTCCGACGATGGCCGTAATGCCCGCATCGAAGGTCAGGCTAACCTTCTGGGCAAACGACTTGAAGCCGAATATTTCGATCCTCGAGAGATACATTATCCGGAGCCCTGCACCATGTTCATCAGCAAGTTGAGATAGGCCGTGAACGCGTAGGCGGAATCGTAATAGAACAACCAGAGGGCAGCAGTCGCAACGCAAAAGGCCAGCCCGACGCTATACGCCCGGCGGGGGGAGATATCGAAAATGACAGAAATACCCTTGAGAATACGGAACAAAACCCACACAAACATCAACGCCACGCCGGCCACCGACGGCCAGATGAAGGCAGGGTTTTCGAAGAGTTTCAGAAAGATCATTCCCGGAACGATAAGCGCGACGAATGGAAGAGCACCCCACACGACGATGGACGAGGCGTGATACCATTGGATGCGACTCTTGACAAAGAACGAAAACAATTTCACGACGACGATCGCCATACCGACGGCTGCAAGGAACACTCCGGTGAAGAGCACAATCCCGTACAGGAGATTCCATGCCGCCATAATAAGATGATGCTTGAGCCAATCTGAGACCAAAAGCTGGGTGAGGAAGTAATCGACATCCGGATTGGTGCGAAGATGATAGAGAAAGCTTGCCGTTAAGACGGCAAGCGTGCACGCGATGGCGATGGCTAAGACGAACGAATGCACGATAGACACAGCATGAAGATCGCGTAGGTCGGCAAAGAAATTGTACGGACGAAGCAGTGCACGATTGACGCAATCGCTGAACCGACGATTGTAGTGATAGAAATACGCGACAATAACGATGATGATGAGTCCTGCCACGACAGGAGCCGCCGTGAACCCCGGCCGATATGTTCCGATCGGCAGCGCGGTTAGTTTCTCTTCGTTGTAGAGCGCGCGGATGACATTCAACGACTCGCGCTTTTCTCGCGCATAGCTCGTGAGTCCAACCGGATGCAGGAACGGATCATCAAGTCGAACGGAGAGAACAGGACGATCGCCGCGCCAATCGGCGAGCGACGCGACAAAACTTCCCGCGATGCGCGCATCACGAATGGCGCGCGTGTACTGCTCGAGTGTACGCGCTTGAGCTTGCTGCGACATCGGGTCGCTGTAGCCGTTGTGGTTCGTATGATCCACTTCGCGCATGTAGCGGAGGACGAGCACGGGTTTCGACGGGTGAGCGGACTTCCATCGCTCAATCGCCTCCCGGAATTCTTTCACCCCCATGGGCGGAGGAATCAGCGCGGCGACATCGACAAGGTCTGTCGCCATGTCGTTCGCGATCATCCGCGAACCAAAATACACCGGCCGGTCATCGAGCGACCGCGCGGCGTTCTTCACGCGCACAACGTACGCTCGTGCGCGAGGGTCGGCAGAATCAAACTCCGTTCCCACTCCCCACGCCAACACCGACGGCTGATGTCGATCGCGCGTCACCATCTCCCGCATCATACCTTCCGCCAGCACCTGAAACACTTCCTCGGCAAGAACGGCCGCGGGAACATTCCACGCGGGGATCTCTAACAACGCGAAGAGTCCGTAGCGAGTGCAGAGGTTCAACATGTACGGATGCGGAGGATGGAACGCGAAGCGTACGGCATTCGCGCCGGAGCTTTTCATGAGAGCCACATCCCGCTCCATCTGTTCATACGTCAGCGATGCACCGTAGTCCGGCGAATCTTCGTGCCACACAATTCCTTTCAGCACAACGGGCTTTCCATTCAACACAATCTTTTCACCCTCAAGCCGTACGTTGGTGAAGCCGACGTTACGCCCGACTTCATCAACAATTGTGCGCGCTGCTGTTTGTTCCAGAACCATCACCCGTGCGCGATAAATATCCGGCGTCTCCGGACTCCACAGCTTGGGAGCGGTTACCGGCACGGTGAGATGCGCTTCGGTTCCCCGATTCTGGTACAGAGTAATGGGTACGGGGGCGGAGCGTGCAACCAGAGCGTCATTCGTGCGGTCGTACAGTTCCACTTGAAACAGAAACTGCTGTGTTGGCGCTGTTCCCCGCGCTTCATCGGGGGATTGAAGAACCCATCGATTTCCGATGGTTGCCGTGACGTGCAGGAGGCCCTGCCGCATGTCGGGACTGAGGGTCGTTCGGGCGTGGACCGACTCGACCCATGTGCGGGGAGTCGCAAGAATGTACATATCCCGAAGGATTCCACCGTAGTTTCGCCAGCCCCAAATTTGTTTTCGCGGCGGGATCGTCGAGCGGGCATCGAGTCGGTTATGCACAGCAACGGTTACAACATTTTCCTTCCCGACCAGCAATGCATTGTCCGGGATGTCAAACTCAAACGACGTATATCCGCCAACATGTCGCCCAACGAAAACACCGTTGATGTAGAATTCCGCGTCGTAATTCACTCCAAGCGCAACAACCTTGAACGCATGCTCGGTGAACATATCAGCGACGACCTCAAACGTTCGCCGCAGGGTAAGGTTGCCGACGAGGTCGAATGAACTGGGAACCTTCACCTCAGCCCAATCGGAGCCATCGAGTGAGTACGACCAGGTGCCGTTGAGGTCGATCTTCGCCCGCGTTGGGGAGTCAGGATGAAAGCCCACATCGAGGCTGCGCATGAGCGGGCGGCCGTTTTCCAGGACGCGTGGTTGACTGAGAGTGGTGTTAAGGGAGGCCGAGACGAGGAAAAAGAGAAAAAGATGTATGAGGAACCGAAAAGATGTGCTTGTCAATTCTTTCGGCCGAATGTTGTAAGGAAAGCCCAAAACAGGAGCCGCTAGGGGTTAGACGGCCTCAATATAACACATAAAGGCCCTGAAAGCAATGGGATTCTCGAAAGGTTTACCGACCGTGAGGATGTAACTGGCGTGCTGGAAAAGAATTAGCGGCTCACTTTGAAGCGATACTCGTTTCGATCTGCAAAACGTCAAGTGGATTTGGCTGATACGCCTGCTCGTATGATCTCGATGAACGAATCTGCTTTCAAACATGCTCCGCCCACGAGAGCACCGTCGATGTCAAGTTGTCGGAGGAGGTCGGAGGCATTGTCAGGCTTCACGCTGCCGCCGTACTGGATGACGACATTCTGCGCAACATTCCACCCGTACAGTTGCGAAATGAGTTTACGGATGAGTTGATGAACTTCCTGCGCTTGATCGGGCGTCGCATTGCGTCCCGTCCCGATTGCCCAAACAGGCTCATACGCGATGATGCTCCGCTCGACGTCCGCTGCTGTGATATCCTTCAGCACACCTTTCACCTGTGCGCTGACAACGTGGTGCGTGATGCCCTTCTCGCGCTCTTCGAGCGTCTCGCCAACGCAGATGATCGGGATGAGCCCCGCGGAGAGTGCCCTCCTCGCTTTTGCGTTGATAAACTCGTTCGTCTCACCGAAGTACTGCCGGCGCTCCGAATGGCCGAGGATCACATGCGTGCACCCAACCGACGTAAGCATGCTTGCAGAAACTTCTCCTGTGAATGCACCATCGTCTTGATGGTACATGTTCTGAGCGCCGAGTTGGATTGGCGAACCGTCCAACAGCGTGCGCGCAAGGGAGAGAAACGGGTATGGTGGACAGACGACGACTTGTGTGCTGTTAAGCTCGAACGTTAATGCGCGCTTGAGGTCGGAGATGAGCTTCTCCGCACCGTTTGCGTCGTTGTTCATTTTCCAGTTACCGGCAATGATGGTGGGGCGCATGGGGGTCCCTTCAACGTGCTCAGAACTGTGAAATCAGGCAAAAAATAGTTTGGAATCCCTTTTCGTGGGGTAGAGCCTATGATTAGCCCCTCCACTACAGTAGAAACGCAATATTTTAGTCGTCTACTTCTTACTTGCTACTGAATACTTGCTACTTGTTCCATCCCTCTAACTTTCTTCGCAGCACCTCATTCACAATCTTCGGATTCGCCTTTCCCTTCATCGCCTTCATCGCCTCGCCGACAAAGTAGCCGAAGACCTGCTGCTTACCCGCCCGGTATGTTGCCACCTGTTCCTGACTCCGCGCGAGAACTTCATCGACAACGTTCTCGATCGCTGCTGCGTCGCTCACCTGGACGAGTCCCTTGCGTTCAACGATCGCTGTCGCTGTTTCACCGCTCGCAAGCATCTCCCCAAAAACCTCCTTCGCAATCTTACCGCTGATGGTTCCATCGACAACGAGGTTGATCATGTCGGCAAGATGCGTTGGCGGGACCGGAAAATTCTGTAGACCGTTAGCTCGATCGTTCGCGACGCGCAGCACATCACCCATGGTCCAGTTGCTCGCGAGTTTGTACGTCTCACCGTTCTTCACGCGTAATGCGGCAACAGCTCTCTCAAAATAATCTGCAATGAGCTTCTCCGTCGTGAGGACGTCCGCGTCGTACTTCGGTAGATGGTACTGCTCCATAAAACGATCGCGGCGCTTCCGGGGAAACTCCGGCAACGCTTGCCCAACCGATGCAATCATCTCGCGACCGACCGACACCGGAACGAGGTCGGGGTCGGGAAAGTACCGATAGTCGTGCGCTTCTTCCTTCGAGCGCATCGGTGCGACAATGCCTTCATCGGAATTCCAGAGAAGGGTTTGCTGAATCACCTTCTCGCCGCTCTCTAACAGATCAATCTGGCGATTGATTTCGTACTCTAACGCGCGCTCAACGAAGCGAAACGAATTCATGTTCTTCACTTCCGTCTTCGTTCCAAGTTGCTTCTCCCCGCGTCGCCGTACGGAAACGTTCGCGTCGCACCGAAGACTGCCTTCTTCCATATTCCCGTCGCAAATGCCGAGATACGTCACGAGCTGACGGATGGTGTGAAGGAAGAGATACGCCTCATGCGGCGTGCGAATGTCCGGCTCCGTTACGAGCTCGATCAACGGAACGCCGCAGCGGTTTACATCGACCAGCGTCGCCGCACCGATGTCGTGGATCGATTTGCCCGCGTCTTCCTCCATGTGGATGCGCGTGATACCGACCCGCTTCATGCTTCCGTCCTCAAGCTCGACCTCCAAGTATCCGCCGGTGCAGACCGGCTCTTCGTATTGTGAAATCTGATAGCCTTTCGGGAGGTCGGGATAGAAATAATTCTTGCGTGCAAACACCGACCGCTGCGCGATCGTACAGTTCGTTGCAAGTCCGAGACGGACGATGTACTCGACGAGCTTCGTGTTGAGCACCGGCAGCGCGCCGGGGAGGCCGAGACAGACGGGGCAGACGTTTGTATTCGGCGCGTCGCCAAATTGGGTGGAGCACGCGCAGAACGCTTTGGACGCGGTCAGCAGTTGGCAGTGGACTTCGAGGCCGATGACGGGTTCGTATTGTTCGTTCCACGGCATTGTCGGTTAGAGTAGTTGAAGGTCAAAAATCGTGGCAATGCGTTCGAAATCTTTATCAGCGGTCAGTAAAAAGCAACGTCTCCGAATCGTCACCGAAGCAATCAATGCGTCGATCGTTGTGATTTGAATACCTTTCGACATGCAAGCGTTTTGAATCTCTGCAGCAAATGTGTAATCTTGGCGATGAAGCTCGACGAGGGGAAAAGATTCCAGGGCTTCTTGTATCCTCTTGACGTCCGAAGGCTTTCGAATCCCCTGTAGAATCTCCTGCAGTACAATTCCCAGCAAGAATACTTCGTGACCTTCTTTGATCAACGCTTCGAGCTTTGTTACTTTTTGACTCGTCCGCTTTGTTGCCCTCCGTAACGCCAGCGACCATACCGAGGTATCGACGATGACTCTCACTGTCGCTCTCGGAGAGTTTTATAATCATATCCCCTTCGAAATTCTATCGTGCCAAACTCTTTCAACACGCGCTGCTGTCGACGGATGCGGAGGTAATCCCGTAAGGCGTCTTCGACCGCCTCGCGCTGAGTCCTGTGCCTTCCTAATTTCTCTACTTCTTTCACTAACGTTTCATCTATGGCTAACGTCTTCGTCATTGTTGGTCTCCTTGTATCTCAGTGGTTCATTGCGGTCTCTCCGAAAACATAGCTGGCCAGACTATCACATCGCATGCTCGCTTCGCTTGATTGCATTCCGTCATGCTCGATCGTTTATGCCGCAATGGCTTTCGTGACCTTCTCTGCGGCCTCTTTGAGGCTTGATGCAACGAGGAAACTGAGGCCGGAATTTTTCAGAATCTCCGCCGCTAACTCGGCATTCGTTCCGGCAAGGCGGACGACGATGGGAACCGAAATGTTTACGTTCTTCGCCGCCTCAACAACGCCCGCTGCAACACGGTCGCAGCGTACGATCCCGCCGAAGATGTTGATGAGAACGGCCTTGACGTTGGAGTCTTTCAGAATGATCCGAAAACCGGCCTCAACGGTTTGCGCGCTCGCTCCGCCGCCGACATCGAGAAAGTTCGCCGGCATTCCACCCGCAAGCTTGATGATGTCCATCGTCGCCATGGCAAGTCCCGCGCCGTTGACCATACAACCGACGTTGCCGTCGAGCTTGATGTAGTTGAGATTCGATTGTGAGGCTTCGACTTCGAGCGGGTCTTCTTCGTCGAGGTCGCGCATCTCCGCAAGCTCGGGATGACGGAAGAGCGCATTATCGTCGAAGTTCATCTTCGCATCGAGCGCGTACACCTCGCCCGCTCGTGTGACGACAAGCGGATTGATCTCGGCAAGCGACGCATCGGTGGTTTCGTAGGCCTTGTAGAGGGCTAAAAGGAACTTCACCCCGTTTTTGAAAGCATCTCCCGTCAGCCCCAAGCCGAAGCAAAGCTTTCGCGCCTGATACTGCTGCATGCCCATCCCGGGATGAATGTATTCCTTCAGAATTTTCTCCGGTGTCTCTTCTGCGACCTTTTCGATCTCGACGCCTCCCTCCGTGGAAGCCATAACGACGTTCTGAGAGCGCGTCCGGTCGAGTGTAATCCCTACGTACAGCTCTCGCGCAATATCCATACCTTCTTCAATGAGCACTCGCTTCACCATGCGTCCCTCGGGTCCCGTTTGATGCGTGACGAGGCGCATGCCGAGAATCTCGGATGCGCGCTGCTGCACTTCGTCGAGACTGCGCGCAAGCTTCACACCACCTCCTTTACCGCGTCCGCCGGCGTGGATCTGTGCCTTTACGACCCAGATACCGCCGCCGATGTGTTCTGCGACCGAAACAGCTTCTTCGACCGAGAATGCGACCTTCCCTTGCGGTACTGCAACGCCAAACTTTTTGAGAATCTCTTTGCCTTGGTATTCATGGATTTTCATAAGCAAACCCCGAAAATGAGATTATCATGAGGATTTTTTGATAGGCAATATACGCACCCGCGAGCGAGAAGACTTCCAAAATCAAGATCGTTTGTAAAGACCACAAACTCGTGTTCTCGCGCCCATTGAAGAATCATTTCATCTTTTGCGTGGGCATCCCCGACTTCTGACCAATGAACAGCCTCATGCCCGTGGTGGACGAGGAATGGTACCCACGAGGGAGAGAGGTTCATATCGACAAGCACTTTCATCGGTACTTGAATGGGAGCTCGAGTTCCTCCGATCTCCACGCTGCATACGCCAGCGCCTCATTGATGTCTTCCACCTCCAAGTAAGGATATGCCTTGAGGATTTCTTCTTTACTGTGCCCGGCTGCGAACAACCCCACAATGGTTCCAACGGTAACGCGCATACCCCGGATGCAAGGCTTTCCTCCCATAACATGGGGATCAAAGGTTATTCGTTTGAAAAGTTCCATCGGTCATTCTTCCTTTTGACTGACGAGTGGATTGAGTCCTCTCAACATGGAGACGGATAGCTGCATGAATCTCGCATCGTCCGTTTTCCATCCTCATTTGATTTTCTCTGAGATCGACTTCGCTTGCGTGAAGAGCAAAAGATAGTCGCGTCCGCCGGCTTTCGAGTCTGTACCGGACATGTTGAAACCGCCAAACGGATGCACGCCAACCAGCGCACCGGTGATTTTTCTGTTGATGTAGAAATTCCCCACATGAAATACCTTCTTCGCCTTTTCGATCTTTTTTCTGTTTTTCGTCCACACGCCGCCCGTGAGGCCGTACTCGGTGTTGTTGGCGATCTCAAGCGCATGGTCAAAATCACGCGCTTTGATGATGGCAAGGACGGGACCGAAAATCTCCTCCTGCGCGATCGTGGCCTTCGGATCCACGTCGGCAATTACGGTCGGTGCGATGAAGTATCCTTCGCCATCCACTTTCGTTCCGCCGCAAATCAGCCGCCCCCCCTCCTTGATTCCCTTCTCGATATAGCTCAGAATGTTTTCCTGCGCACTCTTGTTGATGACAGGGCCTATAAAGTTCGACGGATTGTCCGTCGGGCCGACGCTCAGTTTCTCCGTTTTCTCCTTCACGAGATCGATAAACTTGTTGTACACGTTCTCTACGACAATCGCACGCGAAGCGGCAGAACATTTTTGTCCCTGAAATCCAAACGCGGAAACCACCGTCGCCTGCGCTGCCGCGTCGAGGTCGGTCTGGTCATCGATCACAATCGAGTCCTTGCCTCCCATTTCTGCAACAACGCGCTTGAGCCATTTCTGTCCGGGCTGGACTTTAGAGGCAAGCTCGTAGATATGCGTGCCGACCTCGCGTGA
>JBGFRR010000021.1:0-7022 GCA_041695045.1 Bacteroidota bacterium
CCGGGACGAATCATCTCGAACACATCTCTCACTCTGCTGTACATCGATCCTCCCAACCGTCCAATTGCGTGCAAGCGTGTTGGGTCGACAATTCCATCCTGCAACAATCCTTCTCGAATGTGGAGTGCAACAACTTCACCAAAGATGAGGTCGACGGGACCCACGCCCATTTCCATGTAATGATGAAGACGACACTCGAAGTGAATCGGGCTTTCACGAAGCCGCGGCGTCTTCACTCGGACACTCTGCTGGAGCGCAAACGCCGCTGCCTCGACTTCGCTCTCGTCGGGAGGGAGGCTGGCGGAGGTGATGTTCATCTTCTCGGCAATCTGTTCATCCACAATGTGGATGACAAATTCTTTGCTATGCAGAATGTTGACGGCGGTGTCTTTCCGGACTCCGCGTTTGCGGTCAACAGCGATCATGACAATGGGCGGCGTAACGGAGACGGCGTTGAAGAAGCTAAACGGCGCTGCGTTGATAACGCCTGAGGGGGAAACAGAGGTCACGAGTGCGATTGGTCGCGGCACAACGCAGGAGATCAACAGGCGATACATATCCCGTCGTGAAAGTGTCGATGGGTCAATCATTGTGGTCTCCGTGGTGTCATTTCCGTGTCGGATCTGCCGAGGCGATGAGCGGTAGAGAGAGGAGTCGCCGCAGCCGAGAAAGAAGCGGAAGTCGTACGCCGGCTTTCCGCATGTGATGGTTCCGGTCGATGAAGGACTGAGGCGGTCCCGAGAACAGAACCCGCCCTCGATGGAGTACAAGCACTGACGATGCGAGCGGCAGAAATGTTTGAAGATCGTGCGAGACAATCAAGAGCGTTTGGTCATTGCGAACAGCAGCAAGCGACTCGGCAACCAGGAGTTTCTCGGGATGTGAAAGACCTGCAGTCGGCTCATCGAACGCCAGATGCGGTGTGCCCATGGCCAGTGCCGACGCGATGGTCACGAGTTTACGCGTTGGAAGCGGAAGGTCGTACGGGTGTTCATCGGCACAATGCGATAGGTGGAGAGCGTGAAGGGCGTTCCGAACCAGTTCATCGGCGTTGGGGTGCCTCAGGTTCTCAGGGCCGAAGGCGACTTCCTTCCGAACCGTTGAGGCAAAGAGTTGGTCGCCCGGATTCTGAAACGTTACAGCCATAAGTCTCGCGAGCTCGGAAACCGACCGGTTCTGCACAGCCTCTCCATTGATGAACAGTCTGCCGCTTGATGGTCGGAGAATGCCGTTCAGCAGTTTGAGCAATGTGCTTTTGCCCGCACCATTATGGCCGACGATGAGCAAGCATTCCCCGCGTCGGATAGAGAATGACACGTCCTGCACCGCAGGGGGTGCGCCCGGATAGGCAAAGGTGAGGGAGTCAGCCTGTATCCCTATGTCGTCCATCCCATAACCTTTCTGATTCGCTTCCACACAGGCTGATCGGTCATTGTGGCAAGCCGTTCCATTGTTTCCTTCCAGACTTGCGATGGAAGAAGCGAGTCAAACTCTACAATGCGATGGATGAAAGCATGATGACTCCCCTCGAATGCCACGCGGCCGCGTTCAAGCACGATAACATGGTCTGCTGTCGTGAGCACATTGTCGACGCGGCTTTCGGCTAACACGATTGTGGTAGTCTTTCGAAGGTCTTTCAGCAGAAGCGATAGCTTATGTTGATTCTCCGCATCGAGTGCGGAAAAGGGCTCATCGAGAAGAAGAATGCGAGGTTCTGCAACGAGCATTGTGGCAATGGCAACGCGCTGGGCTTCTCCACCGGAGAGTTGTGTTGGGTTGCGGTCGCTGAGATGAGCTATTCCGAGCGACTGGAGGAAGGGTCGAATACGTTCCGCATGGCGTTCTCGAGGAATACCGAGGTTGTCAAGCGTAAAGGCGACTTCATCGAACGCCGTATCACGCATGCCGGAGATTTGGAGCGTTGGATCGTCTAACACGAAAGCGACAGTGGGAAAGAGGATGGTGTTGGGTACTGGTTGATAGTCAACGCCGCCGATAGAAATTGAGCCTTCGACTGATGCACCGCTCTGGTGAGCGCCAAGCACGCCGGCGAGCGCGTGCAGAAGCGTAGTCTTTCCGGTTCCTGTTACGCCGAGGATGGCGCAAATAGTTCCTTCGGGAATGCGAACGGAAACTGAATGGAGCGCAGGCGAGGCTTGTCCGGCGTACGTAACGCTCAATTGGTTTGTGCTGATTGCGCAGCTCATGAAGCAAACCGGAGAAGGAGAATGATGATTGCGAGGAGCACAAGCACGTACGCCTCAATTGGAATCGCCGGACGCTCTCGATCTGCACCTGGAACCGCATGAAGTGCTCCACGCAGCTCGAGCGCTAACCCTCGCTGAAGGCTTTCCAGAATGGACGAAAGAACCAACGGCGCTAACAATGCGGTGAGCGACCGCGCTCGCGCAAGCACATTGCCTCGCACGTTCGCCCCACGTGCCTCCTGCGCGAGGAGAATCTGATCGATGCGAGAAGGGAGTTTCTGGACAAAAAACAACGCCTGCAGAATGACCATTGCGATGGATGGCGAGAGTCCCCACGCCTGCAGAAATTTGACCAAATTCTTTAACGGCGTCGAAATAAACATGAGTAACGTTGCAAGGGAGAGTAACCCGACTCTCGCAGCAGTTGCAAGGCCAAATATCGCTCCTTCGCTGTGGAAGCGTAGGGGACCGAATTCCAGCAGTACCGCCCCCCCTTTGATAAAGAGGGCATTGACCGCCATAAGCGCTATAAAAAGGAGCAGAAGATAGAGCAAAAACTTGTTCCATGCTCGCGCGAGCCGATCGGTGACGGGGCGGAAGGGGATAGTCCACCGTGCAACGACCAGAATACCGATGAGAGGCAGGATCAGATTCCATTCGAGAGCAAATGCACAGACCCAGAAGAACAACAGCAAGGAGAGTTTGGCGGCAATGCTACGTTGCATCAGCGTGGGAGGATGATGGACGAATGATGTTGGAATGACGCGGAAACTTCTGGAGTATCCTGCGCGGCAAGTTCATGAGAAGCGAAAAGACGATGAGGTACGTGATGGTCTTATCCACCGGATCGGAAGACAGTCCCTGATAGAGCACACTGTCGAGTATCGAGTTACCCATCGAGCGGAAGTAGATGACGAGGAAATCGGTCCCGCCGAGAGTGACTCCACTGAAGAGGTAGGCAGAGATCGGCGCAGAAATGACGGCTGCGACGACACCCTGAAGAATCCCGCCGAGCACAACCAGGTACCATCGTCGAAACCAACCCCAGCGCGCAACCGCCGAGGAAAACAGCGCGATGGCAATCATTGTCGGGATGAAAAAGATCATTGTCGGATTGCCGAGGGCTCCGAACAAGAGGTTGGAAATCGAGCCGGCAATGGCAGCGATCCACGGGCCGCAGAGGGCGGCAAGGAGGACGGTTCCGATCGCATCAAGGTACAGCGGCAGCTTGATGAGAGCGGTCAAATAGCCGGCGGTGACGTTGAGGGCGATGCAAAAGCCGACGAAGGGGAGCATATTCCCCGGCACCTCACGTTTGATAGCGTTTGCGAGCGAGAAGCCCATAGGGGGTTGCGGAAATAAAGAACCCGACCTCGAAGTGTCGGGCGATGGATGAACCCCGTCGAACGGGGCGAACGGGAAGCCGTTGTATGCATTACAGCGTCAGCGCAGCGGGATTCTCCATGAACTTCTTGAAGTCCTGAAGGAACCGCGCCGCCACCGCGCCATCGATGATTCGATGGTCGCACGAAAGCGTAACCCGCATAATGTGCCCGATGGTAATCTGTCCGTGGCGCACAACCGGCTCTTCTCGAATGGAACCGACTGCCAGGATGGCCGCTTCAGGCGGATTGATGATCGCAACGAAGTCTTCGACATCGAACATGCCGAGGTTGCTCACAGTAAACGTCGACCCTTGGTACTCCTCCGGCTTAAGTTTCCGGCTACGGACGCGCTCGACTAAGTCTCCCAGTTCTGCGTTGATTTGATCGATGCGCTTCTGCTCGCAGTTCCGCACGACGGGAGTAACAAGCCCGTCGTCCAGCGCCACAGCCACACCGATGTGAGCGTAGTTATGGACGCGCATCGAATCCCCTAAATACGAGCCGTTAACATTCGGGTGCCGCATGAGGGCGGCTGCTGAGGCTTTCAGGATGATATCGGTGAACGAAATCCTGAGGTCGGTGGCAGTGTTGATCTGCTCGCGGAACGCCATGGCCGGTTCCATGTTGATCGCCACAGTTACATAGAAATGCGGCGCTTGTTGTTTGCTCTCGGTCATCCGCTTTGCGATGGTTTTGCGGATGGCGGAGAGGGGGAGTTCTTCGGATGTACCCGGAACGATCTTCGCTGTCGGCCGGCCTACACCGACGGAAATCTTCCCCGAGAGCACTCCTTCGATGTCGCGCTTGATGACTCTGCCTTGAGGGCCGCTCCCAGGAACGCCTGCGAGATTGATTGTATGCTCACTCGCCAGACGCCGCGCGAGGGGGGAGGCTTTAATTCTTCCGTCTTCAGGCTCTGCAACACGGGGTTTCTCAACCACAGCAGGTTGTGCCAACGATTCCCGTGTCTCCGGTTTCTTTTCTTCTCTTGATTCCTCTTTTTTCTTGTCTTCGACCTTCGCTTTCTTCTCTGTGCCGGCGGTTTCATCCGTTAAGCTGGAGATATCCTCATCCGCCTCACCGATGATGGCAATCAACGCGCCGATGGAGGCCTTTCCGCCTTCGGGAACGACAATCTTGCGGAGCACGCCGGAGTCATACGCCTCAAGCTCCATGTCGGCCTTGTCTGACTCAATCTCTGCAATCGTCTCCCCCTGCTTGACTGTATCGCCTTCCTTCTTGAGCCACTTGAGGATGACACCTTCCTCCATGGTGTCGCTCAGCTTGGGCATTTGGATTTTTGTTGCCATGGAAACCCTTTAGTCTTTATACAGCACGCGCTTGACGGCTTTTGAAATCTTGTCCTCGTTGGGGAGCGAGGCCTTCTCAAGATTCTTTGCGTAGGGGAGGGGAACATCCTCCTGCGTCACCCGCTCTACCGGTGCGTCAAGGTAATCGAACGTCCGCTTGGTGATCTCGTACGCTATCTGTGCTCCAACGCCGGCGAAGGGCCATCCTTCTTCCACCACCAGCAGGCGATTGGTCTTCTTCACAGATTCGACAATCAGGTCGTAGTCCATCGGCTTAATGGTGCGGGGGTCGATGACCTCAATGCTGATGCCTTCTTCCTCCTCAATCCGTTCGACGGCTTTCCACACAATATGAGCAAGGACTTTCGACCACGAAACGAGTGTAAGGTCGGTTCCTTCTTGCTTTACCTCGCCCACGCCTATGGGAATGGTGTATTCTCCTTCGGGAATCTCCCCCTTGTCGCCGTACATGACTTCGCTCTCGATGAAGATGATGGGGTTATCGTCTCGAATGGCCGATTTCAACAATCCCTTTGCGTCTTTACAGGTGGAAGGCATGATCACTTTCAATCCGGCAACATGTGCGTAGATGGCTTCGAGCGCTTGCGAGTGTGTTGCAGCAAGGCCATGTGCTGCTCCGCCGGGACCCCGGAACACGATCGGCACGTGGAAGTGTCCGCCCGACATGGAGAGCATTTTTGCGGCGTTGTTGACAATCTGGTCATAAGCGACAAGGGAGAAGTTCCACGTCATGAATTCGATGATCGGACGAAGCCCGACCATTGCAGCACCGACTCCAACGCCTGCGAATCCTGCCTCGGCTATTGGTGTGTCGATGATGCGCCGCTCGCCATACTTTTGCAGCAACCCCTGACTGACTTTGTATGCGCCCTGATACCGCGCAACTTCTTCACCCATCAGGAACACCCGCTCGTCGCGGGCCATTTCTTCATCTATTGCTTGGTTCAGGGCTTCCCGTAAACTCACAACCGGCATGCGTTATTCTCCATTTCCTTCGATATACACGTCGTTCCAAAGCTCCTCGAGTGGGGGTTCTTCGCTGTTCTCGGCAAACTCCACGCACTCGTTAACAATCTCCTTGATTCTCTTTTCTGCATCGTCGAGCCAGGTATCGTCGATGATATTCTCTTTTTTGAGAATATCGGCAAAGATGGTGAGCGGGTCGTGCTTCTTGCGCTCTTCAACCTCTTCCTTTGTCCGGTAATGGCCGTGAACGGGGTCGGACATCGAGTGGCCGCGGTAGCGGTAGGTTCGGACCTCGATCAGTGTAGGCTCATAGGTCTTTCGGGCGTGGTCGACCGCGGCTTTGATGGTTTTGTACACTTCGAGAACGTTGTCGCCTTCGATAAAATCATCGCGCATGTTGTACGCCGACGCCTTCTTGTGGAGCTGCTCAATGGCGGAGGAGCGGCTGACCGACGTGCCCATGCTGTAGAGGTTGTTTTCGATGATGTAGATGACGGGGAGTTTCCAGAGGGAGGCGAGGTTGAGGGCTTCGTGAAATTCACCAATGTTGGTGGCACCATCTCCCATAAAGCAGAGACAGACCTTCTTCTCGCTGCGATACTTGATGGCAAATCCGACGCCCGCAGCCAGTGGGAGATGCCCTCCGACGATAGCGTGACCGCCGAGGAAGTTTTTCTCGCGGTCAAAGATGTGCATCGAGCCGCCTTTGCCTTTTGTTGTACCGGTGTACTTTCCTAACAGCTCAGCCATGATTCTTTTGGGATCCACGCCCTTCGAGAGAGCTTGACCGTGATCGCGGTATGCGGTCATGACGTAGTCGTCGGGTTGAATTGCACCTTTAATGGCACCTGTCGAAACGGCTTCCTGACCGTTGTAGAGATGGCAAAAACCCATGATCTTGCCCATACCGTATAACTGGGCACATTTCTCTTCGAAACGGCGGACGAGTAGCATATCATCATACCACTCACGAAGCGTCTCGGGAGAGAGGCCGAGGAGCTGTGATGTTTGCTTTTTGGGAGGGGAGGCGGTAACTGTATTGTTCATTGGATTTGCGGCTTGATTCCGTCGGTGTTTCTTCATGCGGGAAAAGGCGTGTCGAATATACGAAGAAGTTGGACAAAGTCAAAAAA
>JBGFRR010000091.1:0-38599 GCA_041695045.1 Bacteroidota bacterium
GCGTGGCGGGCAGGCCGGAGCCGACCATAAACTCAGCAGGGCTCATCTCATCGCCGGTACATCAGCGACGGGTCTGGAGACCCGTCCTACAATAATGTTCAACTCTCACATCATCTCCACAACCATGCCGGCCGCTTCTCCACCGCCGATGCAGATCGCTGCCATGCCGCGTTTCTTGTTGTGCTGCTTGAGAGCGTGAAGCAGCGTGACAAGAATGCGCGCTCCGCTGGCGCCAATCGGATGGCCGAGCGCCACAGCACCGCCATGGACGTTGACGTTCGCAACGTCGAGGCCGAGCAGTTTGTTCGCGGCAAGCGCGACCACAGCAAATGCTTCATTGATTTCGAACAGATCAATGTCGTCCTGCTTTAGCCCGGTGCGTGCGAGCGTCTTCGGAATCACATCCACGGGCGCGGTGCTGAACCACTCCGGCTTCTTCGCCGCCGATGCATAGCTGACGATGCGCGCCATCGGCGTGATGCCCATGGCGTTTGCTCTCGATGCAGACATCACCACCGTCGCCGCCGCACCGTCGTTAATCTTCGAGGCGTTTGCGGCGGTAACCGTGCCTTGCTTGTCGAATGCAGGCCGCAGCGTTTTCATCTTCTCAAAATTGACGCGGAATGGTTCTTCATCTTTCTCGACAACTTCTTCTCCCGTTTTCGATGCGATCTTCACCGACAACACCTCCTCGTGAAAGCGTCCCCCCTCCCACGCCGCCTGCGCTCGCCGGTAGCTCATCTCCGAAAACTCATCCTGCGCCTCGCGGGGAACAGCACACTCACGCGCACAAAGCTCGGCGGCATTTCCCATGTGGAAATCGTTGTACACATCCCACAATCCGTCCTTGATCATCGAGTCAACGACTTCACCGTGTCCAAGCCGTAATCCTCCGCGCGCTTTTTCCAGGAGATACGGTGCATTCGACATACTCTCCATCCCGCCGGCGACAACCACCTCGGCATCGCCTAATCGTATCGCCTGCGCGGCCAACATGACCGCCTTCAAACCCGACCCGCACACTTTGTTGACCGTCATGCACTCAACGGATTCGGACAATCCCGCAAACAAGGCCGCTTGTCGCGCGGGCGCCTGACCTTCACCAGCCGTGAGTACGTTGCCCATGATAACTTCTTGCACATCTTCGTTGCGGATACCGGCGCGACGCACCGCTTCCTCAACGGCGAGCGCGCCGAGTTTGGGCGCGGGGAGCGAACGTAACGACCCGAGAAAACTTCCGATGGGCGTTCTGCACGCACTGACGATGACCGCTTCATTCATGGTTGAGACCATACGAATCGGGGTGAGAGAAATGCGGATGGAAAACTTCCGGTGGTGGGATCGTCCGCCTCTGACGGACGGTTAACTGTTCATCACCTTGAGGAATTCTTTGTTGGATTTTGTACCCCGCATTTTCTCCAATAGGAATTCCATCGCATCCACCGGCGTCAGGTCGCTCAAGAGCTTGCGGAGAATCCAGACGCGGTTTAACTCGTCGTCTTCCAGCAGCATTTCCTCTTTGCGGGTTCCCGAGCGGTTCACATCGATGGCGGGGAAGATGCGCTTATCGCTCAGTTTTCGGTCAAGAACCACTTCCATATTACCCGTGCCCTTGAACTCTTCGAAGATCACCTCATCCATGCGGCTGCCGGTTTCCACAAGCGCCGTGGCAACAATCGTCAAGCTGCCGCCTTCTTCGATATTGCGTGCGGCGCCGAAGAACCGCTTCGGCCGGTGCAGGGCGTTAGCGTCGACACCGCCGGAGAGAATCTTGCCGCTGTGCGGAACGACCGTGTTATGTGCGCGGGCAAGACGCGTGATGCTATCGAGCAAGATGACAACGTCTTTCTTCGACTCCACCAGTCGCTTTGCTTTTTCAATCACCATGTCGGCCACCTGCACGTGCCGTTCGGGGGGCTCGTCGAACGTCGAGCTGATGACCTCCGCATTCACCGTGCGCTCCATATCGGTTACCTCTTCGGGGCGTTCGTCGATCAATAAAACAATGAGTTTGACTTCGGGATGGTTGCGAAGGATGCTGTTGGCCATCTTTTGGAGAAGCACAGTCTTGCCGGCTTTCGGCGGCGAAACAATCATTCCGCGCTGTCCCTTGCCGATTGGCGCAAGGAGGTCGAGGATGCGCATCGAGTATTCGCCCGGAGCGGTCTCGAGCTTCAACCGCTGCGTCGGGTAGAGTGGTGTGAGATTGTCGAAGAGAATCCTGTCGCGAATCGCGTCGGGCGATTCGTCGTTGACGGCCTCGACGCGAAGCAGGGCAAAGAATCGCTCCCCTTCCTTCGGCGGACGCACTTGTCCGCTGACCGCATCGCCTGTGCGGAGACCGAATTTCTTGATCTGCGAAGGAGAAACGTAGATATCGTCCGGCGAGGGGAGATAGTTGTAGTCGACCGACCGGAGGAAGCCGTAGCCGTCGGGTAAGACTTCGAGGACGCCCTTGCTGAAGCTGAGGCCATCCTTTTCGGTCTGAGCCTCGAGGATTTTGAAGATAATGTCTTGTTTGCGGAGCTCGCTGTAGCCTGTGATGTTCAGGTCTTTCGCGATCTGGTTGAGTTCCGCGATCTTTTTGGACTTCAACTCAGTGATGTCCATTGGCATGGCAGGTACACCTTACTCTCTGGTGAGATAATGTTGGGGAAAAAATAGGCGGCTCACGTACCGAGCTCTACAGAAAATTCACCGGGTTGGGAAACGCGCGCTGGGATGGTCTATGGACAACTCGAGGAATTGCGGTTCAACAGTGATGTAATATAGGCCATTACTGGTTTATTGTCAAGTAGTTTTTCCCGCGCAGCAAAGCGAGAACCTCTCCTACCACAAAGTTCGACCCAGTGATGAGAACCGGTTTACTCCTCGCGTTTGAGCGGATCCAGCGCAAGCCTTCGCGCACGCTGCCACCAACTCGAACGGGAATGCCGACCGCACAAAACTCTTGCTCCAGCTCATGCGCCGCTTTCGCCCGCTCTGTCGTCGGCCTTACAACGACTACGAGCGAGACAAAACCTTGCAGCACTCGAATCATCGCGCCGGAGTCCTTATCCTTCATCAAGCCGAACATCACGACGGGTTTCTGAATCTTAAGCGCTTTCAGCGATTCGACCAATCGTTTCATCGCCAGCGGGTTATGCGCCACATCGGCGATCATAATCGGCTTGCGGCAGACGACACTCAGGCGCCCCTCAAAACCGGAGAGCTTGGAAACCTCCGCCAACCCTTTTCGTACCGACTTATCCGGTATCCTCCATCTCCCCCGCGCTCGAAGCAAATCAACCGCCGAAAGAACAAGCGACGCGTTCTTGAGCTGGTGAAGCCCCGGCAGCGAAACGTGGAGATTCGACAACGCCCTCTCCCCTGTCCGGCAATCAAACCAGGTGCCGCGGAGCGACTGTTCCCGCACTTGTTGGATGTTCATTCGAGGATACACGATCGGTGCCCGACGACCCTTCGCCACCCGACGGAAGACCGCTCGTACACCGGGCCGATCCTCCCCCACAATACACGGCACTTGGCGCTTGATGATTCCCGCCTTTTCGGCAGCGATCTTTTGGAGGGTGTTGCCAAGAATTTCCGTATGGTCCTTGCCAATGGAGGTGATGATCGTCAGGATGGGCTTGACGATGTTCGTCGCATCCAATCTTCCACCCAATCCTGTTTCAACGACAGCGACATCGACGCGCTCATCGGCGAAATGCTTAAAGGCAATAGCGGTGGTCGTTTCAAAGAATGTTATGTGATGCTTCTGCACAAGCGGCCGGATTCGTCTCGTGAGCCGGACAATGGGCCGGTGCGAAATCGGTTTTCCGTTGATGCGAATGCGCTCCGTGAAATCCACAAGATGCGGCGACGTGTACAAGCCGGTTTTGTACCCTGCCGCTGTCAGCACGGCAGCAAGCATCGCCGCCGTGGAGCCTTTGCCGTTCGTGCCGGCGATGTGAATGACGGGATAGTGTCGTTCAGGATGTCCCAGCGAGCGCATGAACCGTCTGATGCCTCGCAGGCCAAACTTCATGCCGCTCCTTTGCAGGCTGTAGAGGAAGCGAATCGTCTCGGGGAAGGTGTTCAAGTTTTTTTCAAGCGAGGGTTGGGCTACAGCCAGGAATGCAAGACGGAGAATTCGACGTCGGACTTCAACGCGTTCACCAGCTCACCGACATCCGTGAGGCCTTCGCGCTCGGCAAAGCTTGCTAACCCATCGGCGATGCGCACGCCGGCATTCGGGTCGATGAAGTTCATCGTCCCTACCTGCACTGCCGATGCGCCGGCCAACAGAAACTCGACCGCGTCCTCAGCCGAACTGATCCCGCCAATGCCGATTACGGGAATCTTGACGACGCGGGAAACTTCATACACTTTCGCGAGGGCGATCGGCTTAATGGCGGGACCGGAAAGTCCGCCCGTAACCGTGGAGAGCTTCGGCCTGCGCGTCCGAATATCCACTGCCATACCGATGACGGTGTTGATAACCGAAACCGCATCGGCGCCGGCGTCTTCAACGGCGCGGGCGAATTCCGAGATGTGGGTGACATTGGGCGTCAGCTTAATAATCAACGGCTTGCTGGTCAGAGCACGCAGGCGTGCGGTGATGTCACGCGTCGTCGCACAATCGGTTCCGAAGCTTAGTCCCCCCTCCTTCACATTCGGGCATGAGACGTTGATTTCGTATGCATCAACGCCATTCTGCTTCTCCAATAACGAGAGGACATCGCAGTACTCCTCTACAGAACTGGCGGCGATGTTCACGACGATGGTGGTGTCGAGCGTGCGTAGATAGGGGAGCTTCTCGTCGATGAAACGATGCACGCCGATGTTTGCAAGACCGATGGAGTTGAGCATGCCTGCCGGCGTTTCGGCAATGCGGGGGGGAGGATTGCCGTCTCGCGGTTTCCACGAAAGCGATTTCGTTACGATTCCGCCCAATCGGTTCACGTCCACAACATCGCGAACCTCATCCCCGTAGCCGAATGTGCCGGAAGCTACCAGCACACGATTCTTGAACTCTACATCCCGTATGGAGAACGAGGTTTTCATCTCACCCTACCACGATGGTGGTGCAATCGAATGTCGGTCCTTCCACACAGACGAGCGCGTATTTTTTGCTGCCATTCACACGCTCCACGGGACACCCTTGACACAATCCAACGCCGCACGCCATCTCTCCTTCCAACGAAAGCTCGCACGGAATCCCACGCATGCGGGCAACCTCCGAAAGTGCTTGGAGCATTCGGGTTGGGCCGCAGCCGAAGAGTTTCGGCCTCGGGATGGGGCAGGCATCGAGGTGGCGTTCCAACAGGTAGACGACCGTTCCGCGTGAACCCGAGGAGCCGTCGTCGGTTGCGACATGGACATTGTTCAGATGGCGCGTGTAAAGTTGGAATGCGGTGCGCGCACCGACGAACGACACAATTTGTTTCTCATAGCGAAGAAGATAGTCAGTGAGGAATGGAAACGGCGCCACCCCTAATCCGCCGGCAACGATGACGGCAGTATCGAAGTCGTCGCCGACAGTGAACGGTTTGCCGAGGGGACCCAGAGTGTCGAGCTCATCGCCGGGGTGCATGCGTGCAAGCAATCGCGTCCCTTCACCCACGACATTGAACAGCAACTCTAACGTCGTGCCCTCGACGCGGCAAATGCTGAAGGGACGTCGAAGGAACGGAACGAACGCAGGGCTAACACGGACATTGACAAACTGGCCGGGCTTGGAGTCGCGAGCGATGGAGTGTGAAGTGCACCGGAGGAGAAAAACGCCGTCGGCAACTTCTTCCCGAGATGCAACGGTGAGGAATTCCTGCCGCATGCGTGATCAGTCTCGAATGACCCGCCGTGAGCGGGTTGTGTCCGGAATTGCCGCTGGGCGAGCGCCAGGCCGGATCACTTCGTCATCGACATCGCGAACCGTCGGCGGCTGCTGACCTTCTTCCTTCTGCTGCTGCACTCGAACCGAATCAGCAGCTTCTCCCTCGGGCTTTGCCGTGATACGATCGCGAATCGCCGCTGCGTATGGAGTTTTATCATACTCTCTCACAACGCGTCTGTAGTAGAGGAGCGCGCTGTCCGGTTTGTGCAGCCGATGCTCGTAAATCCACCCGATCGCCAACTGACTGCGCGCAGCCAGCGGCGCTCCCTGCTGGTCTGCGGCAAGCGACCGAAGCCGACTTATTGCCTCCCGGTACCTTCCTGACGACATGAGTGATTCTGCCTCGGCATACACTCGCTCGGCCACGTCGTCTGCTTGCCGTATGGTTGCGACGCCGAGAATCCGCCGCGCTTCCTCGGCATACGTGGAGTTTGGATACTCCTGGATCAGTTTCTGATACAGATCGCGGTAGTCTGCATATTCTTTCGCCTGATGTACTCGACTCAGTTCCGCAAGAATGAAGAGCGCACGCGGTGCACGCAGCGAATCGGGGCTGAACTCAAAGTAGCGGCGGAACCAGTAAAACGATGAGTCCGGAATCTCAAGCTCGGAGTAGAACACCTCCCCTACGTCGTACGCCAGGCGCCCCCGTCTCGCTCTGACCGAATCAGGATCAAGGGGAACGAACGTCGGTTGTTGTTGCACGGTGTCGGCTTCGACCATAGTACCTAACTTCTCCGTTGCGATTGAGTCGCGTCCCATCTCTTCAACCGCCATTTCTTCTTCCACACCGGCAGTATCGGCAGGCTCAGTCGCAGCAACATCTTGCGGCGGAGGGAGATTTCTCAGGCTGTCCGACAACGCGGCAAGGCTGTCGAGCTTGGTGAACTCATTCTGCAGGAAGAAGTATCGCGTAAACGCCGCATCCCGTTTTCGCGACGGAACCGCAATTTCCCCGATGGGCGATGACGCCGCACGCGCGTAGAACTTGTGCGCTGTGCGATAATCCCCACGAGATTCCATGAGCTGCGCCAGAGCGTAGGCAGACTTTCCCCCGACCTCCTGCCGCACATAGGTTGTGTCCAGATGCCGATACTCTTGCTCTGCCTCAAAAAAACGTCCCGCCGCAGCAAGGACGCGAGCGTACTCAAGGCGAACGGTTGGATGGAATTGATTGTACCGGAATTCTCGCAGCACCTCATCGAGCAAGCCGAGTGCAGCCTCATGCCGACCATGCTCCGTGAGCGCACGCGATGCTTGAAGACGACTGTAGTAGTTCAGATAGGTATCGGACGTCAACTGAGGAACACGCACGTACGCCTGCACTGCCTCCTCGTACTCACTGAGCGTAATGAGAAGGTCTCCCTGTTTGGCAAACGCGTTCGCCGCCACAACGCGGTCGGTTGCAGTCGTCCCTGCCTGTGCGTAGCTCTGCAACGCACGCGCCGTGTTGCCTTGTTGCTCAAAGAGCGAGCCAAGGAGTGCATACGCTTCGCCGGCAAGTCCTTGCTCGCCGTCTTCCAGTGCGTCAATCGCAAGTTGCTCGGCAACAAGAAGAGCGTCGTCATCGCGGTTGAGCTTGTCGAGTGTACGGGCGAACCAGAGCTTCGCTTCCAGTGCGTGTTCACCGTTGGGAAACTGCGCCAGAAGTTCGGAAAACTTTCGCTCCGCTCTCACATAGTCGTTCATGTAGTAATAGGATTTGCCGATGAGAAAGATGGCATCGTCGACCAGCGCGCTGGTTGGATAGAAGGAGAGAATGCTGGAGCATTTGTCGATAACAGCATGAAACCGATCTCTGAGGGCTTGCGGTGCCGCTGTTGCCGTTTTCCCACGGGCGGCAAGTTCCTGGCTGATCAGGGCAGCCTCCGCTTCGTCGAAAATCCGTTTGGCGTTGTAGTACACGTTGAAATAGGAGACGGAATTCACGTACAACCGCGAGAGGCCATTCCCGATCGCATCAAACACCGCACACGACGAAACGCTGAAAGATGCCAGAAGGACGAGAGCTACGAGAAGGAAGGATTGAAACCGTTGCTGCATCATGCTTGTGTCAATATAGGAAAGAAGTCCCTCGCGTGCAAATGGTTAAACCTTCCACACGATGTACCGTCAAAAGGATAAGGAATTCACACACTGAAAGGAGCACACACCATGACCAAACGAATGATCATCATTCCTCTCGTTATTCTGACCACCGGTGCGTTGGCACTCGCTCAGGAACGCGGCCTGATGGGTATGCGTGGTGAAGAAATCCGTGGACGACTCGCCGAGCGCTTGAAGCTGACCGACGAACAGCGGAAGAAGCTCGAATCCATGCGCGTCGAGCATCAGAAGCAGCAGATTGCACACCGGGCGAAGGTGCAAACCGCAGCGCTCGAGCTGCGCCAATTGATGCGCGCCGACAAGCCCGACAAAGCCGCCATCGAACGGAAGATGAACGACATCGCAAAGCTGCGCGTGGAAGCGAACATGAGGCGATTGAATCATCTCCAATCGATGCGGGAACTGCTGACCCCCGAACAGCAACAAGCGCTGCGCGAGCTGCGGTCGGAAGTGCGCCCAAAGGTGAGGAAGTTCATGCGCGAGCGGATGGAGCGACGGTTGGAAGGCGGCGAGGGACGCACCTTCGGACGATGGCGACACCGATGGTAAGATCAACTCCTATGTAGAGCGACCTACCGCCGGCAGGTCGCTCTACATTTTGTACACCTTGTTATTTTGGATTTGTCGGCCGGATATCAATTTCACTCACCATCGACCGCTCCGGCAGCATAATCGCCGCCAGTAATGTATCGGCAACATCCTGTGGATGGATAAGCTTCCCCGATGATGTTGTGCGGATGCGAGGGGAGAAATCGGTATCGACCGAGCCGGGGCACATCGTGATGACACGGATCTGATGCTCGCGCACCTCTAACATCAGACATTTCGAAAATCCCATTAACGCCCACTTCGTTGCAGCGTAGCCCGCTCCGTTCACAAACGCGTTCTTGCCTGCCAGCGACGAGATATTGACGATGACGCCGCTCTTGCGCGGCTCCATCATCTTCACCGCGTGCTGCGTACATAAGAAAAGCCCGCGCATGTTGACGTTCCACATCGCATCAAAATCTGCCGCTGAGAGCTCCTTCACCGGCGCAAACCTCCCGATGCCGGCGTTGTTGAGTTGTCGCAATCGCACGGCCGATGCCGCGTCCCGCTCCCGTCACGAGCGCCGTGTGCTCCTGCAACTTCATACAGTCAAATCTCCTACCTGAGGACGGACCACGACCTCTTCGATGTGCATCGAATCGGCTTGAGTGGTGAGAACGTAGATCAGCCGGGCAAGGTCCGACGCCTGCATCATCCGCGAGCGGTAGCGCTGGCGCATCGAGGGAGACCACATGGGCGTTTCCACCGCGCCAGGGTACACATTAAGCACTTTTATGCCGCGTGAACGCGTTTCGGCACGCAGGACGTTCATCAAGGCCTCAGCGCCCGCTTTCGCAGCGCTGTACGCCGCGGACTTCGTGTATGTTGTTTTCGCAGCATACGAAAGAATGTTAATCACACTCCCCTTGCGACGTTTGAGCATGGATGGCAGCACCGCTCGGCTTGCAACCAAGAGACTTCGAAGATTGACGTCGAGAATGCGGTCGAACTCTTCCACGCGTGTGGTGTGGAACTCTTTGAAGCACGTGACGCCCGCATTGTTCACGAGAATGTCAATCCGTCGGAAACGCCGCAGAATCGTTTGTGCGACCTGCTCTACCTCCTGCGGTCTTCGCACATCGCACGGTAAGGCATGACAGGCATACCCTTCGCGTCGCAGACCTTGCACAATTCGACGAAGAGCCGCTTTCGAACGCGCAGAGATCGCTACCGTATCACCCTGCCGAGCAAACTCCTCAGCCAGCGCCGCACCGATACCCGAGCTTGCGCCGGTAACCCACACAACACGTGTCGCTGGTCGTTTAGGTGTCAAGGTTACGGTCAATGAGCGTGAGAAACTCGTTGCGGGTTTTGACGTCGTCGCGGAAGACGCCAAGCATCGCGCTGGTGGTTGCGACGGAATTCTGCTTCTCGACACCGCGCATCATCATGCACAAATGGCGCGCTTCAATCACTACGCCGGCGCCATCCGGATTGAGGACTTGGTACAACGTCTCGGCAATCTGCTGTGTCATTCGCTCCTGCACCTGCAGACGCCGGGCGAACACCTCGACCAAGCGCGGGATCTTGCTCAGGCCGACAATCTTGCCCTTGGGGATGTACGCCACATGACACTTCCCATAGAACGGCACGAGATGGTGTTCACAGAGGCTGAAGAAGTCGATATCCTTCACAATAACCATCTCGCTGTAGCGCTCCTGAAACACGGCTCCGTTCAGCACCTCCTCGACATCCTGCCGGTAGCCGCGGGTGAGAAACTCGTACATTCGAGCAACGCGGGCCGGCGTTGCCTGCAGTCCTTCACGCTTGGGATCTTCCCCGATGTGTGTCAGCAGCGTTTCCACAAGCTCTTCGATGCGCGTAAGCTGTCCTTCGTTCATGCCTCGTCTCCACGATATTCGACGACATTGTTTTCCGTTTCGTGCAGCTTGATGGAGTACAAACGTCCCTCCGTGATGTGTGGCGCGAGAATGTTCCAAAACGCTTTCGCAAGGTTCTCCGCTGTGGGGATGCTATCTTGGAGGAAGTCCACATCATGGTTCAGATGCTTGTGGTCAACCTTGTCGAGAATGTGAGACTTCATCAGCTGCTTCAGCTTCTTCAAATCGATCACATAGCCGCTGTTCGCTGCCGGCTCGCCAACGACCGTGATTTCCAACACGTAGTTGTGGCCGTGCCCCATCGGGTTGGCGCATTTGTCGAACAACTCCTCATTCTCTTTCTCAGAGAGTGCCGGGTTGTACAACCGATGGGATGCACTGAATGTTGACCGCCGCGTGACGTAGACCATGGTTGGTTCCTTGCAGGTAATTACTCCGTCGCCCCGATTGCTTCCAGAACTTTCTTCACGTGGTTCTTCACGCGCACCTTCCGTTTGAGGCGAATTTCGCCTCCCTGCGACGATGGAAGGGTGAAGTCCGGTGCCACCTGGCCAACACGAGGCATGGGTTAGTATTCCTTCGTACTGGAGAATAGGAACGCTGGTAGGATATCAAACGCTGCGGGCTGGTCGAGCCAGCCCACATGCAGATTCGCTACTGAATGGACGCTACGGCAGATGCGACCTCGTCATAGTTCGGCTCGACGCCGGGATTATCCGACACCCATGCGTACCGCACGACGCCGTCGTTGTCCAACACGAACACGGAGCGCTTGGCTGCGGCGTATCCCGCCAAGCCGCCGAACCCATCATGCACGATGTCGAACGCTTTGACCGCCGCGCGATTGTAGTCGCTGAGCAGCGGGAAGGGAATCCCGTTCTTCTCCGCAAATCCTTTGTTCGCAAACGGACTGTCAACGCTGATGCCGACCACCTGCGCATCGAGTTCGGCGTAGCGGCTCAACGAATCGCGGAATGTGCACATCTCCTTCGTACAGACGCCGGTGAAGGCGCCGGGGTAGAACACCAGCACCGTCTTCTTGCCGAGAAAATCTTTCAACGAATGCGGTTTCTTGTCGGTATCGGGGAGAGTAACATCAGGGGCTTTGTCGCCAACCTTCCGTGGCATAGGGTTTCCTCCATGGTGAGTATTGTTGAACGGAAGTACATCGGAACATCAACCGTCACAGCGTTAGCGATGGTTGCAACCCTTCATACGCTCGAACACTCGGCTTCCAAAGGCATAGTCCGACATGCATAAGAGTAAGCACGGTGGCAAGAACGATTGGGAACATAAAGGCACGATGCTTCATGGGATTCGGTTTGCTCGTTGGAGAAGTGGTAATCATGAATAGAACAGGCAAGAGCGGAAAACGGTTTCAGGAATCGCAGCGATCACTTCACCACGCAGACGAGCCCGCTGCGGGCAAGGATTGTTGCCGCGCGAGAGTACACCATGGGATTCGCGTGTGTAGGCGGGAACCTTCAGATCAGGCGGCCGCGGAGTCTTCCCGTGCAAGGCAAGAGGAGCAGACGCCGAAGAAATCGAGCCGATGCATCCGCACTTTACCCGGCACAGCCACGCTCAACTGCTCGCTCAAGTCTCTGTGAACCGGCGCTTCTATGTCCGCCACGGCGCCGCACTGCTCACAGACAAAGTGGTAATGCGCATCGACGAACGCATCGTACCGGCTATGGCCTTCACCGAAGTCGATCTCCCGGATTTTTCCCTGCTCCTTGAGAATGTTGAGGTTGCGGTAGACGGTTCCGAGTGAAATGTGCGGCATCTGTTCACGCACGCGCTCATACACCCATTCTGCAGTCGGGTGGGAGCGTGTTCGCTTCAGTACCTGAAAGATCTTCTCACGTTGTTTGCTGCGCTTTCGAGTTTGCATGGTCACATTCCTTCTGGAAACGAAGCTCTTCAAACATTATGGGGCAATATATCCATTAATGCGAGGAATGTCAAGGAACTGGCCCAGGCTCCCCTAATAATAGTAGAACGAGCGACAATCCACCCACACGAGTATGAAGTGCGACCGTCAATAACGAACTTTCTCCTCGTTCTTCAACCATTCTTCGAACGCCATCCGAGCTTCTTTATGCAAGACTTGTTCCATAGCAATCGAGCGATTCTCAAGAGGCCTACGTAACTCTTCGTAAATCAACTCATCGTCGAAACCGATGGCCGCCGCATCGCTGCGCGTATTGGCGTAGTAGACCTTCGCCAGCCGCGCCCAATAGATGGCGCCCATGCACATGGGGCACGGCTCACAGGTGGTGTACAGTTCACAGCCGTCCAGCTGGAACGACCCCAACACCTTACACGCTTCACGAATCGCAACGACCTCAGCATGGGCGGTTGGGTCATTGGTTGAGGTAACGAGGTTCGTCCCGCGTGAGATAATCTCGCCATCCCGCACCACCACCGCGGCGAACGGCCCACCGCGTCCCTGGCGAACGTTTTCAATCGACAGACGAATGGCCTCCTGCATGATTTCTTGTGGCTTCATGAATCGACTCTCCCGATGATCACCGTCGCGAATGGCAAGAGCTATGTTAGTGATATGGAGATGAAGATTCAAGAGAAACTGTCGGGCGGAAATAACGGCGATTCAATCCGATTCGTATTGGAGATCAACGGAAAAAGGCCTATCTTGAGTCTAATTTGGCAGGCAATCTTCATCAGCATGGTCGCTGTGAATATCTTGATGACCCGACTCACGCAGCTTGTCGGCGTAACACTTCTCATCTATGCTCCACTTATTGCCCAGCCTACCATCGATGATTGGGGCAACCGCACCGACGCCTCCATCCATCAGGCTGAAACGTGGATGCGTTACGGCTTATACCGCCGCGCGCAGCAAGCACTCGAGCACCATCTCCGCACCACTCCCCCGACGCAACAACATGCCGATGCGCTCTTCCTCTTAACGCGCTGTTACATTGAAGACCAACGGTTCGAGCAAGCCTACGACGCGGCGCGCTCCCTCCTCGGCCATTCCCCCGTCGGCGAGCGGCGATTGCTTACCTGGTATTTTCGCGGACTCAGTGCCTACCAAACGCTCCGCTTCGACGCGGCCGTCGAGGCATTTTCGGAATTCCTTTCGTCGGCCGATACACACCCGCAGCGCGGCGCGGCGTATTTCTGGCGCGGCCTTGCTCATTCGAAACTCGGCAACTGGCGAAGCACGCAGCAGGATGCGCGTCAGGCGGTGCTGCTCGGCCTGCAGCCCGCAACAATCATCGAGCACAGCGAAATGGGGAACGACCGTGCGCTGTATCTCGTTGCACTCACGCACGAACATGAAGGCGAATTCTCCCTCGCTGCGGAGTTTCATCAGCGCTTGCTGATGGAATACCCGGCGAGCACGTTCGCGCCTGATGCAAACATCCGGCAAGCATCGATTGCACTGAAGACGGGGAATATTACACGTGCGGCGGAGTTTCTCGCGACCGCAACACCACAAACACCTCGCCAGCGCGAGGAGTGGCTGTTGATCGCAGCCGAGGTCGAGTTAGCAAAAGGACAATTCCAACTCGCGCATCGATGGTTTGGCGACCTGCTGAGGCAATTCCCCAACGGCCTGTACAGCCGCTACGCGCGCTACGGGTTCGCGTGGGCTTCGGTGCACCTGGGAATGCGCGAGCGCGCGCGCGAAGAATTTAACCAGCTTGCATCCGGCACCGATTCACTCGCCCATCGTTCTCTGTATCAGAGCGGCCTCTTGGCGCTGTTACAGGGTGATATCAGCAGTGCTACGCAGGCATTTGAGAATTTGGTCGTCCGCTTCCCGTATGACGACTTCGCCGATAACGCTCACTACCAGCTCGGCCTGATCCGGTATCGCAACCGCCATTACGCCGAAGCGCAACGAAACTTTCAGGCAGCGGCACGGCTGTTCCCGTCGAGTGAGATCCGGGCCGAATCGTTCCGCATGTGGGGTGAAGCGAGCATCGCATTGGGGGATTTTGGCAGCGCTCATTTCGCCTTCATGCAAGCCAGACAGCACGCAGAAGCCAATCCGACCTCTCCCACCTTCACGGCGGAAGCGCATTTCAAAGAGGCACTCTCCTTGTATCATCTCGGCAGATTTGCGTCGTCCATCGACCGGTTTGTGGATTTTCTTCGCAAGTACCCGCAACATGCCCTGACCGCCGAGGCGCACTTCTGGCACGGCGAGGCATCATTCCAGAACGGCAAGTTTGTTGAGGCCGAGCGTTCGATGGTGGCCGCCGTCTCCTCGCTGCCGCGAGACCATCGGCTCCGGCCCCAGGCGACGTTCGTTCTGGCCTGGTCGATGTTCGAGCAGCGTCGGTACCGCGATGCCGCAGCTGCGTACGAGCGCTTCATCAACGACAACCCGGACCATGAACTCGTGGTCGATGCTACACTGCGCCGCGCGGACTGCTTCTTTGCCATGCGGGACTATACAACCTCGGCCTCTCTGTATGACGCTGTTCAGCGCATGAGGCGCGGAGAACAGCATGCGGAATACGCCGCGTTTCAGCTCGGCCTCTCATTGCTCCAACGCGGCGAGATGGACCGCGGTATCGAACGACTCCGCAATTTCATCACCGCCTACCCGCAGTCGATCTACATCGAAATTGCCCAGTTCAACATTGCGTGGGCGTATTTCTCCCGTGAAGAATACGAGAAAGCGCTTGATGAATTCCGCGCATTCGAAACGCAATACCCCGAAAGCCAGCTTATGCCGCGCGTGATTCTCAATACCGGCGACGCTCACTACAATCTTGCCCGCTTCGACAGCGCCCGTTTTGCCTATCAGCGGCTCATCGCAGAGTATCCTAAGAGTCTTTTGATTCCCGATGCGATCAACGGCCTCCAGTTTTCATTTCAGGCCGAAGGAAAAGCTCGGCAGGCGATTGCCGTCATCGATTCTCTGATGCGCCTTAACGCGGAAACTGAATCCGGTAACGAGCTCCGCTTGCAGAAGGCCGACATTCTCTTCAGCCATGGGGATATGGGTGGCGCTGTTGTGGAGTACCTCCAGCTCCTTCAACAAAAGCCGCCGTTGGCGATTCGTGTTCGAGCCATGCACCAGCTTGCGCGCATTTACGAACTTGAGGGCAACGCGCCCAACGCACTCACGTACTATCAACAGATTCTTGAGCAAGCGCCGGATCATGAACTCGCTCCGTCTGCACTGCTCGCCGTCGGTATACTTCACACGAGGCAGCGACGTTGGAATGATGCAATCGCCACGCTGAAGGATTTCGACCAACGCTATCCTGAATCGCCGCTCCGCTCCGAAGCAGCCTTCAACATCGGCATGGTGCTGATGAACACCACCAACCCGCGCGGGGCTTGGGATCAGTTCATTCGCATCGTTGAACAGTATCCGCGCGGAGAAGTCTTCGCCGACCGAAGCCGCCTGCAACTGGCGCGCATTTTACAATCCAGAAGAGAACTCCAAGCCGCCGTCGATACGCTTGCTCCCGTAGTGACCTACCGCGACGACGGCATTGCAGCGGAAGCCTATCTGCTTCTCGGTGAACTCTTCCTTGCGCTCAACAAACACGACGATGCGTTCGCGTCGTTCAACGAGGTCATTCAGAGATTTTCGACCTTCCCGGCGCTTCACGAGCGAGCGCTGTTAGGAACCGGTGAGGCGTACGAACGAAAGAATGACCGAACCAACGCTCGCGACGTCTACGCACGCCTTGTTGAGATCGCTCAAGACCCGGCCATTAAGCGGGACGCGGAAGCGCGACTCAGGAGAGTGCAGCGATGACGCGCCGCCTTCTCATGGTCCTCACCCTCGCTCTCAGTCCAGCGCTCGCGCAGGAACGGGAACGTCGGGATATGCCGGTGTTGGAAATTCCGGAGGTAACAATTGTCGGAAGGAAGGTCATCACGCTTCCCTTTGCTCGAAAGGGGGAAGTGATCGACGTTCAGATCTATGAACCACAGCCGCCCGACACGTCGTTGCTCAGACAGCGCATCGCACCGGAGTTGCCGCGTGGCATGTACCTCCATCCGAAAGATGAGCGCTCGCCGTGGCGGTTTGCGCTTTCGGCTGAAGGCGGAAGCTACGCTGCGCGCGGGCTTTCCGGCCTCGTGCGCTACTCGGAGTTAGCCTGGGAAGGATATTCGGAAATAAGCTTCGCCGCGACCGATGGCCACGTGCCCAACACACGCGCCTCGGCATCCACATTCAACCTCGGTGGGCAGACGTTTATCGTAACCGATAACGACCTGCTCGGCCTCTTCCGGATTTCCGGCGACCTGACAGTCGGATCGGAATCGTACGGCATGTTCGTACTTCGTGACACGAGCACAGAGCGCTCGAGGGAGCAATTCACACTGTACACGTCGCTCTCTTCCGCTGATTCGCGACGAAGTTCGATCCATTTCGGCCTGACGATCCGCTCGCTCAGCATCACCGACACAGAACCGGGAAGCCGGAGAGCGGCGTCCACCCTATCGCCTACCATTCGCACTTCATGGTCGACGCAGATCGGCTCGGTACACTGGACGAACGACATGTCGTATGAGACATCCTCGTTGCAATATGTGAGGCCGCAAGAATCGCCGTCCGTCTTCACGATTTCTTCAACAGCCCGTCGGTCGCTCTCCGATGCATGGCTCCTCCATCTTGGGGCCAAATACCAATACGGCGCGGATTCCGACGGCGGCACCGGAAACCTCTTCACACCGGTCGCACTCCTCCGCTGGCAGGCCTTGCCGACGACGGAGCTTTCGGTGTTCTGGGAGCCGTCGATACGCATGATGAGCTACGCAGAAGCATTTGCCGAAAACCCTTACCTTGTCCATGAGCCCGTGTTACGCACACCGTTCAGCGGAGTTTCCGGCGGATTTAGATTCTCTCACATCGCAGGACAACTCTCGCTCAGCGGGCAACTTACGCTGAAACGAACGAACGATTCTCCTGTTCACATTGTGCAGGATCGAACGATTCAACTTCAATACGCAGAAGCGACCCACGTCACACTTGAATTGAACGCACGGATGCCGCTTTCGGACAGACTGCGGGCATCGGCCTTCATCACGGCGCATGATGCAAGGGACGTTGCCACCGACCGCCAGCTTCCGATGACTCCAGCGATCCAGCTCGGCGCACGCGGTGAGGTGGAACTTCATCTCCCCGCGACCGTTTGGGCGAACGTGTGGTTTATTGGGCCGCGAGACGTCGATTTCGCCGGGACGACATCGTTGGACGGCGCTCTCCTTGCCGATATCGGCGTTTCGTCAACAATCATTCCCTACAGCATCGTTTCATTGGAACTTTCAAACCTCTTCGGCAGTCCGTATACATGGTGGAAGGGGTACCCCGCTCCGGGGCGACGATTCGGACTTCGCGTGCAGGCATCGTTCTAAATCTGCGGGAACAGTACTTGGAAATTGGATTGTTGGATGATTGGAGTGCCGGCACGTTGATTGTATGATTCCGCTTATGAGGTAGGTATGCGTGAGCACGAAGCAAGAGCACGAGAAGAACGAAAGAAACGAACAATCTCCTTCGCGGGGTCCATGCTCTTCCACGCCTCCCTGCTAATCGTTCTTGCCCTCGTAGAAGTGAACAGACCGAAGGCGATGGAATACATCGAATTAGATTGGGGAGCGAGCAGCGGCGCGCCGAACGCCAGCACCGTGCAACAGCAAGCCGAACCGCCGATGGAGACGAAAGCCCCGGAAACAATCACGCCGAAAACACCGGAGAGGAAGAAGGTTGACCTCCCGCCGATGAAGAGTCCATCGGAAGATGTTGTTCGCACCACAAAGCAACGCGAGCCGGAAAAGAAAATAGCAACCGAAGCGCCGAAAACTACAACACGTTCGGATGCTCCGACTACGCCGACAAAAACTGCAGAACCGGCAGGAGCGGGAACGACGCAGGGGTTTTCGATCGAATGGTCGGGCGTTGGATCACGCAAGCTCTTGAGCGGCCGGATGCCGCGTTATCCGGAAGGAACCGATAAAGAAATGCCCGTCCTGTTGCAATTCACTGTCTTGCCGGATGGGTCGGTTTCGAGTGCCATCCCTCTGCGCCGCAGCGATGAACTACTGGAGCGCGAAGCCCTCACTGCACTACGGACGTGGCGCTTCGACCCCCTGCCGCCGCAATTCGAGCAGGTGCCGCAAGTTGGAAAGATTACGTTCCACTTTATACTCGAACCGTAACGGTTCACTCATCCACTGCACCAAAAAAAGGAGTACGTTGACATGTTCAACATCGGACGTGTTTGTGCTATAGGCGTGCTGACATTGGTACTGGTACCCCTGCTGTTGGCTCAGGAAGCGCGGGAACGCCCGCAGTGGTGGTTCGGCGGTCTGTTTGGAGCGAATTTCAACCTCCATGACGCCCACTTCCATGAGGTGAACGCGGCGACGCGGGTCGGGGTTGAGTTCGAAGAGGGATTCGGTGTCCGACCGGCGTTGGGGTTGACGCTCGAGTATCGTCCCTCATCCATGTGGGGTGGATCGTTCAACCTCTTGTGGGATGGACGCGGCGGAGCGTTTCGCGATGTCAGTACACCGGCAGGACTCCACAAGTTCTCAACCGGCATGAACTACATTTCCATTGAACCAAACCTTCGCATGGCGCCCTTCGGCTTCCCGCTGCACTTCTTTGCGGGGCCGCGGTTCGGCTTCAACGTCGGAAAGTCGTTTACGTACGAGCACCCGGCGCTAGGAACGCGGGAAGGGGATTGGGCAAACGTTCGAGCCACAAACATCGGCGGGCAGGCCGGCGTCGGCTATGACTGGATGCTGAGCAATCCGCAGGACACATGGTGGATTGAGCTGACGCCCTTCGCTTCCGTGCATTTCAGTCAGCAACTTCGGACGGCAGATGAATGGAAGAACACAACCCTCCGCGCAGGCTTGGCGCTCAAATTCGGAAGCCCGGGCGGCGGTATTCTCCCGCCGGCAGCGCGGACAGTCGAGTTCTCTGTTCGCGCGCCGCAGGTCATTCCCGGCATGCGCACAGTGCAGGAAACGTTCCCACTGCGAAACTACGTCTTCTTTGAAGCGGACACAACTGATATCCCAGCGCGGTACGTTCGCCTTTCACCGACACAAGCGGCGAACTTCAGCGAGGAGCACCTGTTTGCAGCCGCACCGACGCTCACAACCGGGCGGTCCAGAAAACAGCTTGAGACCTATCACAACATTCTGAACGTCTTTGGCGATCGCCTCCGCCGCTATCCGAATGCAACAATCACGCTCACCGGCGCATCGAGCGGAAGTGCAGAGGAAGGCAAACAGATGGCAGAGTCCATCAAGCGGTACCTTGTCGATGTGTTCGGAATTGCTGCAAACCGCATTACGACCGTCGGCGCAACGCGTCCGGCAATTCCCTCCAGCCAACCCGGCGGTACGCGTGACGTTGCGCTGGTGCAGGCCGAAGACCGCCGCGTCGATATCACCAGCGAAACGCTTGAACTCCTCCTCCCTGTAAGCATCACGTCGGTGCAGGAAGACCCGCTTGACGCGGATGTTGTCCTCACCGCGGCAGGGGCAGAGGAGCTGCTCGCATCGTGGACTGCGGAAGTTCGCGATCAAGCAGGAACGGTGAGAAACTTCGGGCCGTTTACCTCATCGCATGAACGAATCCCCGGCAAGACACTACTCGGCGACCGGACGGAGGCATCCTTTACCGTGACCATGCGTGGACAGACTCGGGCTGGACAGGCGATTGAGCGGCAGGGGCAGTTCCGGCTTGTGAAAGCGGCGCCGGGTGAGAGCGAGCAGGCGTTGCGGTTCAGCGTTCTGTTCGAGTTCGACCAGTCCAAGACGGTCGCAACGTACGAGCATTTCCTTACTCAAACAGTAACGCTCGCTATTCCCGACGGCGCCAATGTGGTCGTTCATGGCCATACGGATATTGTGGGTGAAGAAAGCTACAACCTGAAACTCTCGCGCGACCGCGCCAACGAGTCAATGAATGTCCTCCAGCGGGCGCTCACGCGGCTCGGAAGGCGGGGAGTTCGATTCGACACGATTGGCTTTGGTGAAGACCCGCGACGCGCTCCGTTCGAGAACCGCTTCCCCGAGGAGCGCTTCTACAACAGGACGGTGATGATCGAGATCATTCCGTAATCCAGTACACCGCCGCCTAAAAAATCCCGGCCGCAGGTCGGGATTTTTTGTTACCCCGGCTTCGGAACAGAAACAGAATGCTCAAGGTGTCCGTGCAAGACCACGTCACGTGTTTCACCGCTGGCGATTGTAGCTTACTCCCTCTTGGAACGCGATATCATAGAACAATCCAACAATCAGGAGCGATCTGTCATTGCTTGAAGGCGAGAACAAGATTCAGGCACGTTGCAAGAACGAGCCGATCACGGCGTTCAGCTGACCAAACTCTAACAAGAATGCATCATGTCCGTGGATGGAATCGATTTCGACATAGCGGGCACGCGGAATCTGCCCAACGATGCGCTGTTGATAGACGACGGGGTAACGCACGTCCGTTGAGACACCGATTGAGAGTGCGCGTGCGCGGATCGACCGAAGCACATTGTCGACGGCGCCGCGATTGTGGGCGATATCGTGCAGGTCCATTGCACGGGTAAGACACAGGTAGGTGTTGGCGTCGAACCGCGCCGCAAGTTTGTTCCCCTGATAGCAAAGATAGCTCTGCACGCTGAAGTAGTTCTCGCGTTCAAGAGAAGGCCCATCCACCAACTGTCTGCCGAACCGCTCATCAAACTCCGTCGGGCTCCGGTACGAAATCATGCCGATCATTCGAGCGAGCGCAAGTCCACGCTCCGGTTGTCGCTCGTAGTTGCCGTTGTTCCATCCAGGGTCATTCATAATGGCGGTGCGGGCGGCGGTGTTCAGCGCAATGCACCACGCCGGCTGCTGCGCCGCGGTGGAAATCGGAATGATCGTCTCACAAAACTGCGGATACATTACTCCCCACTCCAACGCCTGCATGCCGCCGAGCGAACTCCCGACAACGGTGGTAAGCCGCTGTACACCAAGGCGGTCGAGAAGGAGTTTCTGCACCCGGACGATATCGCGTACGGTGATGGTCGGAAACGCGGCTCGATACGGCACTCCGGTTGTCGGATTCGTGGAAACAGGCCCCGTCGTCCCGTAACAGCTTCCAAGAATGTTCGGACACACCACAAAGTATTCGCGGGTGTCAAGCGCCTTTCCTTCGCCGATGAGGCCATGCCACCATCCCGGTTTCTGATCGTCCGCATGCCGATAGCCGGCGGCGTGCGCGTCGGCTGTGAGGGCGTGGCAGATGAGAATCGCATTCGTGCCGTCTTCCTTAAGGCGGCCGTAGGTCTCATACACCACCGTCACCTCAGCGAGCGTTTCGCCACTCTCCAACCGAAACGGTTGCTGTGGAGTGCACAGACGAATCGTCTTCGACTGCACAATCTCTGTGTGTTCGACTTCAGCAATCATGTCGCCTCCGCACTGGCAAGCGGGGTGGCCGGCACATACAGTTTCTTGAAATCCAGCGCGCGTTGGAGGTCGTCGATGAGGTCGTTTACGTCTTCAATCCCCACGGAGAGGCGTATCACCCGCTCGTTGATGCCGGCTTGTTCGCGTAGTTCGGGGTTCATCGAAGCATGACTCATCGTGCAGGGATGCTCGATGAGCGATTCGATGCCTCCTAACGACTCCGCAAGCGCGAAAATTCGCGTTGCGCCGAGCACATGCTTCACCTCATCGTACCCGCCGTCAACTTCAAACGATACGACGCCTCCAAAGCCATACTGCTGCCTCCGCGCCAGGGCGTAATGGGGATGGCTCGTGAGGCCGGGATAATACACTCGCCTGACGTTCGGATGGAGCTCGAGCAATTCCGCTACAGCATGCGCATTGCGTTCATGCTCTCTCATGCGCGGCACAAGCGTTTTGATGCCGCGCAGCACGAGCCAGCAATCGAAGGGAGACGCTCCTTGCCCGAGGGCATTGGAAAGAAACTGCAAACGCTCGGCAAGCTCGGCGGACTTCACAATGACCGCTCCGCCGACAACGTCGCTGTGGCCGTTGAGGTACTTCGTCGTCGAATGAACAACGATGTCTGCGCCCAGCTCGATCGGCCGCTGGTTGACTGGAGAGAGGAACGTATTATCGACGATGGTAAGAGCGCCAATCTGATGAGCCAGGCCGGCAAGTGCCCGGATGTCAACGACATTCAACAATGGATTGCTTGGAGTCTCGACCCAGATTGCTTTGGTATTCGGTTTGATAGCCGCTTCGACGGCCGCGGGGTCGCTCTGGTCGACGTAGGTCACCTCAAGGCCGAACTGCTGCCCGTAGATGCGCAGCAGCCGCTCGGTTCCTCCGTAGCAATCATGTGTGCAGATGATGTGATCGTCCCGGCGGAAAAAGTGGAGCACAACGGTAATGGCAGCCATGCCGGTTGCAACCGCAGAGGCAGCGTAGCCGCCTTCGAGCGCGGCAAGATTTTCTTCCAGCGCTTTGCGAGTAGGATTGGCCGTGCGGGAGTAGTCGTAGCCTTTCGTTTGACCAACCTCCTCAAACCGAAAGGTCGACGTTTGGTAGATGGGAGTGATGACGCTGTTGTAGGTGGAATCTTTGTCTACCCCAACATGGACGGTTTGTGTTTGAAGACGCATACAGCCCTCCTGTAGTGTGTGAGTGAATAAAAAACCTCTTCCGATGATCAGAAGAGGTACAGGGCATGTATCCGTCTTCCTCTCATCGCTCCCTGATTCTGTCGGTTGTTTCATCGACTTCACCGGGGCAGGCTTTAGCACCTAACATTCCGCGAGGTTGGGCGAAACTGGTTGCTACGGCGTCGTCGGGCCTGTTCCCTCAGCCGTTCTTGATAAGATGGGTGTATGAAAAAGAACTGTTGGCCGGTTGTGCCGGCAGTTCAACAACTGTAACCAATATAGGAATCATCCTGCCCGATGTCAAGGACAAGTTGATTGTGGACAGGGACGGAATCGAACCGCCGACACATGGATTTTCAGTCCATTGCTCTACCAACTGAGCTACCTGTCCGAAAATTTCTGAACTTAGCGATCCGCTAACGGCGGAGAAGCTAAGTTCATGAAATTTTCAGGATCCCGCTGCCTCTCAAGCGGGAGCCGAACGCTGTTCCCGACCACGCTCACACACCACCGAGCACGAATAAAAACGGTGCGATAAGCATCCGCACCGATTCAAACTTACCAAACTTTTGCGCGAAAGTCAACGCCGTTTTTATCAATCCAACTCTCGGGCGTTCTTCTGCAGAATGTAACTCACCGTCTCCTCACCCGCGTCGACGCCGATAAGATGACCACCGATGAAATCGGCGTACTCATGCGTCAACAACGTAATGGCGCGTCCGATATCCTCCGGTGTTGTGAGCCGCATCTGCGGATTCTTCGCTTGTCCAACGACCTTCATCTTGTCCGCTCCGGGTATTTTCCGGAGCGCAGGGGTATCCGTTACACCGGCCATAATCGACGAGGCTGTGATGCCCCACGCGCCAAGCTCCATGTTCAACTGGCGGATATGAGATTCCAACGCGGCTTTTGCAGCGGAAACGGCACCATAATAGGGAATATGTGTCCGACCTCCGGAGCTCGTCATTGCGAAAATGCGCGTCCCTTTCCCCAACAGCTTGCGTTTGAACGCCTCCTGCACCCAATAGACGAGCGAGTTCGCCATCACATCCATGGTCATCTCGATGTTGGCTTGTGTCAGCATCTGCGAGTGGTCTTCGTGGATATAGGGACGGAGTGTTCCGAAGGCGAGGGAATGCATCAGCACACGAAGATACGCGTTCGGGGTGGCCTGGAAGCGCTGTTGCAGCGCATCCAGAACTTCAGCCCGTTTTTGCGGATCGGCGGCATTGAGGTTGTAAAAAACCGTTTGAACGCCACACTGTTCAATCTCGTTTTTGATGCGCTCGGCGTTGGGCATCGTTGCCGCCCGGTCAAAATGCACTCCACAAATGTTCATCCCGTGACGGGCAAGCTCGATCGCCGTTGCTCCTCCAAAACCGCTGGAGGAACCCAGAATCAGAGCCCAGTCTGTCGGTCGAAATCGGATTTCTGCGCTCACTGCACACTCCATTGATTGGTTCAGAGGTGGGACAAGATAGTAAGTATTCCGAGAAAGTCAAAAGCGGTTATTCCACCGTTACGCTCTTCGCCAAATTGCGGGGTTGGTCAACATTGGTTCCTCTCGCGACCGCAATGTAGTACGACAACAACTGCAACGGGATGACGTTCAGGATCGGCCCAAAAAATCCATACGTGCGAGGGACACGAATCACATACTCCGCCAACGCGTCGATTTCCGTATCATCCTCGTTCGCTATCGCAATGATGCGCCCCTTCCGTGCACGAACTTCCTGCAGATTGCTGATGACTTTCTCATAGATGGCATCCTTCGGCACGACGAAGACGACCGGCATACGCTCGTCGATCAGCGCGATGGGGCCGTGCTTCATTTCCGCCGCGGGATAGCCTTCAGCGTGAATGTAGGAGATCTCTTTCAGCTTCAGCGCTCCCTCCAGTGCGACGGGGAAGTTCGCACCACGCCCAAGATACAGCGCATGCTGCGCATCCTTCAACTCCTCAGCAATGCGACGAATGGAGGATGCCGACTGAAGAATCAGTTCCGCTTGTTCCGGCAAGCTCTCCAACGCGCGCGCAAGGACGGCGCCGTCATGCGCCGACATACCTCGTGCACGAGCGATCATCAGAGCGATCAACGCCAATACGGTCAGTTGCGATGTAAAGGCCTTCGTCGACGCGACACCGATTTCCGGTCCTGCGTGGACGTACACTCCTCCATCGGATTCGCGTGCAATCGTGCTTCCAACCACGTTCACGATTCCGAGCACGGTGGCGCCTCTAACTTTCGCTTCCCGCATTGCTGCAAGCGTGTCTGCCGTTTCGCCGCTCTGGCTGATGGCAAACACAATATCATCGGGGAAGATGATAGGATTCCGGTAGCGAAATTCGGAGGCGTATTCAACTTCCGTCGGCATCTTGGCGATTTGCTCAAACATGTACTCGCCGACCAATCCAGCATGCCATGACGTGCCGCAGCCCAACAGCACAAATCGTCGTGCCGCAAGCAGCTTCTCCATCATCGGTTGCAGACCGCCGAGCTTGACATTCCCTTCTTCCACAAGCAACCGGCCACGCATCGCGTTGCGAATCGTCTCCGGCTGCTCATGGATTTCCTTGATCATGAAATGGTCGAACCCACCCCGCTCGATGTGGGCCAGGTCAAAGGTGATTTCATCGACCGCCTTGTTCACCTCGAGATCATCGATGGTCGTCGTTCGAACACCGTTTGCAGTGACCTCCGCAACTTCACCGTCCGAAAGGTACACCACGTGCCGCGTGTGGTCGATGAGGGCCGCGGCATCGGCGGCAACGAGGGTCTCGCCATCAGCTAAACCGATGAGCAAAGGACTTCCCATGCGCGCCGCAACGATCGTTTCAGGCTCACGCACAGAAAGAACGACAAGGCCATACGTCCCACGCACTTCTTTGAGGGCCAGCTTGACGGCACTTGCGAGGTCGTTCGTGGATGCAGCGATGTGTTCGATGAGATGAGCGAGGACCTCCGTGTCCGTTTGGCTCTGGAAGATATGTCCTTCGCGAGCGAGCTTCGTCTTCATCGCCTGATAGTTTTCGATGATACCGTTGTGAATGACAGCGATTTTCCCGGTGCAATCCGTGTGGGGATGAGCGTTGGTGTCGTTCGGTTCGCCGTGCGTAGCCCAGCGCGTGTGTCCCATGCCTATCGTCGCCGGGGGAAGTGGATGCATGCGGAGCTGCTCGGAGAGGTCGAGTACCTTGCCAGCGCACTTCCGGATGAACAGCTCACCCTGATGGATGACAGCGAGACCGGCGGAGTCGTACCCGCGATACTCCATCCGCCGAAGCCCCTCCATCAAGAGCGGCGTACATCTCTTTTTCCCGATGTATCCAACAATTCCACACATAGATTATTCCGTTAAGCCGATAAGACCGAGCATCCGCCCCGATTTTTTCCCATCCCGACGGTACGAATGAAACATCTCTGCTTCACACATCGTGCAGTGTGCACTGACCTCAACATGATCACCCCGAACGCCCATCGCCGTAAGCTGTTCCTTGTTCACTCGTTTGAGATCGAGACGTGTCGAACCATTCACGCGCTGAACGGCCTCGGATGAAAAACGTCGCGCAACATCTTCCCCGACAGTATAACAACACGCGTTCGCACACGGACCGATGAATGCTATCACCTCGGAAGGGCGCGTGTTGAATTCCTTCACCATCGTTTCGAGTCCACGCTCGACGATGCAGGCGGCAGTTCCCCTCCATCCCACATGAAACGCCCCGATCACGCGACGTGCCGGGTCAAACAGAAACACCGGCGCACAATCCGCAACGCTCATGGCAAGCCAGAGGTTTGTGTTTGCCGTAACCAGGCCGTCGCACTGCTCGTATCGACCGGGGTTGGAGATCACCCGCACGTCAGCACAGTGTTGCTGGTCGGCAAACGCGACGCGATGCTCCTCTACCCCAATCCAGTTGAAGAAGATAGCCCTGTTCCGGCTCACATGCGACGGGTCGTCTCCCACGCGAAAGCTTATATTCATGCCGTACGGCTCGGGGCTTACGCCGCCTTGCCGCGTGCTCATCACGCATTGGAGCCCGGGAAACTGCGAGAAGGTGGCAGGTCGGATGATCACGAGGACTTCGTTTCGAATTGTTTCTGAACCGGTAGTCGAATCACAACGCGTGTTCCCTTTCCAACTTCGCTGTCAAGCTCAATAGTGCCGTTCAGGTCTTCGATGATCCTTCGGCAGATGGCGAGACCTAATCCGGTTCCGTCTGTTTTCGTTGAGAAATTCGGTTGGAACACGCGCTCTTTGAGATGCGGTGGAATTCCGTAACCCGTATCGACGATGGAGACACGGCAGAAGCCATCCTCAACGGCGGTGGTAAGCGTGATCCGCCCTCCGCGATCCATGGCCTGCACGCTGTTGCGGACGAGATTGATGAACACCCGCCGCAGTTCGTCGGGGTCGGCAATGACGACGGGATGAGTATTGCCAAAATTTGTTCGAAATTCAATTCCCTCTACCTCACGAAAGAGGCTGACGGTCTCCCGCAAGAGCTCGTGAACGTGCACGCGCTCAAACCTCGGCTCCGGCATTCGCGCAAAGTTGGAAAACTCCGAGGCGATGCGCGAGAGCACATCCACTTGCTCGATCACTGTTTGCGTTACCCGCGCAACGATTTCTTCAAGGTTAGGGACTTTGTCGCGGAACGCCTGCCGCAGATGCTGAACGGAAAGCTTCATCGGCGTGAGCGGATTCTTGATCTCATGCGCCACCTGCTTGGCCATTTCTTTCCACGCCTGTTCCCGCTCGATGCGCGCGATCTGTTCGCGGCTGGTGCGAAGTTCCTCCACCATATCGTTAAACGACGCCATAAGCTCACCAACTTCATCGGAGGAGGTGGGCGTTAATTTAACATTGAGGTTCCCGCTGCCGACTTCACGCGCTGCTTTGGTCAGTGTACGCAGCGGACGGGAGAGGCGGTGCGCAATGAAGAGCCCCACTGCCATCATAAGCACAAGCACAAGTGCATAGACGCCGACGATGTAGGCATTGAGCCGAGCTAATTCAAGATCAACCTCGCGCTGGCGATACAGCGTTGGAACGCTGATGACTCCCACCGTCCGGCCGCCAATCGTAAGCGGCTTATAACCGACGGCATACTCGACCTCGCCGACGCGTTCGGTGCTGCGGTAGTAGATTCTCCCCAAGAGGAGCACATTCGCATACGCATCACCGGCAAGCCGCGTATCGAGGATTGCGGTGCGATACAGCTCGGGCCGACTGCTTGCATGCAGAACACCGTGACGATAGACTGTGAAATCAACCCGGAATTCCGTCGCTACTGTTTCACAAAAATCATTGCTCACCCCGTAGATGAGGTCGTCTTCATCCAGCAAGGTTTGAGCGAGACGTTGTTCGATGAGCGTCAGGTCATCGCGCAGTCGCTGGTTCACCGATTCTTCCAGGCGCTCCGTTGCTAACTGCCTATTGTAATATCCGATAAGAACAAGGGGAATGACGGCGAGCATCAGGAATGCGAGGATAAGTCGCTCGCGAAATCCCAACCCTGTTTCCTCTTGTCGTTTCCATCCTCGAGCAAGTTGGATGACAACATACACCAGCAGCACACCCAGATACACCATCAACGTCTTGACGAGGTTGAAGACATGCCATCGCACATCCTGCTTCTCAACCATAAACGCTGCGATCACACCGGGCCTTGATTCATCCGGCAGATACAGCGTTTCGTACGCTTGGCCGTTAAGAACCTCGTCCTTCCATACCGAACGAAGGGTGCCATCGGCAATTGCTTGCCGCACATTGTCGGCGAGTGGGAGTCCGCGATACAATTGATCGTTGTTCGTCGTTACAAGAATACCATCATGGTATTCCGCCACGCTCCATTCGCGAAAGTGTGTGTCGAACGGCTCACGCGTGCTTGCCCGCAGCGGCTCCGGCGCCTCACCACGGAAGAGCGCCTGCTGACTGGCGGCAATCATCAGTGCAGCGATTCCGACAAGGCGATTATCGGTATTACGAAGAGCACCCCAGATGCCGTAATACTTGATCGTCCCGCCCGGAATCCTCCGCTCTAACACCTGGAGCATTTCCTCTTCCCCCTCAAAGATCGCAGTGAGAAGTTCCGTCTGTTCATATGAGGTCATCCCAACCGCAAATCGACTTTGCTCGATACCGTCGGCGTCGTAGAACATCACGGCCGAGTTGTACCCCTCGCGTCCCAACAGCGTTTGCGACCACACACGGAACGCCTGGTCGCTCCGCCGTTCGGTGCCGGCGAGTGTCGCAGGGGAGACTTCGTTAACCAGCGTGGACGACCTTCGCAACGCATCGGTCAGCACGAACGAGAGCCACGCATCAACCGGGCGTAGGAGTTCATCGGCAAGCAACTGCTGATGATCGCGATCCTTCTGATGAATCTTGTCATCCAGAAGCGGAGATGAAACAACGAAGGCTGCGAGAAGCATCCATGCGACTGTTCTGAGTGATACCCACGTTCGAGCGGCAGTATTTTCAGACGGAGTCAAAAAGCGATATGCAATGACCAGCCCAAGACCAACTGGAACGATCGGATACAAGGGAGGAAATCTCGGATGGGAGAAAAGCCCATCGACGACGGGTCTCAAGGCCAACACACCGATGAGAATAAGCGACGAGGCGACAGGCCATGAAAGAACCCGGCCGCCGATACGATGAACGAGATGGACAACAAACGATACCAGCAACGAAAGCAACAGCAGAAACGTTACCGAGAGCAGGACGATGATGATATGGGTAACAGCGACAAGCCCGCTCGGGAGTAATGTGGTGGGATTATGAAACTGAATCGTCGAATCGAATACAATACTCCTTAACGCCTCTCCGTATGAACGTGTGAGGATCAGGACGGCAACAAGAAGGAAGACAAGAAAAAGCGGTGCGACGAGGAATCGCGCGAATGCGTTCGGTGCTAACGTCGACCCTGGGTTGACCATCCGAGGAGTAATTGCGCGTTGCAACGCGGCCGCGGAAAGAAACAACGCCAAACAACTCAGCAGCGCCTCTCCCAACGAGGATACAAGACCAAATCCAAAGGTCGATGCAAAGTGAACGGGGTCGAACAGTGTTCCCATAAAAGATGAAGGGAAATCGAAGAAAAGCCAGGAAACACGGACAAACCAGATCGAACCCACTGTTAGGCTTACAGCCATCCATGGTTGCTCCAACTCTTTCGAAACACGATAACCGATCACTCCCACAAGAAAGGCGGCAACGACTAACAGAACGGCGATCCAAAAGTCGTACTGTGATTGGAGCGCAAGCTGTGCCGCTTCAAGCCCGGGCAACGCTGTCATGGCAACCGCTAACGTATCACCATGCGGCGCTATGAAGGGGATCTGCATCGCACCATCTGTCGACGCCAGATCGGCACGCGTGACCAACGAGAGTTCTCTTCCAAGTTCACGAGCAAGCTCGCCGGTAAAACTTGCGGATGCAACGAATCGGTTCGAAATGGGGTAGTTGACTTCCAGAGGACGGCTTGCGACAACGAGGAAGAAGCGCTTGGGGAAAGGAAGAATCACGGAGAGATACGTGTGTAAGTCCGAATGAGACAACAGGACGACCGTATCGGGCTGTTCGTGCCGGACGTCCCACCGCCGCCCCTGGCTGATGTTGCGTCCACTCCAGACCACGATGTTGCCGTTCGGGTCGATGATGTCGATGCTGACATCATCACGCGTGCGGTGTCGTTCCAGTGCTGAGAACGCAGCAACGGCGCCGGGAACCGTCTGGGTGGAAAGGTGACGCTCGAGAATCGTGTCGCCTACAACACCATCGGCAACCCGAATCAGTTCTTCCACGCGTTGCTGGAATCGTTCCGTTACGGTGTTGCGGATGGCCTGTTCACGCCGGGCTTGTTCACTTTCCCACCGCGCGGTCAGCAACGAAGTCCCCGTCAACCTCAAGCCGTATCCTATGGCTGCCGCAACAACGCAAACGAAAACGCCCCACCATGCGGGGCGTAAACGGTTGGCTTGATACGATCGCTGAGCGTCCATCGTGTGAGTTATTGCCTCACGTTACGCAAAGTGACATACCGCCCCTGACGGGGCTTCAATGCTATTTCCATACTGTGCTACAAACAGTTCGTCCCTACGGGACTGTAACATATTTTTGAGGCTTTCTGAATTTACAGCACTCCGTTAGGAGTGGATGTTTGTAGGGATTGGAAAAAGACGCGACACGAACCCCGGTAGGGGTGAAATATCATCCGGCATGTAATTGCGCGTAACATCACTTAGTAAATGTTCAGCTGGGCCACAATCCACCTCGACCGTTGCTGAGAGAAGGCAACGTAGACTTGAGCCGACTCCCGATTGCCTTTCCAGAGAAAGGAGAAGCGGCCGGTAGCGTACGGAGCTAGCGCACGCTCACTGACATTCGAGAAGAAGAAAGAAATGGGTTTTCTCTGGTTGAAATAGTTCTGAAGGATGGAGATCGCCTGGTTCGTAGAGAAGTACCCTTGTTCCCCGCCGGTGATGTTGATGTACACGGGACCCTCAAAGTACGGCAGAAGCGATGACGGAGACCCATCAGCGATGGCCTTCTCGACGCTCCGCATGACCTCGACAAGCTCCGAGTTCTGTAACCCCATAACGCCGGGCGACTCTGTCTGAACAGACCGGGATGGTCGATCCGGGTTGCGCAGGAACGGCGTCTGCCCCGCTGCCTGCAACACCCACACCATCGATATGAGAAGAACAAACTTCATGACAGTAAAAAGTATCAGAAAACAGCAGCAAAATCAATAGTGAAGCGGCGCCACTACCACATCATTGGCTCCCTTGAGGACGGTGCCGCTCGTCCAGGACCGCTTCAGCGCAGTTTTGCTAACGTTGTAATGCACTCGCACCGTTCTGAGCGATCGTGCGACGCCCTCCGGCCGGAGGTGTGCGCTTGAGGTTCGGATTGCTCTTCACAGTCTGGTATGCCCAGTCAAAGCGAACCTGGCTCGCACTCACCGCCGTCACGCGAATCTTCGCGTAGTGATCATCCCATGTCCACACCACATACGTATGGCCAACGATTGCTTCGACAGAGCGGGATGGCGCCCAGCCACTGGACGGGGCTACTCTGATTTCATCCAACGAGCGTGTGTATCCCATGTCCTGGATATCCGTGTCGTTCCAAACGTTCAGGTAGTGCCGCCCGTTGAACGATTCGAAGAACACATCGGTGTGGTCGTCGTTATACGGACCGATGGAGTAGCTTGAAAACTCATAGCCGGCATTGTTCGGATCGGTACGATAGTTCGACAGCCGTACGTCGTACCCTTCCGGGCGTGGAATAGCGTACACAACGTCGGGACTCATGTCGCTCTCATTGCCGTCGAAATCGTACGCCGTTACGCCGTAGTAGTAGGTTCCGCCGTTACGAGCGCCGTAGTCGATAAAGTCCGTGCCGGTCGTTTTACCGATCATCTCATAGCGACCGTTCAAGCGACCGCTGACCCACACACGGTAGCCCGCGACATCCGGCTCGGTGTTCGGCAGCCACGTCAGTTCGACTGTGTTATCGAGTGCAAGCGCTCGCAATCCTCGAGGCGGAGCGGGAGGCGTTCCATCGACTTCAATCCAATCCGAACACCCAAGCAGCAACACGCTGAAGAGAAGAATGATGGCTCTCATGGCACACCCTCGGTGATTCTGTGAATTACCACTTCAGAGGGACAAAGAGCGTGCCACTGGCACGATGCGGAGATTACAGGATTCCCAGCCATAGAAATGGCTGTAGTGTCTACTCACGCGACCCGACGTTCAGTAATGTAAACGGAAGTTGCTCAGAGCATCAAGCGGATTTTTCCGTTGTTGATGATGCCGATTGCTCTGCCCCGTAGGACTTTTCCATGGAACGGAGAGTTACGGGACTTTGACCGGAAAGCATTCACATCGACCATCCACTTGACGGATGGATCAATCAGTGTGAGATTTGCCGGTTCACCTTCCTTGACGAGAATCGGTGGCAAAGAAAGAATATGGCGGGGATTGGTAGAAAGCTTTTCGATGAGCTGATACAGGGTGAGCACGTTCGGCTCAATCAATTCCGTTATGCAGAGACCGACGGCTGTCTCCAATCCGACAATACCAAAGGGAGCGACGGTGAACTCGACCTCTTTTTCATCAATGGTATGCGGTGCGTGGTCGGTTACGATAACATCGATCGTGCCATCACGCAGCGCCTCCTTTGCCGCGGCAACGTCGTCCGCTGTGCGCAGGGGAGGATTCATTTTGGTATTCGTGTCGAAGCTCGCAACGACATCATCCGTAAGGGTGAAGTGGTGGGGAGTGATTTCGCACGTTGCGTTCAAGCCCTCGGCTCGCGCTCTCCGGACCGCTTCAATCGCTCCCTTCGTGCTGATGTGCGCCACGTGGTACCGCGCGGAGGGAATGTACCGAAGCAGGCCAAGATCGCGTTCCACCATCAGTTGTTCCGCAATGGGCGGGATGCCGGGGAGACCAAGTCGCGTGGCCACCTCCCCTTCGTTCACGCACCCTCCTTTGGTCATCGTTGCTTCCTCGGCATGCTGAATAATGGGAACCTTGAACATAGAGGAATACTCCAGCGCGCGCCGCATGATTTCGGCGCTCATCACCGGACTTCCGTCGTCTGAGAAAGCCACCGCACCGGCATCAACAAGCTCAGCCATGGGTGAAAGTTCAACTCCAGCACGCCCTTTGGTCGCCGCCGCGATCGGGAAGACATCCACAATGCCGTCGCAGACGCGCTTGCCGGTTTCATGCACGTAGCGGGCAACCGACTCGTCATCGATTGGCGGATTGGTGTTCGGCATACAGCACACGGCGGTATATCCACCAGCCGCGGCCGCAGCGCATCCTGTCTCGATAGTCTCCTTGTGCTCATACCCCGGTTCACGGAGATGCACATGAATGTCGATCAACCCGGGGACGACGAACTTTCCGCGTAAGTCTATAACTTCGTAGGAAGAATCTGCCGAGAGCGACGCACCGATTTTTACTATGCGCCCGTCAACAATAATGAGATCGACCGATGCATCGCTGCCTGAGACTGGGTCTATCAGCCGACCGCCTTTGAGATGAATCTTCATGAACGTCCTTTCACTGTGACGTGCCCAAGAGATAGAGAACAGCCATGCGGATCGCCACGCCGTTCGTGACTTGCTGGAGAATAACTGAATGCTCTCCGTCGGCAAGGTCGGCGGAGATTTCGACGTCGCGATTAATCGGGCCGGGGTGCATGATGGTGGCCGGCTTCTGTGCACGTGCCATTTTTTCTTTTGTAACGCCGAAGTAGCGGTGATACTCGCGCAACGATGGGAACAATCCTCGCTCCTGCCGCTCTAATTGAATGCGGAGCACATTCAGCACATCGACCTGCGGAATAACATCTTCCAACCGATGATACACCGTGACGCCAAGCGATGCAATCCCGCGCGGAATCAATGTTGGAGGACCGCATACCGAGACTTCGGCACCCATCGTCTTCAACCCAAAAATGTTCGACCGGGCAACGCGGCTGTGCTGGATGTCGCCGACAATACACACGCGCAGGCCTTCGAGAGAGCCGCGTTTTTCTCGCAGCGTGAACATATCGAGCAGGGCTTGTGTCGGATGTTCATGAGAGCCATCGCCGGCGTTGATGACGTTTGCTTGAACGACGCGGCTCAAAAAATGCGCTGCGCCGGCTGCGGAATGTCGAATGACCACCATGTCAATTTTCATCGCTTCAATATTGCGCGCAGTATCTTTCAGCGTTTCCCCTTTTGCCACGCTGCTTCCGGCTGTCGTGAAGCTGACCACATCGGCTGAAAGTCGCCGCTCGGCAAGCTCAAACGACAGCCGCGTGCGCGTGGAGCTTTCGAAAAACATGTTCGCTATCGTCTTGCCCTGGAGCGGCGGTACTTTTTTGATCGGCCGCTCCAATACCTCCTTGAAGGACACCGCGGTGTCAAGAATGAGCTGAATCTCTTGCTTCGACATACCATCCAGGCCCAGGAGATGCCGACTGCTGAGTTTCATGGTTTATGTCCCCTCCGATTCATTGGAATCCACAAGCTGTACGCCATCCTCACGGTCGACCTCGGTCATCAACACCTTGACCTCCTGCATGAGTGCGGTGGGGATGTTCTTGCCGACGAAATCCGCCTTGATCGGTAATTCCCGATGCCCTCGATCGACCAGCACAAGCAGTTGAATTTGCTCCGGCCTGCCGATATCCATCAACGCATTGAGAGCAGCCCTGACCGTGCGGCCGGTGAAGAGCACGTCATCGACAAGCACAATAATCTTGCCGGTGATGTCGAAGAGAATCTCTGTGCTTTTGAGTTCCGGCTGGTCGAGCCGCCCGCGGAGGTCATCGCGGTAGAGCGTGATATCGAGTGCGCCGGTGGTCAGCGGCTTTCCTTCGATCTCTTCGATCTTTCGGGCAATCCGTTGTGCGAGATACTCTCCGCGCGTACGAATACCCACAATGGCCAGATGCTCGGCGCCTTTGTTCCGCTCCACAACTTCGTGCGCAAGACGGTTGACCGTGCGGCGGAATGCCGCGGCGTCCATGATTCGACTTGTCTTCATCAGGTTGCTCCAAAAACAACACCGCCTCCAGTCCCATAGGAAAGGAGGCGGTTCGGAAAGTATGTAAGTAGTACGTATTAGAGTAGTCAGATGGTTTTGCCAGTTTTACTTACTACTTACTTTTTACGCTACTTCACTACTTGCTTTGCGTTCCTTCCCTACCTCGCTGGATAGGAATTAAAGGAAGATGATAAAGAACGTATGTTCCATGTTCGGTGTGGGCGATGGAGGATTCCCCGCCAGCCTATTCAGAACCACTTGAGGCGGGCTGGGAATCCCGCCACGAAACGGCGGGACTCCGCAGACGACGCTCAGCCTACGACCTTCCGTACTTGCCCACCAAATGTGTGGGCGATGTAGGATTCGAACCTACGACCTTACGCGTGTGAAGCGTACGCTCTGAACCAACTGAGCTAATCGCCCGATAAGGCTTGATCAATATACGAAACTTCACCGCGGGAGGCAAGGCGCTCCGTTGCGTTCTTCTGGTTTGCACGTCAGCAATCGTTCTTTCACGGCGATTGTTGGTTTTTGAGATGGGTTCTACTCCCCTCGCGCTTCTTCTTCACTCTCCGAGAAATGCTCGTTGACCGTCTGCGCCACCTTCGGCCCAACGATCTCCGCAAGCTGCTCCTCGGTCGCAAACTTCACTCCTTGCACCGACCCGAACGCTTCAAGCAATTCCTTCGCCCGCTTCTTGCCGATGCCCTTCACGAGGTCGAGCTCCGACTGCAGGATTCTCTTCGTTCGCCTCACGCGGTGGTACGACACGGCAAACCGATGTGCCTCATCGCGGATGCGCTGCAAGAGCCGCAGCCCCGACGATGTCCGCGGCAGCATGACCGACTCCTGCTGACCCGGAACGAAGACCTCCTCCAATCGCTTTGCCAATCCGATTACCGGCACATCGACATTCCCGACACCTCGCAGCGCATCCAGGGCTGCCGAGAGTTGTCCTTTGCCCCCATCGATCACAATGAGGTCGGGCCACTCGCCTGCCTGCGTGCCTTCGGCAGTAAGGCCCGCCTGCCAAAGAACCCCGACTTGTCGGGGTTCGGCGGGCAGGCCCGCCTCATTCATAAGCCGCGTGTAACGCCTCGCGACCACTTCGCGCATGCTTGCGAAATCGTCCGGCCCGATGACGGATTGAATCTTGAACTTCCGGTATTCGCTCTTGCGCGGCTCCGCGTCAACAAACACAACCATCGATGCAACCGTGTCGCTTCCCTGAATGTTTGAGATGTCGAAACATTCAATCCTCCTCGGCGGCGAAGCAAGTCGAAGGTCCCGCTGCAGCGCCTTCACGGAATGCGGAATGTAATCCCCACGTTTCAACCGTTGGATCTCCAGCTCATCGACCAGGAACTGGGCATTGCGCCGCACCATCGCCACAAGCTTGGCCTTCTCACCTGCTTGTGGCACTTCGAATTTCACTGGACCCCCTCTCCTCGTCTCCAGCCACGACTCCAAGAGCGGCTGCTCATCAAGCTCAACAGGGAGGATAAGCTCGTCGGGGATGTCGCTTTCCTCCAGATAATACCGCTCAATGAGGCTCTGCACCAACTCCGTTTCACTTCGCCCCTCGCCGTTCGCAAAATAAAAATTCCGGCTTCCGATGAGCTTCCCCTCCCGCACTGTGAAGATGACGCCGCTCGCATCGTTTCCCTTTGCCGCGACCGCTACAATGTCCCGATCCACCTGTTTCGCGTCCACCACACGCTGCTTTGATGTATACACCTCCAGCGCCCGGATTCTATCCCGCAAGCGCGCGGCGTCCTCAAACCGCAACTCCTGCGCGCAGCGTTCCATATCCGCCTGCAGCGCTTCAACGACTCGACCCGTCCTTCCTTTCAACACACTCGCCACTTGTTCAATCATCGCTCCATACGCCTGCCGGGAAACAAACCCTTCACACGGGCCTTCACACTTTTTGATGTGGTAGTCTAAACATACTTTGTATTTTTTCTTTGCAATGGTCTCGTCATTCAGGTCGTAGTTGCAGCTGCGGATCATGAAAATGTTCCGCACTGTCTTGAGGGCAAAGCGCATCGTCTTCACGTCGGTGTAGGGACCGAAGTAGCGCGAGCCGTCCCGCACAACCCGGCGCGTCACGAACACCCGCGGAAACGGCTCGTTGGTGATGACAATGTAGGGGTAGCTCTTGTCATCCTTCAGGACGACGTTGTAGCGGGGCTTGAGCTTCTTGATGAGGTTGGCTTCGAGGATCAACGCTTCGATTTCGGAATCTGTGACGATGACTTCCACATCGGCGATTTTTGCAACCATCGCGTCGATCCTGGGATCGCCGGCGCGTCCTTTCTGCACTCCTGAGAAATACTGCCGGACGCGGGAACGAAGGTTCTGCGCCTTGCCGACATACAGCACCTTTCCCTCCGCACTCTTGAACTGATACACGCCGGCACTGGTCGGTAAGGCATCGAGCTTCTCGGCCAGCGTGAGCTCGCCGCTGCGAAGTTGAACCTCATGTGCCGTGTCGTTCGTGCTTGTCATCGCGCCGTTGGCTGATTTCGATCAACACACTGTTCGTGGATTTAGGATGGAGAAACGCGACGGCATAGTTCTCTGCACCGACGCGGGGCGTCTCATCAATCAACTGGAAGCCGAGCAACTTGAGCCGGGCGAGCTCCGCAACGATATCATCCACTACGAACGAAATATGGTGTACGCCCTCCCCACGCTTTTCGATGAAGCGAGCAATGGGTGAGTCGGGGCTTGTTGCAGCCGTGAGCTCAATCGCCGTTTCTCCGACCTGAAACATGGCCGTCGCTACTTTTTGATCGGGCACCTCCTCGCGGTGGTCGGGCTGCTTGCCGAAGAGTTTCTCAAACAACGCTTGCGAGGCGGAGAGGTCTTTGACCGCTACACCGATATGGGCAATGGATTTGAACATAGCGACCTGTTCGTGTGGTATGGGAAGGGAGTTGGAATCAATATACAACGCTGCGGGGCGATGTTCAAACGAAAGTAACTGCCAATGAACCTGTCTGGGTGAGTCAAGCGGTTGGAAGAG
>JBGFRR010000029.1:0-6945 GCA_041695045.1 Bacteroidota bacterium
GGCACATACCAGAAGGCCGCGTTCTGCAGCCAGATGTCTTTCGTAACTCCGCCGCTCGAGAAGACCTGCGGTCCGCCAACGAGTGCACCGAACGCCGCAAAGCCGATGATCCACGGCGTCACGAATTGCGCAAGACTCACACCAAAGTTGCCAATGCCTGCCTGAATGCCGAGCGCCGTTCCCTGTAGCCGCTTGGGGAAGAACACACTCGTGCTCGGCATATACGATGAGAAATCACCGCCGCCAAACCCTGCGGAGAACGCAAGCACAAGGAACAACCAGAACGGCGTTTCCGGATTCATCACCGCAAGACCAATTCCGATACACGGAATGAGCTTCAGCAATGTCGCAACGGTAATAACCAGTCGCGTACCGAAAATGGGAATGAGAAACGTATGAACGACACGCAGCGTGCCGCCTGCAAGGCCGGGCATCGCTGCAAGCCAGAAGAGCTGCATCGTGTCGAACTGAAACCCGATTTGCGGAAGACGCACCACAATGGCGCTCATCATAAACCACGTTGCGAACGAGAGCACGAGCGTGGCTGTCGTGATCGTCAGCGTACGCCAGGCGATCTTCTTCCCGGTTTCCTTCCAGAATTGCTCGTTCTCCGGTTCCCAACGTTGCAGGTAGGACATGTGGTGCATTCCTTTCAGCCCTTATTTCTTGCGGTGCTTATTTCTCAGATCAGCTGCCATCTCTTTGATTTCAGAGAGGGAACGCTGCATTTTGCTCCAACCATACCAGAAAGCGTAGTCCGGGTTCGCATGAAATGTCCCTTGAAACGTTCGCATGCGGTGCTCGAGATGCATCACAAAAAGCTTCTGCTCGATCACAGTAGGTGCATCGTGGAACGCCAGTAAATCTGGAAAAGCATACGCATAGTTCTTCGGCTTCTGGAGAGTACCATCCTTGTAGAGATCAGCAATGATGCGAATTGCCTCAGCAAGAAGGCGATCGGCTTCTTTGATCATCTGGTCGCCTTTGTCAAGTTCTGCCTTGGCAAAGTTTGCCGAATGACATTGATTACATGTCTTCAGCATCTTATCACGTTCTTTCTGCCAATCCTCCTGAGTTAATCGTGCAACGTCAGCAGCCTTGACAACATCAAGGCGTCCTGTTGGTTTGCCGGTTGGATCCAATACACCAAGAGCTTGGAGAATTGTCGTCTGATCAGCAGCCCATTGTTTGTCTTCTGGCAGTGGCAGACGAACCGCAAGAAATCCCCAAGCTGTGCGCACAGCATGGTTGCCCTCCGGCATGTGACACGTTTGACACGTGGGGGCAGCTACAGCTTCAGGGAGTGTTTTGTTCTGTTTCAACAAATACCGCACGCCATGTTTTGAAGAGGAATACATTTCCCATTGTGGGTGGTCGAAGCCCATATGGCAAGTCTGACAGGCTTGCGGCTGCTTTGCTTCTTGAACCGAAAAGATGTGCCGTGTATGGCATGCATCGCACGACGCAACGCCGAAACCGGCACCTGCTTTTTTCAGGTCCTTGATTTCCGCTTCTGTCTTCATGCCAATCTTATGACACCCGCCGCACCCCTTCATGCCTTCCGTCAGCGCCATCGGCTGCCAGTGAAATGTCGGCATCGCTTTCATTGCTGCCCATGCCTTGGAGTGTTTTCCAGTTTTGAATTGATTGACCTGCGTCTCATGACATGTCGCGCACGTTTCGAGAGTCGGTATTTGTGCCTTTGCAACATCTGCCGCCGACTTGTGTTGGTCGCCGTGGCATGTCGCACAACCCACCTCATGTTGACTGTGTTTACTCAACTGCCAATCTGAGACGATATAGGGTGTTGTCTTCTTATGGCAATCCACGCACTGTTGTGCATGGGCTGGATCGCTGAAAACCAACCCCCCTGAGAAAAACAGCACCGCAAGAAATAGTTTGTTCATGGTTAGTCCTTTCTGTTATTCGTGGTTAGCAAACATTGCAACCCTTCTGCTCATTTTCTGCTCTTGGGTTAATGCCCTCCCTCCTTTGCCAACCCATGTTGTGGTCCACCGTTTCCTCACCGCAGCATACATCAAAAATATGGCGCACGCTATTGCTGCCCACAGAAAAAATGCACCATTAACAGAACCCCAGTATTGTGTGGAGAATCCTGCCGAATTGGTAACAAGACCGCCGCCGAGGGCGCCTACCTCTCCTACAAGGCTCATTGCAATGGCGCTGGTTGTCATCCAGCGGAGAGGAACGAGCTGGAATGTCGCCCCGTTACCTGCGCCCATAGCGCAAAAGAATAAAAACATGATTACAACCATAACAGGCAGGGGCGGCATTGTGCTTGCAATGAGCGATAGCACGAGCATTATTACACATATAGCAGTCATCACATTGAGCCCGCCGAATTTGTCGGCTATAAAACCGCCAAGGATTCGTGTAACGCTGGCCATCAGAATTATGGGGGCCGCCCACTGCCCCATGGTCGCCTTGGAAATTCCATACTCATCATGGAGGAGAGTGGGTAGAAGATTGGTAAATCCTATATAACCGCCGAAGGTGAGTATGTAGGAAATATTGAATATCCATGCATCCTTTTCAATGAGAACCTTGAGGTATCCTCCAAGCGACTTCTTTTCACGGTCAGGAGGTTCTTTAGCCACGAACCACATCAGAAAGAAAGGTATAAGCATTAGTATAATTGCAAAACCATAAACATTCTGCCAGCCATATTTTATGGCAAGGGGAGGGGCAAAAAGCATTGCCAATACAGCGCCGCTGTTGCCTGCCCCGGTGATTCCTATGGCAAGCCCCTTATACTGCGGAGGAAACCATCCTCCGCCCAGAGATAGCGCCACGCCGAAACTTGCTCCTGCAAGTCCCAGAGGGATACCCATTATCAAAAGCTTGTTGTAAGAGTCAACCTCAAAATAGCCCCATGCAAGACCAACAATAACTACCCCCATCTCAAGCATCGCGGCATATCTTCTGCTTATATATTGTGCCAGCAATCCCAGGGGAAAACGCATAAGCGCGCCTGTAATAATCGGCACCGAGAGCATGAAGCCTTTTTGAGCCGGAGTTAAGTTGAAGTCTTGGCTAATGAACGGAGCCATTGCGCCGTTGAGCACCCATATGGCAAAACAAAAGTCAAAATATAAAAAAGCGCAAAAGAGTGTCCACGGGTGTCCGGACTTTAGAAAGAGTTTAAAATTCATTTTTTTCCTTCTCCAAGCACTATCCTACGCTGAGTTCCGGTTTCTTGAATGGCATAAAGAGGCGGATGTCGGTTAGTTATTTGAAACGCTTTTGCGAAGCCCATACCATCGTACGACTTGCGGCTTGCGCCAGAGATAAGGATTCGGCACGACAAGTGCGTGGACGAGTCGTGTGAACGGGAAGAACGCGATGATGACGTACGCCCCGATGATGTGCAGCTTCACCATCCACGGCATTGCGGTCATTGCGCCGATATCGGGATTGAAGAGAATGAGCGACCAGAGATACGGCACCGCCGTTGCCGCATACCACGATGAGCCCCAGCTATGGAAGACCGCCGTGTACAGTCCGGTGAAGACCTGAACGATGAACATCCCGAAAAGCACCCAATCCGCCCAACTCGTGACCATCTTGATTTTCGGTACGGTGACGCGCCGCGTGATAATGCTGATGAGGCCAACCATCGTCAGCACGCCGAAGATGAACGCGGTAATCTCAAGTACATACAGGCGGAGCGGATGGCTGTTCCAAAGAAGCACTTCACGCGGAATCAAGAACCCGATGATGTGTCCGAGCAGCACGACGATGATGCCGTAGTGGAACGGCACGAGTCCCCAGAAGTGCTGCTGGTTTTCAAGAAACTGTGAAGAGAGGCTGGAGTACGTAAACGTCTCCCGGATGTAGCGGCGGATGGAGACTAACAGGAAAATTCCGAATGCCGTGTAGGGAAGAACGACAAAGAGAATCTCGTCAAGGAAGAATGGGTTATCGCTCATACGGTTCAACTCCGTGAGAATGACGTGCTTCGATGGAATGCTTCAACGCAAACAGAAGATGCTCGTAGGGGCTCTGTTTGTCCTTAAAGCCTTCAAGAATTTTCGCCAGAGCGGGAGCGACAAACTGGCTTGCCAGTTCATCTGCTTCTTTGCTTGTGCCTAACTTCTCGAGCGCGAGCAAGATGTGGGAAAGATGATCCGGCAACTCGGTCGACTCCGGTATCTCTAACCTTTTCAACAGCTGGCGCATCTTCACCAGGAAACTTCCCCGCTCATACGTTTCGCCGTACAGGTGCCAGCCGATTTCTAAGCTGCTTATCGGATTGATGTCGAATGTGCGCGTGTAAAGCTCTTCGAACTCTTCCGCTGAGAGCGAACCGGTCGCCGCGGCAAACGCCAACAGGTGATCGTCCGTCGAACTCCTTGCCAGCTCCTTTACCATCGTCCCGTACTGTAGCGAGGGATAAGCGAGCAGCTGCGCAAAACGGGTGTAGTCAAGTGTCGTCATACCGTCATCTCGTTTCTCCTCGTTCCCACGCTCCGCGTGGGAACGGAACCGCTCGCCGCTCCTGCGGCAGCATCCTATTTTTCCGCCGCTCTAACACAGACGCGGGAGCGTCTCAGAATACGGTCATACGCGTCACAGCCCTCTCTCGGGGCTCTGCACGAAGCCGAAGCCTGTGCTTGCCCGATGCTCGTGCGGGTCTTTCATCATCTCGATCGCTTCTTCCCGGTACATCGGCGGAATAACAAAGCGGTCATCGAACGTGCAGAGCGACGTCAGGCGATAGATGGCTTCGGCTTCCTCGGGACTGGAGCCAACTTCCGTCAACAACCGCTCCGCGGTTTTCATGTCCACGTCGCCGACCGTCGCTGCGCGGCGATAGATGCGCACGGCTTTTTGCTTCTTCAGTGCGTAGACAACTTTGGCTTGGTGTCCTGCACCAAAGAGATTTGCGAGAAACTGCAGCGGCACACGTGCCTCTTCGATATCGTGGAAGAAATTATCGGAGACGCTGCTCACCGTGTCGTCCGTCTTGCTTGCCATCACCGGCGACGTCGGCGGCACGTAGAACAACATCGGCAGTGTACGATATTCGATGTGCGGCGGAAGAGCGATCTTCCATTCCTTCACGAACTTGTAGACCGGAGACCGCTGGGCAGATTCGACCACCGATTCGTGGACGCCGTTCTTCAACGCTGCGGCAATCACTTCCGGATCGTTCGGATTGAGAATGAGTGAACGATGGCCGTCCACCAACTCTTCATCAGGCAGCTTTGCAACCTCTTCAAGCCGGTCGGCATCATACAGAAGGACCCCCAAGTAGCGAATCCGTCCGACGCACGAATGGAAGCACGCGGGCGCTTGTCCCGTTTCCAATCGCGGAAAACAAAGCACGCACTTCTCCGACTTACCCGTCGACCAGTTGTAGAATGTTTTCTTGTACGGGCAAGCGGCGATGCAGGAGCGCCAGCCGCGGCAGCGCTTCTGGTCGATGAGCACGATGCCGTCTTCGCCGCGCTTGTAGAGCGCGCCGGAAGGGCACGAGGCGACGCAGCTCGGGTTCAAGCAGTGATTGCAGATGCGCGGAAAGTAGAAGAACACTAACCGCTCAATGGCGAAGAGCTGCTGCTGTTGCTCGAGAGTGAGCCCCTTGAGATTCAGATCGTTTTCGGCGTAGACAGGCGAGCCGCCGAGGTCATCATCCCAGTTTGGACCAGATTCGATGTTGATGTACTCTCCCGTCACCATCGAAACGGGCCGCGCGGTCGGTTGGTCGGGACCTTCAGGCGCGTTGAACAGCTCATCGTACTTGTACGTCCACGGCTCGTAGTAATCATCCATCGTCGGCTGCGATGGGTTGTGGAAAATGTCGGTCACCGTGCGGCGCTTGTTTGTCGACCGTAGTTCGAGCTTGCCATTGTTGTTCTGCCACCCGCCGCGATACTTCTCCTGGTTCTCCCACTGCGTCGGGAAACCGGTGCCGGGCTTTGTCTCTACGTTATTCCACCACATATACTCCGTCCCGCGCCGGTCTGTCCAGATATTCTTACACGCAAGACTGCACGTGTGGCAGCCGATGCACTTATCGAGATGAAAGACCATCGAGACTTGTGAGCGGACGTTCATAAGCGGTTCCAGGGTTGGGGGTTGAGGTTTGGGGTTCCGGTTTCGGGTTTCGAGTTTTGAGTTTATGCTTGCTTCATCAATCCACTAATCCATCAATCCATTTTGCATTCCGACGCGTCCCGCCACAGAACGGCGGGACACACACAACGTGGACCGTCGGAACGAAAAAAAATCTAATCTGTGAATCTGTGGTTTGACTTTTTCACTGAGTAGCAGTTAAGACCTTCCAAGGGTTCGGTATGCTTACCAAACCAGTTCAGGACACTTTCGTACTAACACATGCGTGTCTCGGTTACAGCCGATCGGCCCCCAGTAATTGAAATGGTACGTGAACTGTCCGTACCCGCCGATCATCAGGTTCGGTTTGAGTCGTGTGCGGGTGAGCGAGTTGTGTCCGCCTGCCCGCTTGTTATTGCGCAGCGGCGATTTCGGCACGGAAAACGTTCGCTCCGGCGAGTGATAAATGATGCAGATGCCGCGTGGGATGCGAGCGCTCACTGCCGCGCGCGTCACCACCACGCCGTGATCGTTGTGCACTTCCACCCAATCGTTATCGAAGATGCCGAGCTCCTCGGCGTCTGTATCGTTCATCCAGAACGGCTCCACCCCGCGCGAGAGTGTCGTCATCCGGTGATTATCGCCGTAAGTAGAGTGGATGTGCCATTTGCCGTGCGGCGTAAGATAGTTCAGCATCTTTGTTTTGCCGACTTCCTTGCTGAAGCGCAGGTCGGCATACTCGGTCGGACGCGGCTTTGGTTTGTAGGTCGGCAGATGCTCGCCGAACTGCAGATAGCCGGGATGGTCGAGATAGAAATGCTGACGGCCTGTGAGCGTTCTCCACGGCACGAGCGTCTCTTTGTTGTA
>JBGFRR010000027.1:0-6940 GCA_041695045.1 Bacteroidota bacterium
ATTCTCAAAGCCTCTGACCCGCGCACAACAGCACAACAATTCAAACAGAGAATAGAAGCGCATCACAGTGCGTAAACAAGCCCTGATACTCGCCAACGGCCATCCGCCGCGCAAGAGCCTTTTGCAAGAGTTATTGCGCGCGTCGTCGCTCTTCGTCTGCGCCGACGGTGGGGCCAACATCGCTGCGTCGTTGAAGCTCAAGCCCGATGCGATTGTCGGCGACCTTGACTCGATCCACGCCGAGACGCGCGTGCGGTTTCAGCATGTGCCGATGCATCAGACCATCGACGACAACTCGACGGACCTCGAAAAAGCTATCACATGGGTGATTGACCAGAAGTACGACCACATCGTGGTCGTCGCTGCAACGGGGAAACGGCTTGACCATACCATCGGCAACCTCGGCGTTCTCCCGAAATTCTTTCCCGATGCCGTAATAACCATGGTTGATGATGTGGGCCAGATGGTGTACGTCGGGCGAGAATACAGCTTCGAGGCGCCATTGCACACGGCGGTCTCGTTGCTCCCGCTCTCACGCTGCGAGGGGATTACAACAAAGGGCCTTGAGTACGCGCTGGAGAACGAGGCGCTCGAGCTTGGTGTGCGCGAGGGAATAAGTAATGTCGTTGTCTCCAATCCTGTTATCATCAAAGTGAAAAAAGGGAATCTCCTGCTCTACAAACATTTCCCCTCGCGTCGATGAATCCTCCCTCCGTTTCCCTCTCGCCGGTTGATTTGCTCTTGATTCTTCTCTACTTCGCCGCCGTTGTCTTCGTTGGCTTTCGCGCGTCTCGGAAACAGCAGGCCCACACCGAGGACTTTCTGCTCGCTGGCCGGACGCTCACCCTCCCGATGTTCGTCGCAACACTCGTCTCAACATGGTATGGGGGGATTTTAGGGGTCGGTGAATTCTCTTACACATACGGCATCTCGAACTGGATCGTCTTTGGGGTGCCCTATTACATCTTCGCGTTGCTGTTTGCGCTGCTGTTTGCGGTGCGCGTGCGAACCACAAACTTCTTTACCATCCCCGACAAACTCGAAGCCGAGTACGACCGCAAGACTGCTCTCCTCGGCGGCGTGATGACATTCATCCTCGTTACACCCGCGGCCTACGTGCTGATGCTCGGCATTCTCTTTCAACTGGCCGTCGGGGTCGGCCTGGCGCCGAGTGTTCTCATCAGCACGTTTCTCACCGTGTGCTACTTCTATGCAGGCGGGTTTCGCTCCGGTGTGTGGGTGAACATGCTCCAGTTTGTGTTCATGTTTGTCGGGTTTGGGTTACTCCTCCCCTTCGCCTACAGTAGGTTCGGCGGGCTGGAGTTCCTTTCGGCAAACGTTCCGCCGCTCCACCTCACATGGCACGGCGGCAACTCATGGCAATATATCGCCGTCTGGTTCTTCATCGCGCTCTGGACGCTCGTCGACCCGGCCTTCCACCAACGGTGTTACGCCGCAAAGGACGGACGAACAGCGCGCAGGGGTATTCTCCTTTCCATCGGCTTCTGGTGTTGTTTCGATTTCCTCACGAGTATGACGGGACTTTACGCACGCGCAGCATTACCGGACCTACATGAGCCGCTGTTCGCATACCCGATGCTCGCGGAGATAACACTCCCGTCTGTCGCGAAGGGATTGTTCTTCGTCGGTTTGTTGGCAACCATCATGTCAACGTTGAGCAGCCTCACGTTCATTTCGGCATCAACGATTGGGAAGGATCTTGTGGGGCGATGGTATCGCCTGTCGGATGATTCACCGCTGGTCAAGCGGTGGACTCAGATTGGGCTCATCATTTCCGCTCTTGTCGCGATAGCGTTGGCATTGTTGGTCCCATCCGTCGTGAGCATTTGGTATACGATTGGGACGTGCATCATTCCGGGGCTGCTGCTGCCCGTTATCGCAGGGTACTTCCCTGCGCTGCGAATGCGAGCGAGCGATGCGTTTCTCGCGATGCTGCTCGGTTGGCTAACATCAACCGGCAGTTTCCTCTACGGCGTGTTGAGGGGATCGGCCGATGCACCCGAATACATCTTCGGTATCGAGCCGATGTATCCGGGGCTCGTCATGGCTGTTGTAGTGTGGTGGGTAGGACGAGTACGGAAGTAGTGGCACGACCGATGGATTATCGGACTCTCGCCAGAAGCATACTTTCAGCTTCGCTCTGCGTTATTATTGGACGCGGGAGCGTCCCATCGTTGCATTCCGACTGATGTTCTATTGTGTGTTGAGAATCAACGGCAGGCCGTCCCGCCCAGAGCCGATGACGACAATTTTGGAGTTTGCCGAGCCGGCTAACTTTTCCGTCGCTTCAATTCCTTTCCACCGCAAGAGTTGCTCACTAATCCCGCGGGCAACGATGTTCTGAAAATCAGCAATGCCCTGTGCCTCGATGCGTTTGCGCTCGGCTTCCTGTTTTTCGCGCGCAAGGACAAACTCCATCCGGTGGCTCTCCTGTTCCGCGCGCAGTTTCTCCTCAATCGCGGCCATTAAGCCGGGCGGCAGGCCAACGCGCCGAAGCGGCGTTGCCTCAACCGTGATGCCTCGCGGAGCAACGAGCTTCTCGATCTCCGTCTGGATTGCCTGCGCGAGCAGCTCTCGATCCGAGGTGTAGAGCGCTCGGGCTTCGTACGCTGCCGTCGCGCCGCGCACCACAGACCGGAACTGGGGTTCGAGAATAATCTGCACGTAGTTTTCTCCGATGGTCTTGTACACATCCGCCGCCTTTTCGGGATTCAAGTGGAACAGCGCACTCACTTCCAGCTGGACGGTGAGCCCTTCCCGCGACGGCACATCCAGGGTCTCCTTAATCTCTTGCGTCTTCACTGAAAACTTGACCACACGCGCCATCGGATTCACGGCATTGATGCCCGCCTTCAACGTGTTATCCGATACAACGCCGAAGAAATCCACCACGCCGACGTGTCCTGCCGGCACCACTGTGAAGAATTGTGAGATCGCAACGGCGATAAACAACACCATCACAGCGAGGGCGAGGTTGGCGGAGCTGCGGTACATCAAATTGAACTGAGCTCGTTTCCGGGCCGCTTGCCATGCGAGTGCGGCAAGGCCCGCTACAAAAAGACTGAAGATGAACAACATAGCGACCTCCTAGAGTATTGGATGAAGTATTCCAACGAGATGCAATACGAAGATACGCAATGCGGTGTGCGGGGGCAAGCTAATTCGAAAGGAGGATCGAAGAAGAATCGACAGCGGATTAATCAGCTGGTGCTCTCACCACGTTTGACGGTGAATTTGAAGGTGCTTCCACGGCCCGGTTCGCTTTCCACCCAGATTTCTCCACCGTGTACCTTGATAATCTCACGGCAAATCCACAAGCCGAGACCGCTTCCCTGAATCTCCTTCGTCGTCTCCGACTCCAGACGCTCATACTTACCGAACAGTTTGCCGATGTGTTCGGGGGCGATCCCAATTCCCTGGTCGGAAACGGAAAACAGAACTTCGTCGGGATTGCGCTTGTCCGCCGTCGCTTGCACGGTGATCAAGCCGCCGTTGGGAGAATATTTGACTGCGTTGGAGACGAGGTTTTGCAAGACTTGCCGGAGCTTGTTCTGATCTCCGCGAACGTAGGACGCGTCAAGGTCGACGGCGTGCTCTAACCTGTGCCGCGCTGACATTTTCACCATCGAGGCCGCTTCGCGGATAACCGACTCCACGTTGACGACCTTGAACACATAGTTGAGCTGTCCCGACTCAATTTTGGCGATCGACAAAGTATCCTCGGCCAAGCGGCTCAGCTTGCCCGCTTGGTCGACGATAATGCTGAGATAATCGCGCAAATGTTTTTCCGAGACCGGCTCTCCTTTTCGAAGCAGCGACTTGGCTGCCAGCATAATGGTGGAAAGCGGCGTACGAAAATCGTGCGACACGATGCTGACGAATTCCGTTTTCAATTTGTCTAATTCGACGAGCCGTTCATTCGTGCGCTGGATTTCTTCAAACAGCCGTGCGTTGCGCAGCGCCGAACTGAGCTGGTCGCACAGCGTTGAGAGCACAAGCACATCGGTGTCGTCAAACGCGTTGAGCTTTGAATCCTCCACATTTAACACGCCGACAACTTCTCCTTCAACCAGAATCGGGATCGCCAACTCGGAATTCGTGTACTGATACATGTAGGTCATGTATCGCGGTTCTTTCGTAACGTCGTTTGCAAGAATGTAGCGTCCCTCCTTCGCAACCGTACCGATGATACCCTGGCCAATTTTCTGACGATAGTCGGGGGGAAGAAAATCGCTGTACTGGCCGGATTGCGCCGCGAGGGCGAGTTCGCCCCGTTCCCGGTCTACCAAGAAGATTGTTACATCGAAGTAGTGAAATTGTTTATGCAGCTGGTCTGCCGCCGATTGCAAGAGCATGGCGACGTCCAGTGTGCCGGTGAGTTGGCGAGCAATCTGATTCACCAGTTCAAGCTGCACCATCCGCTTGTTGGCGTTGATGAGTGTGCGGGAATTTTTCAGCGCCAGGGCAATCTGCAGTCCTAACAACTGTGCGATCCAGATATCGGCATCTTCGTACAGATTCTCGATGACGGAACCGAAGCCGAGCGCCCCAACAACCGCTCCGTCGATTTTCAGCGGCACGAGCAGCATCGTCTTCATGCCCTCTTGCTTGGCCTCTTCTTCCGCCTTCGAACACCGAACGGGAATCGACGTGCAGTTCATGGCAACAGCCGAGCGATTCGAGATGGACCAGCCGACGACGCCTTCCGACACGCCGTACGAAAGAACGGGTGGCGGGTCTCCAGACGGAACAGAGAGCACGTGCAGGTCATACTGCTTTCGTTGCTCGGCAATAAGTGCGAGAAAGACCCATTCGCCGGGAAGCAGCCGTTTCGCCTGGGAGCGGAGCACATCTAACAAGTCCGGCATCGACCGCGTAGCGTTGATGCGAACGGCAATATCACTCAAGAGTTCGATGCGGCTTCCGAGTTGTTGCAGCGCGTGAAGACGGTCAGGAAACTCTTCCGGGCTGATGGATTCCGAATTTTCGCGTGGGCTCAGGTTCATCGATCGTGTGGTCTTTTCATTCACATCATCGTGTGCTGTTTCCGTTACAATCCTGCAAGCGTCATCCCGTCGATGCGCAGCGTAGGGGATGCGATCGAGCCGTTGAATTCGAGGTCGTTGCCGACCATCCGGACGTTCTGGAACATCTCCAGCAGGCTGCCGGCAATCGTAACTTCATGGACAGGAAATATACATTCTCCTTGCTCGATCCACAACCCGCTTGCGCCGCGGGAGAAACGACCTGTTACCGTGTCCACTCCGAAGCCGATCATACCGGTTACATAGAACCCGCGGTCAACGCTTCGGATGATATGTTCCGGATCGTGCGGTCCGGGTTGAATGAAGATATTGAGGTGCCGAATGTGCGGTGCGGAAGCATACCCGCGCACCGCGTTGCCTGTCGATGAGCGCTGGACTTTTCGCGCCGTGTAGGAGTCATACAGATACGTTTGCAGCACGCCGCGATCTACCACGACCTTTCTTTCGGTGGGCGTCCCCTCCGCATCGAACGGACGTGAGCCGAAACCGCGCGGAAGAAGTCCATCATCAACAATGGTAACATGCTCGGATGCGACTCGCTCGCCGAGCTTGTCGGTCAAGAACGACATCTTCCGGTACACCGACTCGCCGTTGAGTGCGCCGGCAACAGCGCCTAGTAACGATGCCGCCATATGAGGATGCAACACAACGGGATACGAACCCGACTGCACTTTGCGCGCATTCAACATCCCCACGGCGCGCTCGGCTGCTTGTTCCCCAATCGTAGCGGCCGGAGGATGGTCGGCCATATGACGTTTACTCGAATACCAATGGTTCACCTCGCGCTTGCCGTTCTGCTCGGCCACGACAGAACACGAGAGCACGGTGGCCGTCGATCGATACGCGCCGGAGAAGCCTTTGGAATTGGCGATGAACACATGCTCTTCGCCGTCGCTGACCGTTGCTCCTTCAACAACCTTTACACGAGGGTCGTGCGCGAGCGCCGCCTCTTCCATCTCACGCGCAAACCCGATCTTCTGCTCAGTGGCGATTGACCCCAACGACGCGTCGGCAAGGTCAAGGTTGGTGTGAGCCGTCGCCGAGGGAGGGTCGGGAATGCCGAGGAACTCATCCCGCGTTGCACGACGCGCCATCGCTACGCTTTCCTCAACCATCCGTCTTAGCGTTTCATCGGAAAGGTCTGTTGAGTGCGTAAAGCCCAGCCGTTTATCGGCGAGCACACGGAGACCGACGCCTTTGGAGCGGGCTTGCTTGAGCACCTCGATGTCGCCGGCCCGAAGCGTTGCCTCAAACTCCCGACCCTCCGACAGGTACACGTCCGCTTCTTCCGCTCCGGCACGCATGGCAGATTCTAACAACCGGTTTGCGATGGTTTCATAGTTCATGATATTCCATGTTTTGCGGTGCAGCTTTCACGATTACCAAGGTTACGAAGAACGTAACTACTCAGTGAACAACTCAAACCACAGATTCACAGATTAGATTTTGGAAAAAAAATTCTGTTCTCCCTTTGGTGAGGAGTGTCATTAGGTTACTGCAAGTGCTCCCAACAGGCACAACACTATCTACAGACAAAGGATTGAAAAGGAACAGCGTTTGTCGACTGTGCTACCATAATCAGTGAATCTGTGGTAATGTTTTAAGTTTTTTTCTGCTGAGTAGTTACGTTACGATTTCTGTTTATCTTCCCAAATACGTGATGGATGTCGCCTTGATGATTGCGACAATTTTCGTTCCGGGCTTGATACCCAGCGATGCAACTGCTTCCGGAGTAACTAACACCCGCAGGGGCGGATCTTGCAATGTAACAATGACCGTTTCTCCTACATTCACGACAGAATCAACCATTGTCCAAAAACAATTGCGCGCGGAAATGCCTTGGAGCATACCATTCGCCAACAATATGTCGTGAG
>JBGFRR010000065.1:0-6869 GCA_041695045.1 Bacteroidota bacterium
CGGGACTTTTCTGCCGCTTTTTTCCGCTCTTTGAATCCTGCTAAGGCGGAATCCCAAAGAACGGGACTTTTGCGCAAAAGAAAAGCGGCGCCGCGGCCCTGAACGACTGTTCACCCATTGGGTGAAAAATCAGATGATAACGAACAGTTGGTGACGGTCGGTGGGGAGCAAACAGGTGTGAGGTGAGCACTGCCGCAAGAGATCCATGGTGCGACTGAAATCCCCTGCTATATCGGAATTAAGGTCTCCCGGCCTTTCTTGACTCTCCATCGAAAAAGGTCTATCTTATTGCAATTTTTTCACTTCGAGCAACGACTTCAAGCACAGTGAAATCGAAACGCCAGACACATCGAGTTTCCAGACGAACGATTACCCAACGGCTCACAACTTCGGTAGGGGCGAAGCTCCAGGCCCGCTATCAGAAGACTGTTTTGCCCAACGGCATTCGAGTTGTTTCAGAAGAGCTTCCGCACGTCCGGTCGGTGAGCGTTGGGGTGTGGCTCGAAGTTGGTTCACGGTATGAGGATGCCGCGAACAACGGCATCTCGCATTTTATCGAGCACATGGTGTTCAAGGGCACAACGCATCGCACTGTGCGGGAGATTGCCCGGAGCGTTGAATCGGTCGGCGGCTATCTGAACGCCTTCACGAGCAAAGAGCACACGTGCTACTACGCTCGCGTCCTTGATGAACATGCGGAGCTCGCCCTCGACGTTATTGCTGATATCGTCCTCCACCCAACGTTTCCCGAGAAGGAACTTGAGAAAGAGCGCGGGGTCATCATCGAAGAGTTGCGGAACGCCGAAGATGATGCTGATGACATTATCCACGACTACTTTGAGAAAGCTGTCTTCGGCGACCATCCGCTCGGTTTTCCGGTCATCGGCACAGAAACGAACCTTCGACGGCTAACGCGGGCCGAGCTTGAATCCTACAGGCGTCGATTCTACGGGTCGAACCGTATCGTTGTCGCTGCTGCCGGCAACATCTCGCACCAGCGACTTGTCGGCCTTGTGATGCGCTACGTAGCCGATACTCCCGCAAGTCAAAATATTCCCGGATGCTCCAAACCGCATCCGCAGCGTGCCGCTCGGCAAGAATATCCCCGGCCCATTCAACAAGCACATGTGTGTCTGGGCAGAGCAATCTTCGGTGTGCGGAGCAAATACCGCTACACCATGTTGACGCTCAATTCGTTGTTAGGGGAGGGGATGAGTTCGCGGCTCTTTCAGAACATCCGGGAGAAATACGGCTTTGCCTACTCCGTCTATAGTTATGCAAACTTGATGAGCGACGCCGGAACGTTTGCCGCATACGTGGGTACAGACCGACAGCACGTGGATGCCGCTACAGAACTTATTGTGAAAGAACTCGAAAAGCTCAAACGCACGCCTGTCGGGAGGGCAGAGTTGGAACGCACGAAGGCACAGCTCAAAGGCAGCATGATGCTGAGTTTAGAGAGTATGTCGAATCGGATGATGCGTTTGGGAACTTCCGAACTGTACTTTAACGAACTGAATTCGCTCGATTCCATCATCAAACAGATTGACGCCGTGACGCGCGAGGACATCCAGGAATTAGCGCAGCAGCTTTTTGATGTCGACGAATTCTCCAAGGTTGTCTTTACCCCGAACGGTCAGCACGCGCAACTATCGGAATCCCATGCGCAAGAAGCAGCCTTATGGCCATTGACTCGATGAAAGCAGAAGCACTCGCGGAAGCGTTTGCTCGTCAAGAGATTGGCATCTCCGAACGAGCCCGCTCGATGCAATCGTCTCCCATCCGCAAACTTGCTGCCATAGCTGAGGCTCGGAAGAGACAGGGCATCACGGTATATCATCTCAACATTGGCCAGCCGGATCTCCCAACGCCCTCTGCCGTCTTCGAAGCGATTTCATCACTCGGTCTGCGGACGCTTTCCTATGCGCCCTCGAACGGCCTTCCGGAAGCTCTCGCGGCATGGAAGACCTATTTGAAGCACAACGGCATCGAGTTCGACGAGAACGAGATGATTGTAACATCAGGCGGGTCAGAAGCCATCATCTTTGCGATGTGCGCCGTCTGCGATACCCATGATGAGATCATTGTCTTCGAGCCGTATTACACCAACTACAACGGTTTTGCTTCAATCGCCAATGTGACGCTTCGGCCAATTTCACTCTCGATCCATAACGGTTTCCATCTGCCGTCAATCGAAGAGATCGAAGCACACATTACAGAGCGCACGAAAGCGATCCTGATTTGCAGTCCCGGTAACCCTACCGGCACCGTGTATTCGCGCGAAGAAATCCAGCGGCTCGTCACGCTCTGCCGGCGACACAATCTCTTTCTCATGTCGGACGAAGTGTATCGGGAATTTTCCTATGACACGCCGTTTGTCAGCGTGATGGATTTTCCGGAGATTGCCGACCGCTCCATTTTGCTCGACAGCTGCTCGAAGCGCTTCAACGTGTGCGGAGCAAGGGTCGGATTGCTCGCCAGCCACAACGCGGATGTGGTTCAGGCAGCGTTTAAGTTCGCTATGGCGCGACTCTCAGTTGCAACCATGGAGCAACTCGCGCTCGTACCGCTCTTGAACTCTCCTGAACAATTCACAAAACCCATCGTCGAGGAATTCAGAAAACGGCGCGACGTGGTGTACGAGGAACTCAAGGAGATTGCCGGCGTTACGTTCTACAAACCCGAAGGAGCGTTCTATATCGTCATCGGGCTGCCGGTTGACGACACCGAAGACTTCTCACGTTGGCTTATCGAAGAGTATGAAGAGAACAGGGAAACCGTCTTGCTTGCGCCGGCACAGGGTTTCTACGGGACGCCCGGCAAAGGACTGACAGAGGTTCGGCTTGCCTTCACGCTCAACGCCGAGAGCCTCCGCCGCTCGCAGCAGATTCTTAAAAACGCGCTCAAAGCGTACCAATCTCAATAGCCAACCTCCTTTCAATGGTTTTGAATGGCCAAAATTACGATCGACGGTAAAGAATTCGACGTAGACCCGAAACTCACCGTCCTGCAGGCCGCTGAACAGCAGGGCATCGAGGTTCCGCACTTCTGTTACCATCCAAAACTCTCCATCGCCGGCAACTGCCGCATCTGCCTTGTGGAAATTGAGAAGATGCCCAAGTTGGCCATCGCCTGTGCAACGCAGGTCGCCGACGGCATGGTTGTGCGCACCGCAAGCGACCGCGTCATCAACGCGCGCGAAGCGGTGATGGAGTTTCTCCTCATCAACCATCCGCTCGACTGCCCGATTTGCGATGAGGCGGGGGAGTGTAAGCTCCAGGACTATTCCTATAAGTATAGTGTTGGCTACAGTCGCTTCGAGGAAGACAAAATTCACAAGCCCAAGCGTGTGGACCTCGGGCCGCACGTCGTGTTGGATGTTGAACGCTGCATCATGTGCTCGCGCTGCGTGCGATTTTCGGATGAGATTGCCGGCCAGAATGTCTTAACCTTCACGGAACGTGGCGACCATGTGGTCCTCACCACCTTCCCCGGCACGCAACTTGACAATCCCTACTCCATGAATGTCATCGACCTCTGCCCCGTTGGGGCTTTGACGAGTAAGGATTTTCGCTTCAAAGCTCGCGTCTGGGAAATGTCCGCAACAGAAAGTGTGTGCACCGGCTGTGCGCGGGGCTGCAATATCAATGTGTGGGTACGGAACAACGAGATTCTTCGGCTCACTCCTCGCCTCAACGAGGATGTCAACTCCTACTGGATGTGCGATCACGGGCGTTTGAATACCTTTAAGTACGTCAACAGCCCAGAGCGTTTGGACGGCCCAATGGTTCGCAAGGGGGGAACGCTCATGCGCGTGGGATGGGATGAAGCGATCGCGGCCGCGGCTTCTTCGTTAAAGTCGTACAAGAAAAGCGAGGTGGCCGGTATTGCGTCTTTGTCGGCTACGAACGAGGACAATTATCTCTTTGCCAAGCTCATGCGGGACGTCATCGGGACGAAGTTGGTGGATGTTGTACCCCATACCCTCAAAGGGGATGAAGACAACCTCTTGATTCGCGCAGACAAAACGCCGAACAACACCGGGGCGACAATCGTTGGCGCCGCAGCTCAACCTCCGACCCTTGCCGAAATTCTTCATGGAATAACATCGGGGGCGATTAAGGCATTGTACGTTATGGAAGAGGATATTGCCGCGCTTCCTGAATTTGCGAAGGTGTTGGACAAACTCGAACTTCTCATCGCCCACTCACCGTTACGGACGGCAACAACCGACCGCGCCGACATCGTCCTCTCATGTTCAACATGGGCGGAAAAGAACGGAACGTTTGTGAATTTTCAGGGCAGGGTTCAACGAATCAGGCCGGCCGTGGCAACGCTTGAGCAGGATCGCGCCCTCGATGGGTTCACTATGAGCCGCTGGGATACATTCGCCGCGCCGAACGACCGGTGGGGTAAACCCGTGAAGAAAGACGCACGGCCTTCATGGCGCATCGCTGCTGCCGTTGCATCTGCATTGGGAGCGAAGCGTCGATACAACTCGGCTGAAGATGTCTTTAAGGAGATGAGCGAGAAGATTCCCGTGTTGAAGGGATTATCCTACAGAATGGTCGGCAGCCCGGGCATGCCGTTACAAAGCGCAAAAGCCAAAGTTGGGACAACGGTTCCGGCATAGGTACCCACTCTATGGATATCTGGATTGCAGCAATTAAAATCGCGTTGTTCATTCTGACGGTTCTGAATGTCGTTGTTGTGCTCGTATGGATGGAGCGGAGAGTGAGTGCTTTCATTCAAGACCGCGTCGGTCCGAATCGCGTCGGCCCGTACGGCCTTCTGCAATCCATTGCCGACGTGGTGAAGCTCTTGATGAAAGAGGACATTGTCCCCAAGAATGCCACCAAGCCTATCCATGACCTCGCGCCCATCATCTCCATCGGTGTTGCGCTCAGCACGTTCGCGGTCGTTCCGTTTGGCGATACCATCGAGATCTTCGGCCGTGAAATCAAACTCATCATTGCCGACGTCAATGTAGGGATTCTGTATCTCCTTGCTATGACATCGCTTGGGGTTTACGGAATCACGTTGGCCGGATGGTCATCGAACAACAAGTACTCTCTCTTGGGAAGTCTCCGCTCAGCAGCACAGCTCATCAGCTATGAGCTTTCAATGGGCCTAGCGATCATCAGTGTTATCATGATCTCCGGTACGCTGCGACTTGATCAGATTGTGCTGCAGCAAGCGACATACATTGGCGGGTGGCTGCCGGCGTGGAATGCGCTCCTTCAGCCGGTTGCGTTCCTGATTTTCACCGTCGCAGCGTTTGCGGAGACGAACCGCCTTCCGTTCGACCTTCCGGAAGCGGAACCGGAGTTGGTCGGCGGCTATCACACCGAGTATACAGGGCTCAAATTCGGTCTGTTCTTCCTTGCTGAATACGCGAACATGATTACGGCCAGCGCCATTATCACTACCCTCTTCCTCGGCGGATGGCATTTTCCGTATTTAGAGTATCTCGGCTTGAGTGCATTCTGGACAAGCCTTCTTCAAGTCGGTGCCTTCGCGATGAAGGTTTCGTTTGTGCTCTTGTTTTTCATTGTTATCCGTTGGACGTTACCGCGTTTTCGATACGACCAGCTTATGGATCTTGGCTGGAAAGTACTGCTACCCATCGCGTTGGTGAACATTGTCGCGACCGGCATTGTACTTGTCGTTATCCCTTACTTGTAGAAAACGAGCATGATGCAGCACAGTAAAATCGTACGAAAAAAAGACCTCACTTTTTGGCAGCAATTATACATCCCCGAAATCCTTCGCGGGATGCGCTTGACGATTTCCCACATCTTTCAGCCAAAGGTGACGACACACTATCCGGAAGAGAAGTTCAACCCGCCGCCGTCGTTTCGTGGCCGACCGGTTCTTGTTGAAGAGAATGGCGTCGAGCGTTGTGTTGCCTGCGGTCTCTGCTCTCGTGTGTGCCCCTCGCTTGCTATCGAAGTGCAGGCCGCGGAAACCGAGCTTGAGAAAGAGCGCTATCCGGTGAAATTCGAGATCAACATGGTGCGATGCATCTTCTGCGGCTTCTGTGAAGAAGTGTGCCCTGAAGAAGCGATTGTGATGAGTCAGGAGTACGAGCTCGCGTTTACAAGTCAGGAAGAGGCCATCTTTGGGAAAGATAAGCTCCTCATTTCTGCCGAGAAGCTCCATGACCGTTTGGAGTTTCTCCGCAAGTACCGTTAATACGGGGCGCACTCTTTTCCGAGGCCCGACCAAAGATGACGCCCACAGGAACAAAACTCTGAAAACCACTTCACCCTCATGTTCTCGCACGTCCTGAGTGCCGCAACATTCGGGGTCAACGCCTATCTCGTTGAAGTCGAAACACACACCGATTCCGGCCTCCCGCGTGTAACCATCGTCGGTCTTCCGGACAGCGCTGTCAAGGAAAGCAGTGAGCGCGTTACCGCCGCAATCAAGAATTCCTCCTTCCGTTTCCCCAAAGGCCGTGTCACGGTCAACCTTGCGCCGGCAGACCTGAAGAAAGAAGGATCGGCGTTCGACCTTCCTATCGCCGTCAGTATTCTTGCATCGACGGGCCAGATCGATGGCGATGTTCTCGGTCAATTTGTATTGATCGGTGAGCTTTCACTCGACGGAACCATTCGGCCTGTGCATGGTGCGTTAGTCATTGCGGTGGAAGCGCGTGCGAAAGGAATCCGCGGACTCATCGTGCCGAAGGAGAATGCGCACGAAGCATCGCTGGTTGACGGTATGAATGTCTATCCGATGGAAACGCTCCGTGAGACGGTCGATTTCCTCAACGGCGAACACCAGATGCTCCAGCCCTTTCGCGTGAATATTGCAGACGTCTTTGCGAATCATCAGCACTATGCGGTCGACTTCTCCGATGTGAA